>JAOTUY010000019.1 GCA_029863625.1 Acidimicrobiia bacterium
GCGGTGGTTTCGGCCGTGTGTGTGAGGGGAGGGCTGCCGTTGTCGGTGACCGTCAGGCTGACGTTGTACGTTCCGGCCGTCGTGTAGGTGTGGGTCGGGGTGACTCCGCTGCCCGTCCCGTCACCGAAGTCCCAGGCGTAGGAGACTATGTCGTGGTCGTCCGAGGATCCGGAACCGTCGAAGGTCACCGCGACTCCCACCGTGCCCGTGTACGGACCACCCGGATCCGCCACCGGCGCTCGATTGATACCGCAACGCGCTTCATCTGCGGCGGGGATAGGCCCATCGAATTCCTGCTTCACGTAACAAGCGGTCGAGAGGATCTGGTCGTCGGTGAGCGCCGGGGAGTATGCCGGCATTCGGCCCGCCCCACTAGCCGTGATGCTGATAATGCTGGTGATGCTCGACGATCCAGACAGCGATGGACCGAGTCCATTGACGCCCTGGCCAAGCACGCCGTGACACAGCGCACATGTCGTGACACCCGTGCCGGACGTCCCCTGGTAGATAGCCTCGCCTTCCACCACCGACGCACCCCGAGCCCCCTGCGCCATCACGATCGCTACGGCCGCCAGACCGGCCAGCGCCAAGATCAGCACGAACCATCTGGCGCGGATACGAGTAGATAGGTGATCCATCTCTCCTCCTTCGGTTTCCCGATCGGAGCCCCCCGGCTGAATCCACCCGCAGGTAGACTCACCGTCGTCGGGTTAAGGGAACATCTCGCGGGGGATAAAGGGACGCTAAATAAAGACGGGAATTTGAGCTGGCTCCCGACCCTGGCGCGGTACCAAGAAAGCCGTCCGTCCGGGTGGTGCTGGTTCTCAGGCGCTGGTCAATTCATGGCCCGAACAGGAACGGGTCGACTCTTCTCTGTGGCCACACTCCCGCCGGTTGGTGGTTGAGGTTGGTGGTTCTCATTCCAATCCCAGGCTGGCCGTTTTGCGCCGGATGAAGGCTTCGGCCCCGGCCAACCGGCCCAGTACCAACCCGCCCAACCAGGCCGATAGCGCGCCGATGGCGATGCCGCCGAGCACATCGGTCGGGAACCACAATCCAGCGACGATCCGCCCTATACCGAGCAGGAGCCCCAGGGCGAGTACCAGTGTCCCCAACCATCGGTGCACCATCCAAACCACAACTCCCAACGCGAAAATCGTCGCTATCGGGTGGGCGGGAAACGACGAGTTGATCGGCTCATAGAAGAGCACGGTCACATCGGGGAGCTGCTCAAAAGGACGGGGGCGCCCCACGGCGATATTGATGAGAGCAACCGCCAGCTGGCTGAGCCCCAGCGCCACCAACCCGTGGAGAGCAGCGTGCTGAAACCGTCCAGTTTCTTCTTCTCGTCGCCCTGCGAACCACAGCCAGGCAACGGCCAGAGTGGCGATGAAGGGGATCAAGTAGTCGCTGATGACCAGTCGGATGAAACCATCGAAGACGTTCGACTGGCCTGCCAGGTCGTTCAACCAACGGAACACAGTCTCGTCACCGCTCATCGCTGTTCTCCCGCCGTGACATCGGCGAGGACCCGTTTCTCCTGGTCCGGGGGTCGATCTTCGGCGCCGGTCAGGTTGCCAATCCGGCCGACTGCACGAGCAAAGAAGACCGCGGCAATCCAGGCCAATGACACCCACAATGCCTGCCAGTGGCCGGACAGACCCCCGGCCGTGTCGTTGATGTTGCGCGCTGCGGTGAGCGACTGGAGTGAAGCGGTGGCCCACGTGGCGGACCCGTCGACCTGGCCGAGCCCCCAGGGGCCGGCCATCCAGAGCGGGAGCAGGTAGAAAAGCGCTATTCCACCGACCACCAGAACGACGCCAAGCAGCCTGGTCGCCCGGCGGCGACGGAGCAGCCACAGGTGACGCCTTCCCGACCGAGCCGCCGCTAATTGCACGATTCCCAGACAGGCGAGGAACGCCATCAGCAGGTACTGCCAGCTGAACATGACCAACACAGAGAGCCGGTCCACGCTGAGCCCCTTCGCTTTGAAGCCTACGCCCAGAACTTTGCGTCGTGAGAACATGCATGCCTGCGATGCCAAAACAGGTCGTCGAACCGTCCCTGGGCATTCGTCGATGCCTCATGCAAGAATCATGTCCATGAGCGAAACCGCCCCAACCACGAAGAACGAGCCACGCCTCGCCGACGGGGACGGCGGCCACGACCGGTTCGCTCACTATGTGGCCAAGGCCGACATTGTCCGAAGCAACGTCGAAGGTGTTCCGGTGGTTGCTCTCTGCGGCAAGAAGTGGATTCCCAACCGGGATCCGGACCGCTACCCCGTCTGCCCCGCCTGTAAAGAGATCAAGGCGCAGCTCTCCAGCGGCAATAGCTGATCCCTCTACTCGCCGATTCGTCGGCCCAGCGAGGATGAACTCGTACTGCTCTCCGGTGACCGGCAGGTTCGGTCAGATTCTCATACTCCCGCAACTCGGGGAGCGAAACCATTCGGGGCAGCTTCTCCACGAACTTCATGTCCGCCATGATCCAGCGGGGATTGTCGGGGTCCGACCTGGCGTCGAAGTACTTGGCCTTTGGTCGAACTGGGTGTGGTCGGGGTACGCACAGCCGGCGAGCTCGTCGGGCACGCTCGAGTCCGATGTCGCTACGCTCGCCCACATGGGACATCGATCGGTATCCATTTCAGACGCCATCGCGTCGCTCGGGGGCCCGTGGCAGCTTGCCGATCTCGTTGTGGCCAACAACTCCGTTCTGCGCGTCGCCCGGCTCGAAGGTGAGTTCCCCTGGCATCACCACGACGAGGACGAGCTGTTCTTGTGTTGGGACGGTGAATTCCGCATCGAGATGAAGGATGCCGAGCCGCTGTTGCTGCGCGCCGGTGAGTTGTTTGTCGTCCCCGCCGGCGTCGAGCACCGGCCGGTCGCCGAGCAGGTCGCTCATGCAGTTCTCCTGGAGAAGCCGGAGACCCTCCAATACGGCAACTGAGACCGGGTTTCAGGTCGCAGGTTGCGCGTTCTATGTCTTGGCGCGGGACGCGACAGCCCCCGACTCGGGATCTGGCGGGAGGGGGAGGGCCTTCTTTCGAGTCGGGGGTTGAGTCTTGTGAGTTGGGCTTAGGCGGAGGTGCCCGTGCCGTTGACGTCGTCTTCAGGGGTGCCGAAGAATCCTCCTGGTCCGGGCATCCCGTGACCGCGGAATCCTTCACCACCGGGG
Source organism: Acidimicrobiia bacterium (assembly GCA_029863625.1). Classification (GTDB taxonomy): domain Bacteria; phylum Actinomycetota; class Acidimicrobiia; order Spongiisociales; family UBA4744; genus UBA4744. The sequence continues at coordinate 3,178 of JAOTUY010000019.1, forward strand.
AACTTGAATCCGAATCCAGGCATGTCTCCGTTGATCATCGATTCGATCATCCCCGCTGAACCCTCTCGGATGGCATCGGCCCGCTCCTGCGTCAAACGCTGGTCGGCGACCAGGGCAGTGAGCTGTTTATCGAGATCGGCCAGAACCGCGTCAACGATTGCCTGCGTGTCAACACCGCTTTGGGCGGCGATGTCGGCCAGCGATGATCCGTCGGCCAGTTGCTGGTGCAAGTCATCGACGGTCAGACCGAGCTTCTCAGCGATCGTATCGAGACTGAAACCGCCCCGGAACCCCAACCCATTGAAGTCGCCCCTTCCGTGGAAGTGATCCATACCGAAGGGAGCACTGCAGTTCTTGTGTTCGCCGCTCACCATGGCCCCGACCTGATCTTCCACGGCGGCGCGGACTTCTTGCGCCTTTTCCTCGGTGAGCCGGCCATCTGCAACGGCTTCGTCGATACGAGCCTTTTGCTCGGCCACCAATGCGTCGGTCACGGCCTTTGTCTTGTCACCTGCGATATTGGCGATGGTCGAACCGTCCCGCAGCTGCGCGGCCAGATCGTCAACGTCCATTCCGAGCACTTCGGCAACAGTTTCGAGATGGGGTGTGCCCCGGAATCCCCTGCCGAAACGTGTGAGTTGCTCCTCGAAGGCCGACGCGATCTTGTCTCGCTGGTCGGCGGTTATTACCTCATCCTCGACCAGACCGTCGAGCACATCCCCGAGAGGCTGGTTGAAGATCTGATCCTCGGTTTCCTGGGCGAGTACCGACGGCGTCTGACTGAGTGAGACGGCCACCAGTGCTACACCGGCCACGAGGGCAGCTATGGCCAGCCCGGTGATCGCTTTCCGCATTCGTACCTCCGAGATTCAGTTTCTTGATTGAAAGGATATGGCGGCCACATAAGAACGGAATGAAAAGCGCATGAGAATCGAGAGGCCGTCTGCTTTCCGACATGACCTAACGGGAACCCCGGGCGGCTTCGTACGCTTTGATGAATTCCTCCACCGGAGCGGCCGCGATGGTTTGACCGATGAGGTCGAGGGGCAGGTCGTCGAGTTTCCGGAAACGCACGCACGACTTGCCTACGTCGTACCGTTTCCCGGTCGCCCGGTACTGCTCCTCGAACCTGGCGGCGGCACCTTCAAACGAGTAGATACTGGATAGGTAGACGGCCATGTTGTTCTTTTGCGAGGCCAGGCCGGCGAACATCAGTGGCTTCTTGTTGTAGGTATCCGGGTAGGTTTCGAGCGGGACCTGGTAGGTGATCATGCCCCAGTTCATGACCTCCTCGAAACCCTCGGGCAGGTTGGCGAGGATGACCGCCCGGACCTTCGCGATGGCTGCTCGCCGATCGTCGGGTAATTCGGCGAGATACTGATCAATGCTGGTGGCTTCGGATCGCATAGCCATCGAGCCTATCGCGGCCTTCGGGTTTGTGCCGGACGCGGTAGCCCCCGGCTCTCGGACCTCTGGAGGGAGGAGGGGAGAGAGAGCCGGGGGCGAAGTCCGCAGCCTGAGGGTTTCAGGCGCTGGTGTCTGCTGAGTTGGTGGTTGTTTCGTCGAGATCGATGCCAAAGCCCGGACCCATGCCAAAGCCCGGACCCATGCCGTGGTGCCTGCCGAAGCCCATGTGGCCTTCGAACTCACCGTTGACCATCGATGTGATGCGATCCGGAGCATCCGCCCGAATCTCGGCGGCTTCTTCGGTGGTCAGTCTTCTATCAGCGACGGCTTGATCGAGATTGGCGTTCATCTCGGTCACGAGGGCGTCAATTACTGCTTGCGCCGACGAGCCGTTGGCCACAGCCACCTCGGCGATGGTCTGCCCATCTCGAAGGGCGGCTTCCAGGTCGGCGACCTCGATACCAATTACTCCGGCGGCCGTCTCCAGGTGGGATCCTCGGGCAAAACCGCCCCGGTGTCCGCGGAAAGCGCCGCCCCGCTCTTGGAGAGCTGCGGCGATCTGGGTGGACTGCTCCTGGGTGATCACCCCGTCCGTGACCAGGTCGGCCAGGACGTCTTCGATCGTTGCCGGAGCCGTCAAGTCCGTATCCTCGGGTGCAACCTCCTGGGCAGACGCAAGGTCGGGCGACTGGACGACCAGTGCGGCGGAGAATCCGCCCAGCACGATCGCGGCGGTCGCTAGGGCTGCGATGGCCTTTCGCATGTAATGCTCCTTTCGTGTTCCATTACTGAGCACAATGTCGCCTGTCGCTCTAAGCCCACCATGAACGCAGACACAGAATCTGGTGAGAACCTGGAGAAGCAAAGCAGTCCACTGCCTACCCGGGCGGACGGGTTATCGTCGCTCCATGGATGGTCTCAACTCTCGCGCCGAGCAACGATTGCGCGACGAACTCATCATCTGGTTCACGACCGTCTCGCCGTCCGGTCAGCCGCAGACCTCGGCGGTGTGGTTTCTGTGGGACGGCGAAGCGTTCCTCATCTACAGCCTGCCCGGCACCGCTCGCACCCGGAACATCGAGGCCAACCCCCGCGTGTCGTTGAACCTCGATGGCGACGGCCAGGGTGGGGCGGTCGTCACCATCGAGGGGATGGCGCGCATCGACCTCGAGGCTCCTGCCTCGACGGAGGTCCCCGAGTACTCGGCCAAGTACCGCCAGAAGATCGCCGGACACGGATGGACCCCTGAGAGTTTCGCCGTCGACTATCCGATCCCGATCCTGATCACACCCGCCAGGGCGCGGTCCTGGTAGCGATCCTTCAGTGGGCTTCACCAGGACCGAGCTGGAAGCATGTCGCGATCAGACCGTCCCCGACTTGATCGGTCCCGGTCTCCGTCTCTTGTTCGTAGGTATCAATCCCGGTTTGTGGACGGCGGCAGCCAACGCCCATTTCGCCTATCCGGGTAATCGTTTCTATCCGGCGTTGTACCAGTCGGGTATCACCTCATACCGCCTCGAGGTGTCCAACGGTATGGCCGCGTCGGATCGTCGATACCTCCTCGAGCGGGGAATCGGCATCACCAATCTGGTGCGGCGAGCTACCGCCCGTGCCGACGAACTGGAGCGGGGCGAACTCATCGCCGGCGCCCGGCGTGTGGAGGCCAGCTTGGTGGAGTGGAGGCCGAAGGTCGTGGCAGTCGTCGGCATCGGCGCCTACCGGGTCGGTCGCGCCCAGCCGAAGGCCGTCCCCGGTCGACAATCCGTGCGGCTGAGTGGCGCGGACGTCTTCGTGTTGGGAAATCCCAGCGGTCTCAATTCCCACGAGACGGTTGCCACTCTCGCCCGTTCGTTTCGTGAGGCAGCTGAAGCTGCAGGCGTGACCGGTTGAGAGACCGGAGGCTGGCCCGACCACCCCCTTCTCCTGGTCCGACGGCGGGCCTGGTTGGTCCGGGCGGTGTCTTCAGTTACTGACGGCTTTCACGCGTCGGACGGTTCCCTGCGGTGATGCGATCATGCCGAGTTTGGTTGCGTCTTTGACGCGGATATGCCGGTAGCCCGTTTCCACAGCTTCGTCGCGCCGCAGTTCCGAGAGGGCTTCGTTCACGGTCTGGCGGCTCGCACCGAGCAGCGTGGCGATGGTGTTCTGTGATAGATGCACCTCACCCATATCGTCGGCTTCGTCTATCAGCAGTTCGGCTACTTGCTCCTTGACTGTGCGGCTCATCAGACGGAGCACTCGTCTTTGTGTGGCCTCGAGCTGGCCGAGACCCGCTACCAGCCAGCGCAGGGTGATCACCGGGTGCTGGATCAGGACGGGCATGAGCTTGTCGCGGTCGAAACGGAAGGCGCTCACCGGTCCTATGGCTCGCGCCGAGGAGATGTACGGCTCGCTCCGAAACATTGCTATGTCACCGAGCACATTTCCTTCCCCGGCGCGAGCTACTACGCGGCGAATCCCATTGATCGTTCTGTACAACTCGACCTCGCCCTTCTCGATCACATAGGCGTGAACGGCGGGCTCACCTTCCCGGAAGAGGTGAGTTCCCTGGTACTTGTCGATGAAACTCCCGGCGTGGGACAGCGCGGCGAGGTCGGTGGGGCTCAACGGCAGGTAGTCGGTTTTGCCGAAGCAACGGGCCAGCCATGCGAAGTGCAGTTGATCGGTCGGGGTCAGAGCCATCCTCCTGTGCTTGGGGTCAACCGTTGCTGTGGCCTCCCTGTTCCGCGCTTTGTCCCATATAGTCGGGGAACCGACAGTTCTGAGGTTGTGCGAAGGGCGACCATCGTGGATGATCAGCACCGATTGATGGGTTTTTCGTAGGCATACGACCGGAGTATGGATTGTCCGACCCTTGACTCTGTGGTTCTCGGCGTCGGCAGTCGGACCGCAAATGGCGATGGTTTTGTTTCATCGCATGTCATCAAATGAGATCTCTCAATCGTCGGTCACCGTCTGAAACATGCTCGTGATCAACGTACCAGTCCCAGCTGAGCGTCCTCTACGAAGAGGCGGCGCGCCATGGCGTCGATGCCCGTCAACGTGCCTCGCAGGTTGACCGGCTGTCCCTCGGTGAGGCCGCGCGGAACCCGGAGGATTGAAGCGGTGGCCTCCACATCGACCGATCCAAACAGCTCATGGCGGACGGTTGCGACCAGGACGGTTACCCGGGTCGGATCACCGGCGTTGCGTCCGCTGCTGATCTCGCGCACCTCACCTTGCCAGTCGATACTCCCGCCCCGGTACTTTCCTTCGAACTGCTTGGCGATCTGAAAGCTGAGCCCCTTCTTGGCGAACAGGGCAGCGGCGATCTCCTCCGCGTTGATGCCGGAAGGAACCGGGCCGCCGGTCACCGGTGCCGGCTGGTTGGTCTCAGGTTTCGGCTGAACTACTGGTCGGGGAGGGCTCGGGTCCATAACCGGCCGGGTATCAAAGGGGTCCGGTCTCAGGACGGGTGGCGGCGGAGGTATCACCTCTCGGATCGGGACCGTGGGAGTCGGCGCTCGTCTGGTCGGTTCCGCAGATGCGCCCTGGAGCGTCCTGGCGGCTTCGATGAGACGTTGGGTAGTTGTTGTCAACGTCTCGGCATCACGAACGATGCCGCTCTTTTCGTAACTCAACTGCTCGTCGGTGATCTTTATGGACCGGTAGTCCGATAGCAGTTTCAGCAGCACACCTCGCGCAGCAGGCGACAGACGTGCAGAGAGGCGCTGTGGGTCGGAGGTCTTCACAGAGAATGCCTCGTCGAATTCGCCGTCGCCTATCTTCGTGTCGCCCATACCGAACATGGCGGCGGCCTTTCCGAGGCCCGTCTGGCGGCTCATGCGAAGATCCAGCCCGAGGGGCGGGTACCCAACGCGATATCGGGTTCGGACCGAGTTGGACGACCCGCTCGAGGAAGACGAAACATCGATCTTGACGGTGAGACCGCCGACCACGCCGACGAGTTTGGGGCGGGAGAACAATCGGCCGGTTTGGTACTCGAGCTGCAGACGTTCGGCGGCCGCCTTCCATTGCGCCTCGTAGCGGCGGGAACCGACTGAGGCGGCCACAGCAATCACCATGATCAGTCCGAATATGAGCGGGACGATGAAGACTTCCATGCCGGGGAGTCTACGAACAGACTGGACTGTCTCCCCGGATAATCATTAAGACCTCATGTTCGAAGACATCGATCATGGGCGACCCCGCAAGCCCGCACGGGTTCACGGTGGCAACCAGCCCGCCGTGAAGGCCGCGAGCAGAGTGGGGAGCATGCTGGTGTCCTCAATCGGTCGACGGGTTTCAAGCTGCGGAGGTCGGCTGCGGCGCCCATACTGTCGGAGCGCCGACGTTGAATGGCGGCGCGGATGGCCGCCCGGTCGCGGTCTCCAGGTCAACCCTTGCGAAGAGCCTTCGCCACCTTGCGTTGCCTGTGCCTCCGACGCCACATGTATCCGAAGATCTCGTCGAGGACAATGAAGATGGCAGCCGTGACGAGCAGCATCGTGATGCGGGAGACCTGGAAGGTCCAGGCGAGGAACTCCACTTCGATTTTCTCCGTGTTTTGGACGGCGAAGACCGCGAACAACACCAGCAAGATGATGCCGATGGCCAGGGTGACCGAGAGCCCGGCCCGGGCCGGCTGGGGGGCTTCGGAAGCCGGTGTGGTGCCGTCAAAAGGTTCTCGAGCATCGGTCACGGAATCGCCTCCTTTGTTTTGATGCCGCGACCCTACCGGCCGGGCAGGCGCGGTGCGTCTGATTCACACATAGGCCTCAACCAGCGTGACCAGAGCGACAACCATAAACAACCAACCCAGGCCGTGGATGAGCGGTACCTCTCTGACCCGCCCGGAGAGCTGGGGCCCCAGCTGGCCACCGATGATCACGCCCGGAACGGTGAACACGACCAGGCTCGTGATGGTGTCGAGTTCTCCCGCACCGCCATTGACGAATTCGATCAGGTGGGTGACGGAGGCCGCCAGGGCGGTGACGGCCACCACAACCACGCTGGTGGCCACCGTAACCCGGCTGGGGACCCGGCAACGCTTGACGAGGGCGTAGGTATTCGGTTCACCGAGCCCGGTCGAGATCAACCCTACGAACGCGCCGCCGAGTCCCGCGAACAGACGTCCTTCGGTTCTTCTGCACAATTTGTAGCGGTACTCGAGGCCGTCGCGGGCCACGATGACCCGCTCGACCGAGGGCTCGACCACGTTGTTCGCCGCGCCCGATGGACGCGTCTTCGATGCCGTGCGGACGATGCCGGACGAACGAAGAGGCGATGACCAGCAGGCCGAGACCGAGGATTGCTTCAGAAGCTGTTCCGGTGCCGCGCCCCCGAGCAGCGACCCGATCACGGCCATAGGCACCGACGCAACAAGCAGCATGCGGGCAACTTTCCAGTCGATGGTGCGCGCCCGATAGTGGGCGGTGACTCCGGAGGCGAAGCCGAACACCTCGGTGATGAGAGCGGCGCCAATCGCAATCTGCGGTCTCAACCCGAGGCCATGACGAAAAGTGGAGAAAGAAAGGTAAGCCCCGCCGATTCCGGCCCCATTGGCGATGGTGGCCACGACAATCGACGACCGGGAAGAGCCACCAGTATGTGGAATCCACGGTCGCCTTTCCCCGCGTCGCACGTTTTACGCTACCGCAACCGCGATGGATGGGGAGGGCCGCGCGTGTTCTACGCTATGGCCGGGAGGTCTCAATGCCCATCAGGGTCCTGACAATCGAGGGTGGAGGGGTGCGCGGGATCATCCCGACCAGGCTGTTGGCTGCGTTGGAGTCGCTGGCAGGAACCCCGATCGCCGAGCTATTCGATGTACTGGTTGGAACTTCGACTGGGGGCATGCTTGCGTTGGGCCTGGTGACGCCCGATGAGGATGGTCGTCCTGCCTATCCCGCCCAAAGCGTCGGCGATATCTACACGTCACACGGAAAGCAGATATTTCCGAAACCAGCCTCCTCGTTGCCGCGCAGTCTCCAAGAGGCACGGGAGTGGTGGTCGTCGGCCAGTTCCAGCGCGGCGATTTTCGGGTTCAACCCGGAAGCCGGTAATGCTCGATATTCTCCAGAGGGAATTGCAGAGGCGTTCGAGGTCTACTTCGGTGATCACCGCCTGTCTGAGGCTCTGATCGATGTTGTGGTCACCAGCTACGACCTGCAAACCAAGAGCCCGGTCCTGTTTCGTTCCCGTGATGCCAAACTCGACCCCGACAACGACCTCCTGATGCGCGATGCCGCCCGGGCCACGTCTGCCGCTCCTACATATTTCCCGCCACTGGAGATGGCCTGGGAGGGCGTCGAGAACCGGTTATTGGTCGACGGAGGTGTCTACGCCAAGAACCCGGCCATGATCGGGTATATCGAAGGTGTGACCCGGGCTCGCGAACAGGGACTCCGCGACGCCGACGTCATGGTGGTGTCGCTTGGCACCGGACGCCCCACGCGGACCCAGGCCTTGACGTACAAGGAGTTCGTGAGCCGCAGTTGGTTGAAACTTGCTGAGGACGTCTTCCGCGCCGCCGAAGATGGGCAAGCTGCCCTCCACGACCAGGTGCTCACCACGCTGATCGGAGATCACTACTGGCGGTTCCAAACAGTACTGGCCGAAGGCGCCAGCTACGCGATGGACGATGTGAGCGACGAGAACGTGGAGGCACTCAAGCACCTCGGTGATCAGCTGGTTGGGGAGCGGCTCGAAGACCTCAATGCGCTGGCGAAGCGGTTAACCGCTGGTTCGTAGTTCGCGAGGATCGTATCCCTGGTTGCTGCTCCCTTCACATTGGTGCCTGCCGGCGCGACGATGGCCGGAAGCAACGAAAGGCGGGAGTGCTGATCGGAACTCACGATCGCGGTGCGGACGAAAGGGGAGAGATATGGCCGGTTTTCAGGTGAGCACAGAAATCGAAGCTCCGATCGAGACGGTTCGAGAGTTCGTCGACAAACCCGAGAACGAATTGCTCTGGCAGTCCAACGCTATCGAGCGGCAGGTCCTAACCGAAGGGCCGATCGATAAGGGCACCCGTATTCGGTTGGTCGACAGGTTCTTGGGCGTGCATATGGAATCCGAGTGGGAAATAGTCGAGCACCACCCCTACTACCGGGCAGATCGCACCGTCAGCGGACCGATCCACCTGGAGGCGTCGTGGCGGCTCGAACCGGTCGAAAACGGCACCCTGTTTGCGATGGGGATGGAAGCACCGGAGGGCGCCGGCGGGTTCTTCGGCAAACTAACCGACCCGGTGGTGCTGAGGATTGCCCGCCGGGATTTCGAAGCGAACCTGGCCAAGCTCAAGGACCTGATAGAAGCCGAGATTTAGTCGGCAGCCGTCAGCTTCCAGTCGCTCCAGCTGCCAGTTAGAAGGCTGACATGCCTGGTTGCTGGCCGAACGTGTCCTTCCGGCGGAGTGAGTCGGGAAGAATGGCCGAGTGCAGCGAGGTCGGGTTGGCAACTCCTAATATCCCAACTACCAACTCGGGCCTTTGGCCCGCCTACTCATCCAGGAAGATGTCCAGCTGGAGGTTTCCTCCACCGCCGTAGCCGTACTGATCGAAGTCGGTGACGCCGGCTTCGGTGAGAACCTCTTCATCGATATAGAAGTTGCCGGTTTCCGTTCGGGCGTCTTTCAGGAAGATCTCGTAGGCAGCGTCGGCCATGATCTCGGGGCGGCGTGACTGCGCCATCGCCTGGTCACCACCCAACAGATTCTGAACGGCGGCAGTAGCGATGATGGTTTTCGGCCACAGGCAGTTGGCCGCGATTCCCTCGTCCGCCAGTTCCTCTGATAATCCGAGGCTGACCATGCTCATACCGTATTTGGCGATCGTGTACGCCACGTGATTCTTGAACCAGTGAGGTGCGAGGTTGAGCGGAGGACTGAGTGTGAGGATATGAGCGTTTTCGCTTTGCTTGAGGTATGGGATGCAGGTTTTTGACACAAGGAACGTGCCGCGAGTGTTGATGTTCTGCATGAGGTCGTAACGTTTCATAGCCAGGGTCTCAGTGTTGGAGAGGTTGATGGCGCTGGCGTTGTTGACGCAGATGTCGATGCCGCCGAACAGCTCAACGGCCGCCTCGACGGCCGCCTCGACCTGGTCTTCGTTTCGGATATCCCCAACGATCGGTAGGGCGCGGCCACCGGCTTCCTCGATTTCGGCCGCGGCGGTGTAGACGGTTCCGGGAAGGGCGGGGTGCGGGTCGGCCGTCTTGGCTATGAAGGCGACGTTGGCTCCGTCTCGGGCGACCCGCTTGGCGATGGCCAGCCCGATGCCGCGGCTTCCCCCTGAGATGAAGATCGTCTTGCCGGCTAGTGATGCCACATCCGCTCCCACCGATCGTGATGACGTGAGCCTACCGGCGCCCCGGCGGGCTACCGCCGAGGTGGGATGAAGGTGTCGCTTACCGCATCGAGGGCACGATTGATGCCGCGGTTGAGCCGGTTGAGGGCCATCCGGACGCCCAGGATGGTCGATCCCGTGAACACCGTCAGGGTTGAGAGGGCCAAGGCGATGGTGGCGGGCTCGAACGGACCACCGAATGCTGCGGAACCGACCCCAACGGCTCCAATGGTGGCGACCGCACCAGCAGCCAGAAGGGTTTGGCCGGTCTTCCGCAGGCCGACCGTGTTGGCTTCGATGGAGATCAGTTGCTCTCCGGGCTTGACCTCTCGTACCCGGTGCGTCACTCCACGGGTATCACGCAAAGCTCCAGTGCCTTGACCCAGTCTCAGGCCCATCCGGATAGAGGTGATGGGGTGCGAATCCTTTTCCCAGAGGATCCCATCGTCGAAGTGGCGTCGGGGCCGCAGACCTTCCTGGTTCCTGAACCACGTTTCGGCTGCGGCCTCCACCCGGGTACCGGTTCCCTTGACCATCCGGGTCCCGATCACTTTGTCCGGCGCCAGCATTTTCTGCCAGATGGTGTCCAGTCGGTCGTCGAGCGACACGCCGGCGTGGTGCTCGGCCAGGGCCCTGAGGAGGAAATCGGGCTCGACACTCAGTTCACCTGCCATGCGAATGAGCCGTTCGCGGTCGATGTCCACACTGCGAGTCGATTCGTCGGTCTGGAGCTCGATGGCTCTGCGCAGGATCTTGTCGGCCTGGTTGGCCGGCACCGGTTCCTCATCGGGCAGGTGTCCGATGCCGCCGGACATCTGCTCGGGCCGTTCTTGCGGTGGTTCGAATCTTTGCGTCATGAGTTCTCCCAGTATGGCGCGACCGGGGAGCGGGCCGCTCAGATTTGGGAGATGGATCGGATGGCGCTCTTCGGTCCGTATTTCGGCGCATGGATACGGCCCTCTTTGAGAAGGCGGATCACCCGCCCGCGCTGTCCCTTGTAGGGCTCGAGCAATTCGAGCATACGCCGGTCGTCACCGCGCGGTTCACCTGCCAGTGCCCAGGTCACCGTGTTGGCAAGGTGATAGTCGCCAACCGGCACCGCATCAACATCCCCCAGCGCCGAGCCCATGACCAGTGCCGCCGTCCAGGGGCCGATCCCCGGAAACGCGGTCAGCCTGGCAAATGCCGCGTCTTTGTCCATCGTGGCGATCTCCTCGAGTCGTGCGGTGCGTTTGGCCACGAAGCGCAGCAGGTCGGCGCGCTTTCGCTCAATTCCGAGTTCGTGGAGACGCCAGTAGGGGAGGTCGGCCAGCACCTCGGACGCAACCGGCAGCGTGATCTCGAGGGGTCCGGGGGCCGGTTCGGAGAACGTCTTGGTCAGTGCTCGCTGATTGCGACGGGCTTCCTTTGTGGCGATCTTCTGGCCGAGGATGGCGGGAACAATTGATTCGAAGACCCGGTCGGTTCGACCGATTCGTAGTCCCGGTTTGCGTTTGGTCAGGTCCCGCAGCACCCGATGGGTTGGGATGAACTCCTCGGGGTGGTCATCCAAGCCCACCAGCCTGGGGGTTTGATCGAGTACCCAGTCGGCGCCGTCGCCCCATGCGGTCGCTTCGATCCTGGGTCCGTCGAGTTCGATGAGTAGGGTTGCGGCGCCGTCGGGAGTACGAGTCGCCCACCATCCCCGCTTTCCCGAGTCGTCGGCTCTGCCGCTCCCGAGGGTCAGCCTGAGGTTCAGATCCGACGGTACGTCTAGGCTGCGCTGCTTCATGTGATGGGTCTTTTCGCGCCGTCTCACCAGGCTCGAATCCGCGTTGGCAGGATTCTGACCGCCACCCAGAATCGATGGGCTGTGTCCTGGGCGTCCATGCCCCAGCTGCGGTACGGCTCCTTGTATTTCGTCAAATAGGCCGGAATCTCGTTGGATTTCGGGGCGCTCTCGTCCACCCCGGCGTCACCTTCGATAGTCACCATGTGATTCCCGATCTCATCACAGTTGAGATGAAAAGAAACACGCTGGTTGACAGCCAGGTTGCGCAGCTTCAATGTGTCAGGCTCGCTGTAGAAGATGATGGTTTCGCCATCTCGGAGGAATGAGATTACGGATGCCTGGGGCGTGCCGTCCGGCGCCACCGTGGTCAACCACCCGACAATATCCGTGTCCAATCTCTTCAAGACCTGGGCTCGCTGATCGTCGGGGAGTAGTCGCCAGGCTTCGCTCGTGCTGTCCATGACCCCTCCGTGATCCACCTGACCAAGCGTACCGGGAGAATCCCTGGCGATCCTTTTCGGCGGACTCGAGGGTCATGACGAGCCGAACGGAACGAGTCCTAGAGAGCGCGTAGCAATTCGTGGTCGGTGATGGCACCCTCTGTGACCAGCCGGCGTTCGGCACGGCCGTAAAAATGTTGGCCGATCTCGAGGGCTCCACTTGTGTAGATGTCGGGCCGGTAGATGGACATAACGGCTGCCAACAGCCGGATGTGGAAACGAGCATTGACACACGCGTCCACCGTTCTGGCAGTGAGGACCGAGTCGATTATCTCATCGAACAGACGCTCCAGATCGTTGGCGATATCGATACGATCCAGAAACTCGTTGCGTTTCGCCAGGAGGAAGTCCTCGGTGTAGTGGGCATCCTGCCTCGCCATGCGGAGGAGCATGCGAAGCTCTCGCTCGAAAACCTCATGGCGTGGGTCATCATCTGCCAGAGGCGGGGGTGCAGCACGGCGGGCGTCACGGACGGCCGCCAGCATGCTGTGCGTGCGATCCAGGGTGATCGTGACATCGCCTTGTTCGGCGTCGATCGCGATCTCTATCTGGCTTTCCCTGACGCGCTGATCCTCCCGACCGCCTCCAGCTGCGCTCATGGAGTAATCGTAACGTCCCTCACCAGGGATCGTGAAGGCCCGGGGGGGTCATTTCCCTCGATGTCAATCAAGCCAGCCCACCCGGCACCAGGTCCGGCGCTCGCAGGATGGGCACCGCATCCAGCGGTTGTGTTTCAGGAGCGGCACCCACAGACTCACGCGGAGTATCCGGGTGAGGGCATCGCCTGTTTGGATTCGTTTGTGCTCGCCGCATTGTGAGCATTCGACCACAACGGTCCCGGGACGAGGGGCCGCCGTTGAGAACAGAGCTTGCCGGCCCCGGGCGTGGTTTTCGGAAGGGTCGGTGGGCCGGGCGCTCTCGAAAAGGGAGCGTTTGCCGTGCGGGTCGTCGCTGTTCACATTTCCTCCAGGGTCTGAGCGAGCGCCCGGTACGCCTCGGACGCCTTCGACCGGCCAGCGTACTCGAGTACGGACATGCCACGTGCAGGAGCTTCGGCGACCCGAACGGTCTTGGGAATGGGCGGGTCGAGGACGGTGATGCCATACCGGTGAGGGAGATCTTCCACTATCTCACGGGCCAGGCGCGTTCTCGCGTCGAACATCGTCGCAACGGCGCCCAGGACTTTGAGTTTGCTGTTGGTATAGGTGCGAACATCCTCAATGGTTTCGAGTAATTGGCCGACTCCCCGGTGGCTGAGTGTCTCCGGTTGGAGGGGGATCAGCACCTCACGAACTGCCGTGAGGCCGTTGATCGTCAGGATCCCCAGCGACGGGGGGCAGTCGATCATGACCAGGTCGTAGGTGCTGAGCACCGGTCGCAAGGCTTTGGACAGCACGTACTCGCGTCCCGTCTTGGTGAGTAGGTGGATCTCCGCGCCGGTCAGGTCGATGGACGAGGGAAGCAGATGCAGGTCACCGACCTCGACGATGGCCTTGGCCGCCGTCGTGCGGTCGAGCATCACATCGTGGATGGAACGTTCGAGACCTTCGGAATCGACCCCCATCGAGTAGGTGAGGCAAGCTTGCGGGTCGAGGTCGATCAATAAGACCTTCCGGCCCAGCTCAGCGAAAGCCGACCCCAGGGACTGGACGGTGGTGGTCTTGGCCACCCCGCCTTTCTGGTTGGCGACAGCAAACACCCGCGTCATGGCGCGATTGTAGGTCGATGCCTGGTACCCGAGCGTCCGGAGGTTCAGTCAGGGGTTTCGAGATCGAGCGCGGCGGAGTTGATGCAGTAGCGAAGGCCGGTCGGTTGGGGACCGTCTTCGAAGACATGTCCCAGATGGGAGTCGCATCGTGCACAGCGGACCTCCGTCCTGGTCATGCCATGGCTGGTGTCGACGACCGTCTTCACCCGCTCGTCGGCCGTTGGTTCCCAGAAGCTCGGCCAGCCAGATCCTGATTCGTACTTGGTTGCCGACGAGAACAGCTCGGCTCCACAGGCGACACAACGAAACGTCCCGCCCTCCTCGGTATCCCAGTATCCGCCTGAGAAAGGAGGCTCGGTTGCACCCTGCCGGGTCACGGCGAACTGTTGCGGCGTTAACCGTAGGCGCCATTCATCATCGGTGGAGGGGAGTTGGTCGTCGGGGATCTCGGAGTTCATACTGGCTCCTTTGCGGGTTTTGCGGTTCAACAACCGGGAGGCCGTTCTCGTTCCATTCTCTCCCCATGGCGATCAGGAACCCGGTGGCCCGCTCGGCCCGTGGGTAGCGGTCGAGCAGCTCCCGGAAGGCTTGCCCGTGTCCTGGCTCTCGCAGGTGCGCCAGCTCGTGGACTATGAGGTAGTCGAGCACCCAGTCGGGGAAACGGGCTACCCGGCTGGAGATTCGGATCGTCCGGTTTTCCGGTGTGCATGACCCCCACCGGGTTCGCTGGTTGTGAACCCACCGGATGGAATCAGGTGTCGGGAGGTCGTAGAGGAGAGAGAGACGGCGGGCTCTGCTGGTCAGATCGATCGGTGCAATGGCCTTCCGCCGTTCGAACTTCGACTTCATCAACCCAACCCAGTGGAGTTCTTCGGCCCGGGTCATTGTGGCGGGAATGGCCACCACCAGGACGTCTCCGACCATACGAGCTTGCACCGTCTTCTTGCGACGGCCACTTCGGACAACTTCGATGTTCACGGTCGGCGATGCTAACGGTCACGGGTGACAAAGAGTGGTCGTTGTAGGGAACCGACCGTTTGGCCGGGACTCATCGGCAAAACAGATCTTGCAGTTTGCTAACTATTGCAAGCACAGGATCGAGGTCCTATTCAAGGCGCCGGCCATTGCCGGTCGGGCCAACGACATCCGGCGGTTCCACTTTGACGTGCTCGCCGACAACACTCCCATGCTCAAGGTGCTCGAGAGATTCGGGGTATGTATGGATCCGGTTTCGCATGGGCTCGGCGCATGGTGTGTTCGAGATCGGTCCGTTCGTGGAGGGGCTCGACTCATGGCCGCCCGCCGCTGCCCTGGCTGGGCTGGCCACGACCGCCGGCCTGACCGTAGGGGCCTGACCACGCCCATCCCCTCCGGCCCGTTAGCATTGTGGCTTCGCAACGGGTTTGTGACCAGCTGCCTACGGGCCGCATCTGGTTGGTCACCTTCCGCTGTGGCACGGGACTATGCCGGCCGGGTCTGAGATGATCTCGCCGGCGCGGTTCCATCATGCATGTTTCACGTAGAGAGGTCTGACAATGGCTGACGAGCGCAAGTGGGTTTACGGTTTCGACGAGGTCGAGGATGCCGAAGCTTATGTGGGAGGCTCCTGGGATAGCGTCCGCGGGTTGATGGGAGGCAAAGGCGCCAACCTCGCCGAGATGACCAGGGTCGGGGTGCCGGTCCCACCCGGATTCACCGTCACCACTGAAGCCTGCAACGCGTTCCTCGCAGCCGGGGCGCAGTTCCCCGGAGAGATGTGGGAGCAGGCTCTGAGTGCTCTCAAGCACGTTGAGGACCAGACGGGGAAGACCTTCGGCGATGCCTCCAATCCTCTGCTCGTTTCATGCCGCTCCGGTGCCAAGTTCTCGATGCCGGGGATGATGGACACGGTGCTCAACATCGGTCTCAATGATGAGGTCGCGGCAGGCATGGTGAAGCTGATCGGCGACGAACGGTTTGTGTACGACTCGTACCGCCGCCTCGTGCAGATGTTCGGAACGGTGGTACTGGGTTTGGACACCGAACCATTCGAAGAGGTGCTCTCCGAGTACCGGAAGAGATTCAGCGTGGACAACGACGCGGCACTTCCGCCGGAGGCATTGAAGGAAATGGTCGAGCGGTTTAAGGGTCTTGCCTCCGGATTTCCGCAGGAACCGATCGATCAGCTTCTCTTAGCCACCGAGGCCGTCTTCAAGTCGTGGAATGGAAAGCGAGCCTTCGATTATCGAAACGCCGCCAATATCGCTCACGACCTCGGCACGGCGGTGAACATCCAGACGATGGTGTTCGGCAACATGGGTGCTGACTCGGCGACCGGCGTTGCCATGACCCGGGATGCCACCACCGGCGAGGATCACATTGAAGGCGACTTCTTGATCAACGCGCAGGGCGAGGATGTGGTGGCCGGAACCCGTCCGACCAAGGCGATGGATGACATGGCTGTCGAGATGCCTGAGTTGTACGGCGAGTTTCGGGCGATCGCTAAGAACCTCGAGAACCACTACCGCGAAATGCAAGACATGGAGTTCACCGTCGAGCGCGGCAAGCTGTGGATTCTCCAAACCCGCGATGGGAAGCGGACCGCTCAAGCTGCGGTCAGGATCGCCGTCGATTTGGCCGAGGAAGGCTTGATCACCAAAGAGAAAGCGGTCATGAAGGTCACCCCCGACCAGGTCGACTTTTTCCTCCATCCCCAGTTCTCCGTAGAAGCCAAGAAGGCGGCGGTCGAGTTGGGATCAAAGATCGCAATCGGGCTCAACGTGTCCCCGGGAGCCGCCGTCGGCGTGGTGGCATTTGATGCCGACCTCGCCGAGAAATGGGCTAAGGAGGATGGCAAGAAAGTCATCATGGTCCGGCCCGAGACCAAACCGGACGATGTGCACGGGATGCTGGCCGCCGAGGGCATCCTCACCAAGTTGGGGGGCCGGACGAGCCACGCCGCTCTGGTTGCTCGCCAGTTCGGCAAACCGGCGGTGGTCGGCGTGGCCGCCCTCGATATCGACATGGCCAACCGGAAGATGACGGTGGACGGCAAAGTCGTCAGGGAAGGTGATTGGATTTCCATCGACGGCACTATCGGAGAGGTCTTTCTCGGAGCTCTCGACACGGTGGTCCCCGACATCTCGGATCCGTGGCTCAAGAAGCTGCTCGGTTGGGCAGACGAGTTCCGCTCGCTCGGGGTGTGGGCCAATGCCGATTATCCACTCGATGCCCAGCGTGCCCGGCAGAACGGGGCCGAAGGGATCGGGTTATGCCGGACCGAGCACATGTTCTTTGAACCCGAGCGCATCCCGGTCGTGCAGAAGATGATCACCACCGAGTCGGATGAGGAACGCCGCCAGGCGCTCGATACGCTCCTGCCGTTACAGCGGGAGGACTTCGCCGGTTTGTTCCGGGCTATGGACGGCTATCCGGTGATTATTCGTCTCATCGATCCGCCCCTGCACGAGTTCCTTCCTTCTTTTGAGGACCTGACCAACGAGCGGGCCGATCTGCGGATCCGGGCCGCAGGGGGCGAAGACGTTGCCGGGCAACTGGCCGATACCGAAGAAATGCTCGACCGGGTGGAGGCACTCCGCGAAGCCAACCCGATGCTGGGCACCCGCGGGGTGCGGCTCGGGATCATGATGCCGGATCTGACCAAGATGCAGGTCCGGGCCATCATCGAGGCTGCCTGCATCGTCACCAAAGAAGGTGTCGATGTGCACCCCGAGGTGATGATTCCGCTCACCAGCCACGTCAATGAGCTCAAACGGCAGCAGACCGTGCTGGAGGCCGAGGCCAAGATCGTCATGGAGGAACAAGGTGTCGAGGTCGACTACAAGTTCGGCACCATGATCGAGATCCCGCGGGCTGCGCTGACCGCAGGCGAGATCGCCGAATACGCCCAGTTCTTCTCGTTCGGAACCAACGACTTGACGCAGACAACCTTCGGCATCAGCCGTGACGACGCCGAGTCGGGGTTCCTCATCGACTATCTGAGGGAGGGAATCCTGACGGAGAATCCGTTTGCTTCGATCGACGAGTCGGGCGTTGGGAGACTCATGAAATGGGCCGTCGATGAGGGTCGGGCTACTCGCCCGGGTCTCGAGGTCGGTATCTGCGGTGAGCACGGTGGCGATCCGAAGTCAATCGACCTGTGCCACCGCCTGGGCCTGGACTACGTGAGTTGCTCACCGTTCCGCGTGCCGATCGCCCGTCTGGCGGCGGCCCAATCGGCCATCACCCACAAGTAAACAACCCGTTCTTGCGTGAGTTTCCGGCGCCATGCGTAGGTTTCTCACGCAAGAACGGGATTTACCACCCCGTGGAGACGCCAACGGCGGTGAGGGCCACCACCATCAACCCGAAAACCATCTGCGTCCAGCCGACCGTCTTGGCCGGCACCGGAGGTCGGGCGAGGCCGTAGAAAGCGCCCGCTCCCAGCAGGAGGATGGCCAGCGCCGACAGCAACGGCGCGATAGTGAGGGCGGCGGCCAGGCCAACGACGAGGATCGCAACCACTTGAGCCGCGTAGACCGCGGACCGATCGTAGGGATGATTCTTGGCTCGCCGTACCTGGGCTCGGGCGAAGATGATCGCAGCATAGGAACGCGAGGCCAGGACCAGCCACAAACCAAAGGCAGGCGCCCAATCCCAACCGGCGGCCATCGCGATTGAGGCGCATGCCGAACCCATGGCGATCCCACCCGCCAGTTCGGGCAGCAACGCGCGGTTGCGGCTCCGGGCGTCGGCTCGCAGCGATACCGCCGCGAACGGGATCGCCAGGATGAGCGGCCACCAGAACTCCCCATCGGCGCGGGCGATCGTCAAGGCCAGGCCGGCCAGAGCCACTGCTCCGTAGCCCAGGGCAAACAACATTGCGACCCTGGTGCGGGGGAGACGCCGCTTGCGAATCAGGTCCGTTGCGACGAGCTTGACGGGCCGGCGCGCCAGGAACACCGACGCGGTGGCGACGGCGAGCCCCACACCTGCCAGGGTCGGGGCAACGAGCAAGCCCAACAGGATGGGTTCGAGCGTGAATCCCCAACCTCCGTGCTCCGTGGGGAGTGCAATCGATCGGATGCGCACACCGGCCTGATCGGTCATGGTTTCTGTATTGACTCTCTGAGTTGCTCCGCCAGGGGACGGCTGGCACACCCGACCAGGTGATCGTTGACCAGGCCCATTGCCTGCATGAAGGCGTAAACGGTGGTCGGGCCGACGAACTTCCAGCCGCGGCGTTTGAGGTCCTTGCTCATAGCCGTCGATTCCGGAGTGATCGACGGCAACTCGGCCGGGGGCTCAGTCCGGTCGGGTGCATAGCTCCACACGTAGTTGGACAGGGACCCGAATTCGTCGATCAACTCCATCGCCCGGGACGCATTGTTGATGGTTGCCTCGATCTTGCCGCGATGACGGACGATCCCGGGGTCATCTAGCAACCGGGCGATCTCAGGTTCTCCGAATCTGGCCACCTGTAAGAAGTCGAAGCCGGCGAAGGCGGCCCGGAAGTTCTCGCGTTTGCGGAGAATCGTCAGCCAGGAGAGGCCGGCCTGGAATCCTTCCAGGCTGAGCTTCTCGTACAGGCGCCGGTCGTCGGTGACCGGAAAGCCCCACTCCGTGTCGTGGTATTCGATGTAGAGGGGGTCGGTGGCGGCCCACCAGCATCGAGCCATCCCGTCGTGGGCGGCGAGCACGGACTGGTCGGTCATCACCCGGGATCCTAAGGCTGCCGGATGGCCGCACGCGCCACAATTGTCGGAGAAGCTGCGATCCCGGTTCTACGCGCCTGGGGTCTTTTCACGGCACGTTGGTGAGCGGGTGGGACTCGGCCAGCGGCGGTCCCACGACATCCATCCAGTTGTTCCTGGCGATCTCCCGGTATTGACCGGGATCGATAGGCCCGGCGGGAAGCTGGGCATGCTCCTCGAAGAATCGTTCCATTCCCGCCGGAGAGAACATCACCAGGATGGCTGCCGGTTCGTCGCCGATGTTCTGGAAGCAGTGCGCAGTTCGGCGCGGAACAAACACGAAAGAACCCGTCGGGGCTTCGAATATCTCCCCATCGGCAATGACCTTTGAGGACATACCACATCTCGTCTTCTCGAGCGTGGACGTGCTGGGGAGGTCCCTCCTTGGGGCCGATGGTCACTTCCAGGAACGTGAAAGTACCGCCGGTGTCTTCCGTGCGAGCCTTGATGATTGCCGGCCCCCCGGCCGGGCCCCTGACCGTCTCACCTCCGGTGGCCGGGACCATGAAGGCGGATAATGGCTTGGTCAAGACGGCTCCTCCCGGACTGGGTTCGTTGCATCGAGGCCATGCGAGTCTACGGAGGCCGGCCGGCTACGTTGGGTCCCTGTCCTTCACGCATTCCGGCCGCCTACTAGCGTCGCTTCAGACGAAGGGGAGAGCGTGGGGACGATCGTCCTGGCACTGGTGTTTTTGGGCTTTCCAGCTCTGGCCGTGTACGGCGCCAACCGCAACAAGGTGCTTGAGTGGTTGAGCCCGGTGGTTCTCTGCTACTCATTCGGGATTCTCTTGGGCAACATCCCCGGCTGGACCCCCGATACCGAGCTGGCCAACTCTGTGACGGAAATCACCGTCTTGCTGGCGATTCCGTTGTTGTTGTTCTCGACCGACTTCCCCAAGTGGTTGCGGATGGCTCCGAAAGCGGTTCTGTCCTTTGGCCTGGCAACCCTGGCGGTGATGGTTGGGGCGGCCGCTGCCACCGTGATCTTGAGCAGTCAGGATCCGGAGACGTGGAAGATGGCCGGGATGACCGTTGGCGTTTACACGGGTGGTACACCCAACATGAGCGCCATTGGTCTGGCGCTCGAAGTGACCGACGAGAAGTTCGTTCTGGTCAACGGTGCCGATGTGGTCTTGTCTGCGGTATACCTGCTGTTTCTCATGACGATCGCCCAGCGAGTGTTGCTCAGATTCCTTCCCGCCTATAGCCGTGCAGATGTCGGTGACACTCCCCACCCATCGGGGATGGAAGCTGATCCCGTGCTGGCGCTGAAGACGCAGCCAAAGGCGGTGGCCGGGGCGATCGGGCTCTCCGTCCTGATTGCCGGGATGACCGTTGGGATTGTCTCGATCTTCGATGGCTCGCTCCCCATCGCGCCTGTGATCCTCAGCGTCACAACGCTTGGGATTGCGCTGTCGTTCGTCCCCCGCATCCGCAACCTGGCCGGCACCTATGAGACGGGGCAGTACCTTCTGCTGGTTTTTGCGGTCGCGATCGGGACCCTGGCCAACATTCGGGAGATGGCCGATGCATTCTCGACCGTCTTCGTATTCGTGGCGATCGTGCTGGGTGCCTCGATCCTGTTCCACTACTTGCTGGCTGCCCTCTTCCGCATCGACGCCGACACGGTGCTGATCACCTCAACGGCGGCGGTATTCGGCCCCGCCTTCGTCGGTCCCATCGCCGCCGTTTTGAAGAACCGCGAGATCGTCGTCTCTGGATTGACGACCGGTGTGGTCGGCTACGCGGTCGGTAACTACGCTGGCCTGGCGATCGCGTACCTGCTGCAGCCGTAGCGCCGGTCCAGACCATGCAGTTTCAGGTTTTCGGCGTTACCACATAGATCGCCACGTTGCCGCCCGCGACGATCTTCTCGCGGTCGATGTTGAGACCGGCCTCGTCCACAACGGCCGGGACACCGCCCGAGGTCTTGAAGCTCCGGTACCCGGAGTAGTGGCCTGAGAGTCGCTCGATGACCACGCTCAACGCACGGAACGTCGGTCCTTTCCACCCTCGCAGCGATCCGAAACGGAAGTCGATAAACAGCAACCGGCCATCCGGCTTGGCGACCCGGGCCATCTCTGTGACCAAGTCCGCGCGCGCGTCTGCGGGGACCTCATGGAGCACCATCGACGTCGTTATCAGGTCGAAGCGGCCACCATCGAACGGCAGCGCCCCGCCGTCGGTGAGGTGGAACTCCGCCCGATCCCCGAGGCGGGCCGTGGCTCTTTCGAGCATCGCGTCCGACACATCGACCCCGATGACCGTGCAGCCGGCCTCGACATATGGGGCCATGCCGGTGCCCGTGCCGCAGCCGACATCGAGCACCTGCCACCTTGGTTGTGGTGGGACTACGTCGAGGGCAACCCTGCGCACTCCCGCCTGCATCGGTTCGATGAGCCGGTCATAGACCCCGGCGATACGGCGATAAGGATCGTTGACGTTCATGGTGGAAGCGTAGAGCCATTCTCAACGCTTCCTTCGCTGTCCAGCCGAAGCGAGCCGCGCTTGCTTTCACAGCTCATAGAGGTTGTCCAGCATCTGGAGAACGATCTCATCCACCAGTCCCTGGTCGGGGAGGGTGGTCATCATTCCGTACAAGGCCGCCTGCCCGCCCTGCGACGTCTCCGGATTGGCCCGCACCTCCTCGACGGCGGCGGCCAGATCATCGAGGAACCGGTCTTCAAGTCCGGCGTGCACCGGAGTAATCATCAGGTGCAGGGACGCCGGTTTGATCTGGCGGTCCATGTGCCACCCGCGCCCGTCGAGGGCATCGCCGACGGCGTAGATATCAACCTCATCCGAGGCAAAAGCAAACACGCTCGCAGGCGGTTTTCCCAGAATTCGGAGACCTGGAATGCGGTTGATGCCATCGAGCAATCGGGCGGTGGTCTCCATAATGCCTTGAGCCATCTCCAAATACCCGTCCCGCCCGATTCGTTTGAGGGCCGCCCAGGCGGCTGCGATGGTACCGCCGGGGCGGGTGCCGGCCATGCTGGGGGAGGCGTAGATCCCGCCCGGCCAGCCGGTCGACACATGAAACTGGTAGCGGCGGAGGGAGACATCGCGATAAAGGATCGTTGAGGCGCCTTTGGCGGCGAAGCCGTACTTGTGCACATCGGCCGACATGCTGGTGACTCCCGGCACGCGGAAGTCGAACGGGGGGATCGGATGGCCGAGTTGCTCGACCCACGGGAGCAGGAATCCGCCCAGACAGGCGTCGACGTGGAATCCCAGGTCGTTGCGATGAGCGATGGCGCCGATTTCCTCGATCGGATCAATGATGCCGTGCGGATAGTTGGGAGCCGAACCGACCAACAGGATCGTGTTGGGGCCTACTTCGGCTCTCATCGCACTCACATCCACTCGCAGATCGTCGGCCAACCGGACGAGTACCGGCTCGACCCCGAAGTAGTGCCCGGCCTTGAGAAAGGCGGCGTGGGCCGTGACCGGAAGCACCATCTCAGGTCGTCTTATCTCAGGGTGGAGTTGGCGGGCCTGGTCGCGGTAGGTTTTGACCGCCATCAAGATGCTCTCCGAGCCACCCGAGGTCATGGTGCCGGCGACGTTGTTGTCTCCGTTAAGCATCGTGGCCGTCATACGGACTACTTCAGTTTCGAAGCGGCGCAGGCTCGGAAAGGCAATCGGATTGAGGGCGTTCTCAGAGAAGAACGTCCCGTGAGCCTCCTTGAGAAAGGCAGCATGCTCATCACCGGCGTGGTAAACGAGGCTCCAGGTCTGACCCGAATGCCAGTCTGCGTCGTTGGCTCGCATGTCGCGCATGTGCTCGAGGATGTCCGCCGGCGCGATGCCGGTATCCGGGATTCTGGGTTCGGTGATATCACCCAATGCGGCACCCTTTGGTTCGGTGCGACTGTAGTAGGCGGGGCATAATGGTGGCGGGCTGGGAGGACGGTACGGTCGCGGTATCGACCCCATCCAAGGAGGAATCGTGCTACGCATGACGGCCGTCGTGACGATTGGAACCCTCATGCTTGCCGCTTGCAGCGAAGCATCGAACGCTGATGTTTCATCTACCACCTCGACGACTCTGCAGCCGACGACCACGACGGCCGCCCCGACGACCACGACGACCATCGAGCCGTCCACCACCACGACGTTCCCCCCGCGTTTCGAGTCGGGCAACCTGTTCACCTTTGTATCAAGCGAGCCGGTGATCACCAATGGCCCTGAGCTCGAATGGGATTGGCAATTCACCGATCCGGGAGCGGCCGTTTTTCACGATGGTTCGATTCACGTGTTCCAAAACGGATTTGTAGGCTGGCCGGCGCCGGTCGGGGTGGGTTATTGGCGCACCGACGACCTCGGGAAGACCTGGATCGAGGTGTCGGAGGCACCCGTCTTCGACGGTACGGATCTGGGATACGTCGGCCTGGCAGCCCTTGCTTCGAGTGCCCTGGTTGAGGACGATGGGACCTGGGTTCTCTACTTCTACACCTGGGACTCGGCGGGATGGCCGGCAGGCCAATCGAAGATCGGTCGGGCTACCGCCCCCTCCCCGAACGGGCCCTGGACGGCCGACCCCCAACCGGTGCTCTTCCCCGGTCCGGAAGGATCCTGGGACGAGTTCGGCGTTCTGGCCCCATCGGTGATCAAGACTGAACCCGGGTACGAGATGTTCTACGCAGGTCGAACCCGGGAGACGGCGATGATCGGTCGGGCGACGTCGCCGGATGGAATCTCCTGGACCAAATACGACGATCCGGCAACCAGCTCGACCCCGTACGCGTATTCGGACCCGGTCATGGCTCCGGGTAACCCGAACGAGGGCAACGTGTGGGACCAGCGCAATGTGATGCAGCCACGCGTGGTGCTCACCACCGACGGCTACGTAATGCTGTACACCGCCGCCAATACCGTCACCGATCCCGTTTTGATAACGCAGAAACATGGGCTGGCGGTTTCGGACGATGGTCTGCATTGGCGCCGATCGTCCGGCGAGGTGATCAAGCCCAGCATGATCAACACCGCGGCCTTCTGGTACACCGAACTTCTCTTCGCGGAAGGCACCTACTTCCTTTTCGTGGAGGCGACCAGAGGCAACGAAACAGAGGTCTACCTGGCCACCCACATGGGTCCGTTGGCCGTCGACGGCTAATCCTTAACATCCTGGAAACACCTTTGTCCCGGCCGTGACATCTCACCCAAACGACGTACGATGTTGATCCATGGAAGCCACACTCGGACAACCGCGTCGTCGGGACGCCTCCCTGGCTGGAGGGGTCGCGGCTCTTTTTGCCCTCGGCATCTCAGAATTGATGGGAGGATTGATCTCATCCGTTCCGTCTTTGATTGTCTCCATCGGTACTGAGGTTATTGACCTCGCGCCGCCGGCCGTCAAGGACTTCGCGATCGAGACCTTTGGGACAGCCGACAAGCCGGCCCTGATCATCGGCATCGTGATCTTGTCCGCCCTTTTCGGCGCGTTGCTCGGCCTGGGTGGTATCCGCTCGCGGACATTTCCAACGATGGGCTTCTTGGCCTTCGGTGCCCTCGGGGCGATCGCCGCCGTCCGGGATCCGCAAAGCGAAGCAGTTGCATCGATCCTGGTTGCGGCCGTATCAGCGGGTGCTGGACTGGCTGCCTTCTTCTTCATGTTTCGTCGGGCCGCCGCTGGTGAAGGACCGGCGGTTGAATCCAATCTTGGCCGGAGGGCGTTCCTGCGGGGCGCCGGAGCATTCGTCCTGCTGGCCGGAGTTACCGCGGTTGCTGGTCGTTTCCTGGTGCAAAGGGTGAGGATGGCAACGAACCGGGGCGAGGTCATCCTGCCGGCCGCCGAGGCGCCGCTTCCGGCCCCTGCGCCAGCTTCATCCCTGAGCGTCGCCGGCATCTCACCGGTCGTGACGCCGAACGATTCGTTCTACAAGATCGACACAGCCCTATCCGTACCCCGGGTTGATCTCGACACATGGTCCATGAAGATCACCGGCCTGGTCGATCGTTCCTACGAACTGACCTATACCGACCTCCTGGATCTCCCCATGGTCGAGCGATATGTCACCCTGTCCTGCGTCTCGAACACGGTCGGCGGCAGTCTGGTCGGCAATGCAAAGTGGCTGGGAGTGCCGCTCTCCGACATTCTCGATCGGGCCAGAGTTCAAACGGGAGCCGACCAGATCATCGGTCGTTCGGTGGACGGATTCACGGTCGGATTTCCAACCGAGGTTGCCTTTGATGGGCGCGAGGCACTGGTGGCCGTCGGAATGAACGGTGAACCGCTTCCATTCGATCACGGATTTCCGGCCCGCCTGGTCGTGGCGGGTCTCTACGGATATGTGTCCGCCACGAAATGGCTGGCCGAGATCGAGTTGACTACCTGGGATGCCTTTGACGCCTACTGGGTACCGAAGGGCTGGTCCAAAGAGGGGCCCATCAAGACCCAATCGCGCATCGACACCCCGCAACCCAACGCTCGGGTCGAGGCGGAAAGCCGTCACATCGCTGGAGTGGCCTGGGCCCCGGGACGAGGCATCAGCCGGGTCGAAGTACAGGTTGACGACGGCGGGTGGAGCGAAGCGGAGCTCTCAGAGCCCCTCAGCAAAGAGAGTTGGCGACAGTGGTCCATCAACTGGGACGCTCAGCCGGGCACTCACAGGTTGCAGGTGCGGGCTACCGACGGCAACGGCGACACCCAGACCAGCGAGCAACGGCCACCCCGTCCCGACGGCGCCACCAGCTATCACGCCATCTCAGTCGTGGTCGAATAGCGGCGAAATGGAAATACTCCCTCCGCCGGAGGGGGCAGGGTCGTGGCGGAAGAGTTGGCTGCCCCCTCAGTCCCGCATCATGGGGACAGTTCCCCCGTCGCACGCCGAGAGAGGACGCCTTGGGAGATAGGTCGCTGGGTCGCACCTCTGGCGCAACCCGATACCCGGTTGGGGGGACCGACTCCTCAGCCCACGCTTCGCATCTCTGCCCAATCGATCGGCTGATGCCGGTTCAGAGCCTGATCGGCCGGCGGCATCGCGTATTTCAGGCCGTTTCCGCAGTTGAACAGCATGACCCGGTCGTCGCGGTCGATACGTCCCTCCCTGAGCGAACGCCGGTACGCCGCGTAGGTAGCAGCCCCTTCCGGGCTGAGCAGCAAGCCTTCAGATCGCGGGATTCGCTCCTGGGCGCCGGCGATCTCCTCGTCGGTGACGGCAATGGCGAACCCCCCGCTCTCTCTGAGCGCCTCGAGGATCAGGAAGTCGCCGATGGCGGCGGGTACCCGGATGCCGGCAGCAATGGTGTGCGCGTCCTCCCAGTACTCGGCGTGGTCGGCACCTTCATCGAATGCTCGAACGATGGGGGCACAACCGGTTGACTGGACGGCGACCATTCTGGGCAGCGGCTCGTTGAGCCAACCGATCTCGACCAATTCGCGAAAGGCCTTCCACATGCCGATCAATCCTGTTCCTCCACCGGTCGGGTAGAAGATGGCCTTCGGGGTGGTCCATCCCAGTTGCTCGGCCAGTTCCAGGCCCATCGTCTTCTTCCCTTCGATCCGGTAGGGCTCCTTCAGCGTCGAGAAGTCGAACCACCCCATCGGATCTTGGCCCGCGGCCACGATTCCTCCGCAGTCGTTGATCAAGCCGTTGACCCGCCACACCCGGGCTCCCTGCAGGGCTATTTCGCGCACGTTGACCTCGGGTGTGTCATCCGGACAGAACACGAAGGTCTCGATCCCTGCCCGGCTGCCGTAGGCGGCCAGCGCCGCGCCGGCGTTGCCGTTGGTGGGCATCGCCAGGCGGGTCAGCCCCAGTTCCTTCGCCATGGTTACGGCCATCGCCAGACCGCGAGCTTTGAACGAGCCGGTAGGCAGACGACCCTCGTCTTTGACGAGTACCTGTGCGCTGCCGGTCTCGGCCTCGATCTGGTGGAGTGGTACCAGCGGGGTCATCGATTCGCCCAGGGATACGATGCTGGTGGTATTCCGCACCGGGAGGAATTCCCGGTATCTCCAGAGATCGGGTGGGCGGGCGGCCAGCGTTTCCTGGTCGACGTTGTCGGCCAGCGCGGCGAGGTCGTAGCGGACCAGGAGTGGCTTGCCGGCGTCCGATAGCCCGTGCACCCGGTCTGCTTGGTAGCGCTCGCCCGTGGCGGAGCATTCGAGGTGAGAGACGAAGGTGGGGCGATCCTCGGTGAGGTTGCCGAAGTGAGTGGTCATACCGGCGAGTGTAGAGATACCTTTGATTCGGCGGCCGGGTCGACGTGGCTCTCTGCCAGTATTCAATCATGCATGAGACCGCCGAGGATCTCAAGAACCTGCAACTCCTGCTCAACCGCTCCTACGACCGGGCCGGCTCTCACCTTCGGGAGGTGGTCACGCCCGAACGGAGGGTCAGCGCCGCGCAGCTCATCGATCTCATGACCGGTGCGCAAGTGCTGGCCTTGGCGACGATGACGGCCGACGGACGTCCGTTGATCGCGCCGGTCGACGGCTTGTTCTACCGGGCAAGGTTCTGGTTTGGTTCGTCACCCGATTCCGTTCGGATGCGTCACCTGAGAACCCGTCCCTTCGTGAGTGCAAACCACACCCGCCGCGAAGGCCTGACGGTCACCGTCCACGGCCGGGCCGGCATCGTTGATCTCGAAGAGCCGAGCCACGCCGGGTTTCGAGCGTTCTGCCTGGAAACGTACGGCAAGGAGTGGGACGAGTGGGGGGCGCCGGCCGTTTACGCCTGGATTGAGCCGACCAAGATGTTTGCGGCTGCCTTCGAGCCCACCTGAGACACCTTCTCCTCGTCGTGTCCCCGGGAAGCAGTCGAATCAATCGGTCGACCGGATGTTGGCCTATTATCCGGCGCGTCGTCGAGAGCTCCTATGCCTGACTACAAACAGGGTGTCAAGAAAGACGTTTCGGAGATCAAGTTCCTGATCCATGATCTCCGGGTGGAGCGTTTCATCGACGAAGTGATTCACTTCCACGTCGCGCTCGACACGGATCTTCAGCTCTATGGGATTACCGATCCTCTGGTGATTACCGGAGATGACTTGCGGAAGCTCCGCATCCGGGCGGTGAGCTTGCGAGCGGCGTTCGAAAACTACAGCGACGCGGTCCGAGATTTCCAGCCTCCGGAAACCGTGCTGGCCGTCGCCAATGAATATGTCCGATCGATTCACGATCTGTGTGAGTTGATCCTCCATCCCATGTGGAGCCATATCGACGCTGCTCTCGCCCTGCTGCCCGACGTGAGCCGGTCGGTGCGCTCCAGAAGCCACTACCGAAACGTGGTGCGTTGGCTGTGCGGGGTCTATTACCGCATTGAGCATTTCTGGGCAGAGCAGCACAACGAAGAGGTATATGAGGTGTTCGATCTCGGCGCCGACCTCGAAGACTACGTCCGTAATGTGGTACATGGGTGGGTGACCGAGCAGAGCGCCGCGACCGTAGAACTCCAATTGGGGCGCCTCGATCCGGCGGTGCTGGGTGGGAACCGGCATCGGTTCCGGCGGATGTATTTCAACCTGATCATGAACGCCGTCGATGCGATGAGCGGCAACAAGGTGGGGTTGCTGCACATCGAGGATGTGCTCGACGGTGAGCATGTCTACCTCTCCGTTCGCGACAATGGCGCCGGTATGACCGCTGAGCGGGTTCAGGAGTTGTTGACCGACAAGGAATCGCTCGACGGTGAACTTCATTCGCTCGGCTACGTATTCGTCCGACAAACGGTGAAGCAATTCGACGCCAGTCTCACGATAAGCAGTGAACCGGGGGTCGGTACGACGACGACTGTGCGGGTACCGGTTCTGCAAGGAGTTGATCCGCCTCCTCGCCATCGGTCGCTGTGTGAGGACTACAACCTGCCAAGATCGGGCCGAGCCTCCGAAGGTGTCAGGGGCGAAGCGGTAGGTCCGGCTCCAATCAGCGGCGAGAAACAGGAAACCTGCGGTCACATGGTCTATTCCGACTACAAGCAGTCACAATCCGAGTATCCGGGCTGCATTTTTGCGATGGCCGTTTCGGAAGACGACCGGCTCGAACTGTTTACCCACAAACCATATGAACGGTTGTGGAATATGGGACACGAGGACCTGTTGCCGATGCTTTTCGAGGCCACCATCCGAGGCCGGCTCGAAGAAGGCGAGGACGGCACGGTGAGTCTGATCCTGAAGGCTCCTCAGAACATGCGTGAGTACTGGGACTTCAAGGACCTGCCCGAAGACCGGCGGACCAACGAAGCGTATGTGCGGATGGTGCGCGACGAGCTCATCCGGATCGCCCGGCAGTTGATTGCCACCGGGTTGCCGGAAACCATCACCGCCGAAGTGGCGGCCTGGTCGAAGTTCTTCCCGGAGACCGAGGAACCTGAGTCGGCTTCCGTCTCGACACTGGCCGGAATGCCTCTCAGCACGGAAAACTGAGCTTCCAGCCGCCGGCCAATCGATCAGTCTGCTGGTGGCTGGTTGCTGGCCGCTACGGCCCTACATCTGGTCCGGTTCGATGGCGAACAGATTCTCCTTGCCGGCGGTGATCGGTCCCAGTAGGGCGGTTCCCAGCGGCAACAACTGCTCGGCGTAGAACCGGGCCGTGGCAATCTTGGCTTCGAGAAACTCCTTGTCCGAGGCCCCTTCTTCGAGCAGCCGCGAGGCAGCCAGAGCCGATTTGGAGAGGAAGAATCCTCCCGCCACGGTGCCCAGCATGTTCAGATACGGCGTAGCGCCTGCGGCGGCCTGGTTCGGGTCCTGCATGCCGTTCATAGCCAGCCAGCCGGTCGCCTGTTCGAGAGCAGCGACACTATCGCCGAGCAGCTTGCGCATCGAACTGAATCTCTCGCCTCCAGCAGCTAGTTCAGCATCAATGCCCTTCATGTTGCCGATGAAGCCCATGATGGCCGCGCCGCCCCCGGCGGGTAGTTTACGTCCTATCAAGTCCAGTGCCTGTATCCCGTTGGTGCCCTCATAGATCGCACCGATGCGAGCGTCTCGATAGAACTGGGGCATGCCGCTTTCTTCGATGTACCCCAGGCCGCCGTAGACCTGGATGGCCATCGATGCGACCTCGATCCCCAGATCGGTTGCCCATGCCTTCGAGACCGGCGTGAGCAGGTCCGCGTAGAGTTGGTACTCGTGGCGAGTGTCCTCGTCCGGGTGGGCTTTGGCCATGTCCAGCGCAAAGGCGTTTTCGAGCACAAGCGCCCGCATGGCTTCCACCTGCGCCTTCATCGTCATCAGCATCCGGCGGACGTTGGCATGTCCGATAATCGGCGTGACTTCATCTCTCGGCGCGCCAAGGGGACGGCCCTGGACCCGTTCTTGTGAGTAGGCCAGAGCATTCTGGTACGAGATCTCTCCAACCGCGACGCCGCTGAGGCCCACGGCCAGTCGAGCATTGTTCATCATGGTGAACATGTACCGCATGCCCTGGCGTTCTTCGCCGACCAGGTAGCCGATCGATCCTTCTCCCTGGTCACCGAAGGAGAGAACCGCGGTCGGGCTGGCCTTGATGCCCATTTTGTGTTCGAGAGATACGGTCTGGACGGCGTTGAACTCGCCGAGCGAACCGTCGTCATTCACCGCGTACTTGGGTACGACGAACAGACTGATGCCCTTGGTGCCGGGGGGGGAGTCCGGGGTCCGGGCGAGCACGAGATGAATGATGTTGTCTGTGAGGTCGTGGTCCCCGAAGCTGATGAAGATCTTGGTTCCTTTGATCCTCCAGGTGCCGTCATCACTCTGGGTTGCTTTAGTGGTCAGGGCGCCAACGTCGGAACCGGCTTGTGCTTCCGTCAAGCACATGGTGCCCGTCCACTCGCCGGTGATCAGTCGTCGAACGAAGGTCTCCTTTAGCTCTTCCGAGCCGTGCTCCAAGAGCGCGTCTACCGCTCCCTGGGTGAGGCCGGGCGCCATGGCGAGACTGGGGTTGGTTGCGTTGATCATCTCTCCGACCGCGGTCACGATCGTGACCGGCATGTTGCCGCCCCCGTATTGCTCAGGGAATGGGATCCCGAGCCAGCCTGCGCGGGCCATTCTCTGAAACGCGTCCTTGAAGCCCTCCGGGGTCACGACCACTCCGTCGCGAAGATGAGAGCCCTCGATATCGCCGCTGCGGTTGAGTGGGAACCACACATCGGTCAAGAATTTGCCGGCCTCATCGAGGATGGCGTCGATGAAGTCGGTTTCGATATGTTCGTAGCCGGGCAAGGCGGCCAGGCGGTCGAGTCCAATCAGGTGCCGGAGCACGAAACGCAGATCTTTGAGAGGGGGTACGTAGACAGTCATTGGTGCCTTCCTTTGATCACGTCGTTTGAGTTCTCAGGGTGGTTTCACCGCATCCGCGATGGCATCTCGGTCCGGCGGAGGGGAGGGTCGACGGACACGGTCGGCTCGACTCATCGACGGCAACGAATCGGCACAAATAGCTTGCCACAGTTTGCATTTTCCGTCATTTTGCTTGCAATTGCAAACTTCTTTGGAGTCGGTTGGGTGTTCTCGACCACCCGGCGGAGCTAATTCGGAAGGGTCGAGCGGCGCCTCGCGCTAACTTCCCGACGGAGTCTGTTGAGCAAAGCCCGGGTCGTCGACACGGGTTACAGGTTGTGCTCAGCCGTCTTCTAGGTTTGTTCTGAAGGAAGATCGATGATCCCTGTTCGGCAGTACTGGAACCTCCTGGTGGACTATCTCCGGCCTCACAAGCTGCGGGTGGTCTTGCTGGCCGTCCTCCTGCTCACGGGGATAGCCTTCCAGCTGATCAACCCCCAGATCGTCAGAAGCTTTATCGATCAAGCGATTGAGGGGGCCGGCCAGGCGAGCCTCGTTCGCCTGGCCCTCACGTTTGCGGCACTGGCGGTTGGTCATCAAGCGCTGTCGGTGGTCGCCACCTATCTGGCGGAGAACATCGGCTGGGCGGCAACCAACGAACTCCGCGGCGAGCTCGCGGAGCACTGCTTGCGGTTGGATATGGGCTTCCACAAGACAAGAACGCCGGGAGAAATGATCGAACGCATCGACGGCGACGTCACCGCGCTGTCCAATTTCTTCGGTCAGTTTGTCATCCATGTGGTGGGCAATCTCGTGCTGCTGGTCGGAATCTTGGGCCTGCTCTTCCGGGAGAACCTGCTGGTCGGCTTTGGGATCAGCATCTTCGCCATAGCCGCGCTGCTCGCGATGGTCGGCATTCAGAACGTGGCGCTGCCCTGGTGGAAGCGGGTCCGGCAGAGGAGTGCTGAGTTTTATGGGTTCCTGGGAGAGCAGCTCGGTGGAACCGAGGACATCCGTTCGAACGGTGCTACCGGCTTCTTCCTGCGCCGATTCACGGAGCACCTGCGTGCCTGGCTGCCGGATGCGGTGCGAGGGTTTATGGGCTGGGCCGTATTGTGGTCCACCAACATCATCGTGTTCGCGGTCGGTACCGCATTGGTGTACTGGATTGGCTCCCGATTGTTTGGGGACGGGTCGCTGACGATTGGCTCGGTCTACCTCGTCTTCACCTACACCGAGCTCTTGCGCCAGCCGCTCGATCGGATCCGACACCAGATGGAGGATCTCCAGAAGGCCGGAGCAGGAATTTCCCGTGTCGAGGATCTCCTGGCCTTGTCCTCACGGCTCGAGTTGAACGGAAACCAACAACTGCGCCCGGGCCCGCTCTCGGTGGAGTTCGATGCAGTCACTTTTGCCTATCAGGACGGAGACGAGGAGATCGGCGAGGTTGTTCTGGACGAGGTATCGTTTCGTGTTGCTCCCGGGCGGGTGGTCGGTGTTCTGGGCAGGACCGGAAGCGGCAAATCCACACTCGCTCGTCTGCTGACCCGGCTCTACGACCCCATTCACGGCCGGGTGCTGCTCGGAGGTGTTGCGGCCCGGGTTGCCAAGACCGATGATCTCAGGAGACGAGTCGGCATGGTCACCCAGGACGTCCAGCTATTTCGAGCCAGCGTGCGTGACAACCTGACGTTCTTTGATCCGGATGCCTCTAACGAAGCGATCATGGAGGTGTTGGTCGATCTCGGCCTGGCCGATTGGGTGAGCTCATTACCGGATGGTCTGGACACACAACTGGAATCTGGCAGCGGCGGACTGTCGGCCGGTGAAGCTCAGCTGTTGGCCTTCACCCGGATCTTCTTGAAGGATCCCGGTCTGGTCATCCTCGACGAGGCATCGTCGCGGCTGGATCCGGCCACCGAACAGCTGATCGAGCGGGCGGTTGACAAGCTGCTGACCAATCGCACCGGCATCATCATCGCCCATCGGTTGGCGACGGTGACCAGGGCCGACGATGTCCTGATTCTCGACGAAGGTCGGGTCGTCGAGTTCGGCGAACGGGTGGCGCTGGCCGCCGATCCGGGTTCCCGGTTTTCGAGGTTCCTGCTGGTGGGTCTTGAGGAGATGCTGGCATGAATGCCTCAGCGCGCGCTTCAGTACCGACCTTCAAACTGATGCTGGGGATCGTACGTTTTGCTCCCTGGCGGTACGCCGGCAACGCCATCCTCTGGACCCTCGTATGGGTTATGCCGGTGATTCCCGGCCTGATCAGCAAGGAGTTCTTTGACGGCCTGACCGGAGAGGCTTCAGTGTCGTTTGGTGTCGACACGCTGATCGCTTTCATGGCCGCTTATGGATTGGGTCGGGTGGCGCTTGTCGCCGTAGCGATGCTGAACGACGTGTACTTCCGGTTCCGTGTCGGTTCCTTGCTCAGACGCAACATGATCGGGCGGATCTTGTCTCTACCGGGTGCTCGTGCAGTGCCGGATTCTCCCGGCGAGGCCATCAGCCGGTTTCGGGATGAGGTGGAGCACGTCGAAGAGGCAGTTGACCTGACCGTCGACATGGTGGGAACGGTCGCGTTCTCGACGGTAGCCGTCGTTGTGCTTGCCTCCATCAACGCCCAGATCACTCTATTCGTCTTCGCACCGTTGGTTCTGGTGATTCTGATCGCCGAGCGGGCCGGGACGCGTATCCGGATATACCGCCAGGCAGCCCGGGAGGCAACCGGACGGGTGACGGGCGCGATCGGCGAAATGTTCGGATCCGTGCAGTCAATCAAGGTTGGCGGGGCCGAACATCACATGATCGGCAACTTCCGGGTGCTCAACGAAGCCCGTCGCAAAGTGATGGTGCGGGACCGGGTACTGAACTCGATTCTCGAATCCGTCTTCTGGAACACGGTCAATATCGGGACCGCCATCATCCTGGTGCTGGCGGCCGGAGCTATGCAATCGAGCGGCTCGGGTGCCGAATTCACGGTTGGGGACTTTGCTCTCTTCGTGTATTTCCTGACTTTCGCAACCGATGCGGTCCACTTTGTCGGCATCTTCATCGCCCGGTTTCGACAGGCGGGGGTCGCCTTCGAGCGAATGGCCGAATTGCTGCAGGGCGCTCCACCGGAGACTCTGGTGGTGCCTCGTGACCTCGAACTCCGCGGTGCATGGTCGGCGGTCGCTCCTCCGCCCGACCGCGGAACCCTCCAATCGCTCGAAGTGAAGGGACTCTCGTACACCTATCCGGGCTCCGACACCGGGATCGAGAAAGTGGACCTCCAGGTCGCACGGGGAAGCTTTACCGTGGTGACCGGGCGGATCGGTTCGGGGAAAACCACACTCCTGCGGGCTTTGCTCGGGCTCCTCAAACCCGACACAGGAGAGGTTCGCTGGAATGGCCGGATCGTCGATGATGCCGCGTCGTTTTTTGTACCTCCCCGAACGGCGTACACACCCCAGATACCCCGATTGTTCTCTATGTCTCTGAAAGACAACCTCCTGATGGGCCTGGAAAGAAGCGATGATGAGGTGGCAGCTGCCATCGCGTCTGCAGTCATGGAGCCGGACCTGGCGGCTATGGCCGAAGGCTTGGATACCAAGGTTGGTCCGCTGGGAGTTCGCCTGTCGGGGGGCCAGGTGCAGCGCACCGCCGCTGCCCGCATGTTCATACGTCGCCCCGAGTTGTATGTGTTCGACGACCTCTCCAGCGCGCTCGACGTGGAGACGGAGAACACGTTGTGGGAGCGGTTGTTCGCCGACCATCAGGTGGTAACGAGCCTGGTCGTATCACATCGCCGTCCGGCCTTGAGGCGGGCCGACCAGATCATTGTGATGAACGAGGGTCGGATCGAGGCCGTCGGGACACTGAGCGAACTTCTGGTGACCAGTGAAGAACTGCGACGCTTGTGGTCGGAGGAACCGGGCGAAGACAACGGGGCGAATTCTGTACCGGTGTGAAAGCCGGCGTTGAACCAGGGCCCTCCACTCGATGTCGAAACCTTGTAACCAAGTATGTCCTGCGCAGTCGAATCACCATCGATCAATAGGTCGTGGATTCTCTCAGGAGGTTGTGCTCAATGTCGGACAGAAGTGCTGGCGATCGGGTCAAGGGTGGCATCACCAAACTGTTGAAAGGCACCGGCAATATCGTTGAAGGCGCCACGGGCGTTGTCAAAGATGCGACGGTTTCGACGCTTTCGAACGCCGGGGGCATCGTCACCGGCCTCACCGGCACGGTTTCCCAGGTAGCCAACGGTGCCTTTACCGCCGCCGGTGACGTCGGAACGGGATTAGTACGTACCGCCAAGGGCCTCGTGGTTGGGGTGCTGCAGGGCGTCGGTGAAGTTGCCACGGTCACGGTCGGGGTTCTTTCCGACACCGTGCGGGCCGCCCTCAAGGGCACCGGCGATGTCGGTGCCGACGTGACCAAGACAGCGCGCGGCATCGCCGAAGGCCTGATCGTTGCGACCCGTGACACCGGTGTGGGTCTGGCCGAGGGCGCTGTGGCGCTGGGCCGCTCCACCATCGTCGGCGTCAAGGACATCGGCGGCGACGTTATCGGCACCGCTTCGGCCACCGTTTCCGGTGCCGCAGTAGGCGCTTCCGATATCGGTGGAGACGTTCTCTCAGCTATTCGCAACACCGCCAAAGGACTGGTCAGTGGTGCCGGTGAAGTGGGTGTCGAAGTGGTCGATGTCGTCAAAGGGGCCATCACCGGAGCCGTCGGCGGAGCCAAGGAAATCGGTGTGAGCGTCGAGGATGCCGCCTCGGCAGCCGCCACCGGTGCTTTCGAGGCCGCCGAGAAGATCGGTGAGTCTGCGGTCCATGCCGTACGGGATGTTGCAGCCAGTGGTGTAGGTGGCGTCAAGGCCATCATCACGGGTCAAACCGACAACAGCTAAAGCGCATTCCGAATGGTCTTGGGGCCGGTGCCTTCTGGTGCCGGCCCCTCTTGCCGGGCGAAACCCGGTCGTGGGTCGGTAGCATCGCCACGTAAAGCAAGGAGAAGATGTGAAGGTTGGGTTTGCCGTCAACAACGTCGAGACCGAAGAACCGGTATACACCACCACCCGGCTCGGTCAAGCTCTCGTAAACAAGGGTCACGAGGCCTGGACACTGGGAGTCGGCGATCTCGCCTACGACCCCGATGAGAGCATTCGGGCGCGGGCCGTTCGACCCCCGAAGAGCCGCTACACGACTCCGCAGGCCTATCTGAGCGACCTCCAGTCGAAGAAGGCTCGCACTGAGCGCATTACGGTCGACGATCTCGATGTCCTGATGTTGCGTAACGATCCTTCCACCGAAAAGGGCAGAAGGGAGTGGGCCAAGACCGCCGCAGTTGACTTCGGGCGGATGGCTATGCGGCGCGGGGTGATCGTGCTCAACGATCCGGTCGGCCTGGCGAAAGCTGCCAACAAGATGTACTTCCAGAGCTTCCCGGAAGAAGTTCGCCCGAAGACCTTGATCACTCGCAACCGTGATGAAATCAAAGCGTTCGCCCGCGACCTCGAGGGGCATATCGTGCTCAAGCCTCTCCAGGGCTCGGGCGGCGAAGGAGTCTTCTTAGTCCGTCCCGACGACATGGCGAACATCAATCAGATGATTGAGGCGGTGAGCCGGGACGGGTACGTGATCGCTCAGGAGTACTTGCCGCGCGCCGAGGAGGGTGACACTCGTCTGTTCCTGATGAACGCTCAACCGCTGCGCCACAAGGGCAGGTACGCGGCCTTCCGGCGGATTCGCCGCGGCGGTGATATGCGATCGAACGTTCACGCCGGTGGGGTCATCGGCAAAGCGACGATCGATGATGATGCGTTGCGACTCGCCGAGATTGTCCGTCCCAAGCTTGTCCAGGACGGCATGTTCCTGGTCGGACTGGACATCGTTGGGGACAAACTCATGGAGATCAACGTGTTCAGTCCCGGTGGTCTGGGAAGTGCCCAAAAGCAGGAGGGCGTGAATTTCACTGAGGCGGTTGTGCACGCCCTCGAACAGAAGACCGAGTATGCCAGGTACTACCGACGTGCCTTTGTCAATCACGAGATGGCGACGCTGTGATGGAGGGGAACATGGAGACCCGGGCTGCCTGGACCATCGAGCGGGGGGAGATGCCGATCGTGGCGACGGCCATTCATGCCGGGCACGACGCCCGAGCGGAAGCGGCGGCTCTTTTCGCTGTGTCGGACGCAGACCGCCTTCGAGAAGAAGACCCTTTCACCGATCGATGGACTGAGATTGTCGACAATCGGGTCGTGGTGTTTCGGTCGCGATTCGAAGTTGATCTCAACCGGCCCCGCCAGAAGGCCGTCTACCTCGCAACTGAAGACGCGTTCGATCTCGAGGTTTGGAAAGAGGCACCCCCGGCGAACGTGGTACAAGCGTCGCTGGCCCTATACGACCGTTTTTACGAGGAATTCCGAAGTCTGTGCGACGACCTCCAGTCAACTCACGGCCGTTTTGTCGTCCTGGACCTCCATTCGTATAACCACCGCCGCAATGGTCCGGATGCGCCGGTCGACGACCCTAGTAAGAACCCCGAGGTCAACGTGGGGACGGGATCGCTGGATAGGGCGCGTTGGGGTGATGTGGCCGATCGGTTCATGGCGGATGTCGCCGGGACGCCGTTCGAAGGGGGACATCTCGACGTGCGGGAAAACGTTCGGTTCAAGGGCGGGTACCTGAGCCGCTGGGTGCATGAAAACTACCCGACGTCCGGATGTGCCCTCGCCATCGAGTTCAAGAAGATCTTCATGGACGAGTGGACCGGTCAGGAAGATGAGACCGCGCTGGTGAGCATGCTCGAGGTACTGCGGGTAACGGTCCCCGGTTTGCTCGAGGAAATCGGCGGATCCAGTTGATCCGGCTCAGTGATCGGTCAAATCCTGCAGGTTGAGGCCCTGACGGACCCGCTCGATACGGTAGTGGGTGTCGGGAAGATCCAGATATGTCGGCCGCAGTGGAGGTGGGATCAGGATCTGTCTCCTCAGCAGTTCTTCGATGATGGGGGCGTGCTCGGCGGCCATTTTGCCGACGAAGAGCGTGTCGAGGCGCCCGCCCGCTTTGAGGTAGTCGATCACCTTCAGCAGTCCGCGCAGGTAGACGGCATCCTTGATGAAACCGCCGCCCCGATGCACTCGCATAGAGATGAGGTAGGCGGTCCGCGCGGAGAAGCCGTGGTCATCTCGGAGCAACTCGAATGTTTCCATGAAGGTGGCGCCGTCGACAACGGTCCGAGCGGCCAGCACGCGTCCCGCCAGGGTACGGAGCCGGGCCGGGGTGAGACCCCCGACCAGGTATTCAGCGAAGACCGCCAAACCCTCCTGTAACTCGTCGTGGTTGGCGAGACCGCTGGCCAGCAGCCGAAAAGGCTGCGAGCGACCGTTCCAGTAGGTGACCACGTGGGTCCCCGCTTCATGCTGGATCAGCGGCTCCACCCGCTGGGACGGAAAACTCATACCGGAACCGACCAGCAGATCGCCGGCAGACACCATGAGCGAAACGATGTCGTCGCGGACGATGACTCTCCCGGTCATCGCCGGGTCGACCATCCTGTATCGCTCGAACTCCGACTCCGCTCTCGCCGCGAACGTCGTCGCGTCGACCTTGCTGCCTCGATTGCCCTCGGACCTGGTCGAGAACAGAGCTGTGAGCGAGGCGGCCAGTTCGACCAACTGCATATCAACATTTCCGTACAGGGCGATGCTGGTCGGTAGAAAGGTGGGCCGTTCCCGCTCGCCGATCAACGTGAGCTTGAGGTCCAGTTCGCGTTGTTTCTGACGGAAAACGTACTCGAGCGTTGGGTCTTCGATCTTTTCGACCTTGGCGTTGTAGATGGCCCTTTTGAGCAGGGTGGGGTCGATACTGCGGGGCCGGTACTGGAACCGTGGTGGCTTGGTGTAGCGGGATCTCTGGAAGGCGCGAAAGGCCTCCCCTGCGTTGATCGGAGTCACCGTCATGAGCAGGTCGAACGATTCCGCAACGGTGCTCAAAGCGCGATCCGCCTCCTTGACTGCCCGCACGAAGGTACGGCGGCCGAGTGCCTGATAGTGGAGAGGCCGGTGAACGGTCTCGGAGCGAGCAAACTCGAAGGCCGTGCGCCGGAACACGTTGTCCAATTTGCGGACCAGGGAACTCTGGAGGAACGGAAACTCTTCGCCGGTCGCGGCATCCCGGTAGATGGGGGCCACCTCGATACCGATGTAGCGGGTTGAGAGTTCCCGGGCTCGCGGCCGAGCAAGAACCACCGGTAATCCGGGCGGAGAAAGCCGGCCACCCTGTTCCACCGAAACCTTTGGACCGCGTCCCATGACCCGGATACCGGCGAGCGATGCCGAAAGCTGCTCAACCGTGGATGAGTCCGCCCATTCCCTGTCGACAACCACTCGAAAGGAGGCCTGGGGGCGGGGCTCAGCCGCAGTTTCCTGGGCCCCCCAGATCTCGATGATCAAGAAGCCACCAAAGGTCGCGGCCAGCACGTCGGTGACCCGTTCGACCAGACGGTTCGTCCAGCTTCGCGCCCGAACCTGGGCCGGGGCGACAAGGTACGAGGCTTCGCTGGTTATCAGCCCGACGATGCCGGGATCGACTACCTTTCCCGCCGGCCGGTAGACGAAGAGGAAAGGCAGTTGCCGGTCGATGTGGATACGTCCGCCGGGAGGAAGGGTTCTTCGGACTTGCTTGCCTTTGGCGATTCGATCGGCGATATCCTCGATGAGTTGATCAGTGAGGCGGGTTGGTTCGGTGAAGGCCATCGGTTATCCCAAGCATTGAGTCTGTGCGGCAGTGTAGATACAGGCTCATGGGAGGCTATTCCACGACACGACGTTTCGTGACCGAGTTCCTTCCCGTGCGTCGGGAGGCTCGCTGCTCGGAGAGTGACCTCCGAAGACCAATGATCGGGCCGATCCCGAGTGCCGCGAGAACCGCCCCCACCAGGGCGGCGACGGCGAACCCATCACCGATGGCACCGGAGGTTTGACCTGCGGTTGCGCCCACTGCGCCTGAGAGCAGATTCTGAACCTCTTCAACATTTCCCACCCGACGCGTCACCACCAGGAGTATCAGGGCACCCCCCAGAGCCGGGCCAATTGCGAAACCCTGGCTGCGAGCGAACTGATGGGCGGCAGTGGCCCGGCCCAATTGTTGGTCGGGAGTGGCCGCCCGTAACAGGGTGAGGGCGGCGTTGGTTGCGGCACCAACACCGGAGCCGGCTA
The DNA here is from genome assembly GCA_029863625.1 of Acidimicrobiia bacterium. Classification (GTDB taxonomy): domain Bacteria; phylum Actinomycetota; class Acidimicrobiia; order Spongiisociales; family UBA4744; genus UBA4744. The sequence continues at coordinate 44,038 of JAOTUY010000019.1, forward strand.
CCACCAACAGGGAGAAGATGACCCACAGCGGAGCTTCTGTCGAGGCGGAGGCCCAGAGACCGATGAGAGCCGGAACCGTCACGAAGAACCCCGAGAGCGTCAGCGAAGTCTCCGGCTTGCGGTCCACCAACCGTCCGGCAACGTTGGCGCCCAGTGTCCAGCCCACTGTGAAGAAGAGTACCGACCAGGCGGTGAGGGCAGGGCCGGCCCCCCGCGCACCCCGGACGTAGAGGGGAACGTAGGTTTCGGCGGCGATCGCTCCCGCCAGCAGCAGCCCAATTCCTAGAGCGAGGCCCAGATACGGTTGTCGGGCCAGATGCTCGAGACGCAGCACCGGGGTTTCCACCCGAAGCGCATGGTGCCAGTAGAGGTACCCGACCGCGACCAGCACCACCGCCGCGACGGCCGACCAGATATCGAGCCGGTCAATACCAACCACCATGGCGATCGAGAAGACGGTCAACAGGAACACGCCCCGGGCATCGACCCTGACATTCCGCTCGCCCGCCGGTCCGGGCAAGACCTTCCAGCCGGCCGCCAGGGCGAGCAAGCCGAGCGGAACGCTCACCAGGAAGATCCACCGCCAGTTGAGAGCGGTGAGCAACGCGGCGGCAATGCCGGGACCGGCTACCCCCATGGCTCCCCATACCGTGGCGTTGGCCGCGAAGGCACGGCTGATCAGGCGAGCCGGGTAGACGAGACCAACGGCCGCCAGGGCGACTGCCGAGATCAGCCCTGCCCCGGCGCCCTGGACGACACGCGCTACGACCATGAGCGGCATGGTGGGGACCAGGGCCGCGGCAATGCTGGCCGCAACGAATATTCCGACCGCCCACCTGAAAATGATGCGTGCACCGATCCCGTCGACCAACGGTCCGGCGACGACGGTCGACACGCTCGAGGTCAGGATGTATCCGGTGATGACCCACGGGAGCAGAGCCACGCCGCCAAGATCGGCGGCCAGTTCCGGGATAGCGGCTGTGACGGCCAGCGCTTCGAATGCCACCAGGGCAGTTGTGGTGAAGATGGCCAATGAGGCGGGTAGCAGTTGTCGGGATAGAACACCGATGGGGCGATCACTCACCGAGGCAGCTTACGCGCATCGATGCGAGACGTTGTACGAAGCACATTCGACCAGCCGGTGACGTCCCGGCCAACCTGCCACAATGCCGGCATGCTTTTCACAACTGCCGGCCTCTGCGACCAGCACGGGGAGGCCATACGGGTCGCCGAGCCCATCTTCCGCGACTTCGGCTTCCGGAAGGCGTTCTTCGGTCCAGTCACCACTGTGGTGACGCCGGGGGATTTCGCGCCCGTTGCTGCTGCCCTCGACGAGACCGGGTCGGGCAGAGTGCTCATCGTGGAAGGCGCAGGCAGGCAGGAATGCGCGCTACTCGGTGATCGTTTGGCTTTCCTGGCCTATGAGCACAACTGGTCCGGGGTGATTGTGCACGGGTCGGTGCGCGACTCGGGTGAATTGCAGTCCATTGACATAGGGATCAAGGCACTCGGTACGTGCCCTCGCCGCGGCATTGCATCGGGCCAAAGCCAACGCGACATCCCGGCTACGTTCGCCGGGGTCCTGTTCCGGCCGGGGGATTGGGTCTACGCCGACCAGGATGGCCTGCTGGTGGCCGACACGAAGCTGTTTTGACGGATCAGGCTTCCCGCCACTCCTCAAGGGTGGCTTCGATTTCCCTTTGCGCCGCCTGAAGCACCGCGCGCCGATCCTCATCCGGGCTGCGCGCAACGGGATCGCCAAAGCGGATCCGCACCCTGGTCCCAAAAGGGATGGGGTACGCCTTGTAGCGGAGCAACTCCCACGATCCGTCGATGGTGGCGGTGAGCACCTCCAGATCGGGAGCCGCTTCCATCAGTTCCAGCGCCCCGCCGTATCTGAAACGCTTGAGCTTTCCATCGCGCGATCGGGTTCCTTCCGGATAGATGACCACCGCCACATTGCGCCGTTGCGCCGCCTCGCCCAATTCGTGGATCGCTTGTTTGGCCTGTTGGGGATCACCTCGATCGATGAGCGCGTTGCCACCATGCTGCAGGTTGAAGGAGATGCTCGGCAGCCACCTTCCCAGTTCCCGCTTGGACACGTACTTTGGGTAATTGCTGAAGAGCAGGCCTCCGACGATGGGGATGTCGAACAGGCTCTGATGGTTTGAGATGATCAGGTACCCGGTCCGCGACTTGACGGCCGGGGACCGCTCGACCTTCACGCGGGTGCCACAGATTCGGAACACACCCAGGAGCACCCATTGCATAACACCCATGGTGATCTCCATGGGTCGGAGACCGAAGAGGCGGGCCACCCGGGCGATGGGTTCGAAGACTGCCAGGGTCAACCCAAAGGCGATCAAGAAGGGAACGGTGAAGATCCAGTCGACGATGCGTTTCATGGGGTTCGGGTCCAGGTTGCAGCGTGACGCTGGTGTTTTGGGGCGTCGAAGTCGGTGGTTCGCAGGAACTCATCGATGTCCGGTATCGCCAGGAAGTCTCCGTACGAGCCAAAGTCCGACCCCGACGGGATGCTCAGACTTCCGTCGGGGAAGACCATGACGTAGAGCTTGTCCAGGGTCTCGTGGCTCAGCCAGTTGATCGGATAACGATGCTCGTCCGCAGTCACTTCGTCGCGCAAAGCTCGGAATTCGATGTCGGTCACGACCAAATCTCTCCAATCGACACCTGATGTCATCGACCGGGGATACGCCTGGAATACGTTGTAGAACAGCCGGTTGGGGATGGTTCCTCTCAATCGGTCGAGCAACGTGGCTATGTTCGGCACATCGGTCAGATTGTGGCGGGTGACGGGGGTGGCCACCTTGACGTCGATGCCGGGGTAGCAGGCCAGGAGACCCAGCGCGCCCATCACTGCGGCGAAATGCCCCTCCTTCTTGGTGCGACTTGAGATCTCATCGGATGCCCCATCGAGAGGAAGCGAGATGAGATCGATGAACGATCCGTGTTCTGC
>JAOTUY010000133.1 GCA_029863625.1 Acidimicrobiia bacterium
GTAATCGAGTTCCGTCTAGTGCCGTGTAGTTCCGTTGGCTGACGGACGCCATGGCACCGGGAATGGCACCGAGTCCGGACAAGATTGAAGGAAGCTCCGGTCGGTCAAGCAGTCGCTCGTTCCCGCGCAATGCTATTTCCTACTTCTGCCCCTAGCCCCGGGTGGCAACTTCGAAGACGATTGGGTGGAGAGTATTCCCTACTGCCGGACATGTAGGGGTGTTCGCCGGGTAGTCAGGCGGGGAACGAGTGGATCAAGAAGCAAGATTCAGGTCGTTGTACGAGCCTCAGTATCCCTGATAGGTCTGTAGGTGTGTTGCGGGTTCTGTTCCCGTAGCGTTGTAGGGGTCCCGGTGGGTCTGGCTCTATTCAGTGCCTGCCACCTTTGGGTTGGCTTTCGAACGAGACGCCGAACTCGCCGGGATTCCTGCTGGCGGTGTGGCTCGAAACAGGCGTAGCACGCATATCGGTATCAGGAGTGCCCACCGTCAGGTCCACCGACCCCCATGTAACGAGGAGGTGTGTGATGTCGGTGATGATCGGAATCGACCCCCACAAAGGGTCTCATGCGGCCGTCGCGGTCGATACAGGCGAGGAGGCCCTCGCTGAGTTCGAGGTGCAAGCGACCCGTCGTCAGAGTGGAGAGTTGTTGGCGTGGGCGGAGCGGTTCCCTGCTCGGCGGTGGGCGATCGAGTCCGCCAACGGTCACGGGTATCTGTTGGCCCAACAACTGATAGCTGCTGGGGAGCATGTGGTGGATGTGCCATCCACCCTGTCAGCCCGGGTCCGGGTGTTGGACTCGACCCGCTCGCAGAAGAACGACCCCAACGATGCCCGGTCGGTAGCGATCGTGGCTTTGCGCCAACCCGGATTGCGAGTAGTGACCGCCGAGGATCATGTGGCGGTGCTACGGATGCTGGTGAAACGTCACAAACAGCTTTCCAGCCTGAAGACCCAATCCGCGTGTCGGCTCCACGCCGTGTTGGCCACCCTCATCCCCGGCGGCCTGGGCAAAGAGATGGTGGTGCGGCAAGCCTCCCAGCTGCTGGGTCGCATCCGACCTGCAACGATGGTCGAGACCGAACGCAAAAACATCGCCCGTCAGCTGCTCGGTGAAGTACGGCGCCTCGAGACCGAACTCAAAGCCTCCAAAGCCCAGCTGCAGATAGCGGTGGAGGCGGCCGGCACCACCCTGACCGACATCTACGGAGTCGGACCTGTGGTGGCCGGGTTACTGATCGGCTACACCGGTGATGTGTCCCGGTTCCCGACCCGCCATCACTATGCCGCCTACAACGGCACCGCCCCCATCGAAGCCTCATCTGGCCAGAAGAAACGGCATCGGCTCAACCCGCGGGGGAACCGGATGCTCAACCACGCCCTCCACCTCATCGCCATCACCCAGCTCCGTTACCCCAACACCGAAGGCCGTGTCTTCTATGAACGGAAACTGGGTGAAGGAAAAACCAAGAAAGAAGCCATCCGGGCGTTGAAACGGCGCCTCTCCGACGTCGTCTACCGCCACCTCCAAACCGACCAACAACCGCGTTAGGGCCCGGGGGGCACCCAGGAACGTCTCTGTCGCGTGCGTGACCGGCTTTGCATCCTGAATCGCCGGCTCTTCCGCTCAGCCACCCCGGGCCAACCCCCAGCCTACGCCCAACCACCGATCCCCGGTCCAGCCGGAAGACCAAACGCGCCCAAAAACCCCCTTGACAACCAAACAGGCATCGATCGGGGCGGTCCCGTCGGGCCGCACTTCGGCGGTGATATGCGTGTCCCCGACCGACACTCCTGGAATGGTCTCCATGTGGTCGGGCCGAGGGCGGTAAACCCCTATCTACGGGAACGCATGAGCGCCGTGACGATCTCGCGTTCGCCGTGAGGGTCGGCGCCTGAGGCGGCCGTCACCCGGACAAGTACGAACAGGCGGTTCGACGGCGTTGGGGAGGTACTTGTTCTTGGAGGACGGCTCTTCATCGACGGCGGGCGACTCACTGCGGGAGCTCGAGCTCCGGGCGCAGGCTGACTGCCCCCGATCGCCGGCGATGCCACACTCCGAACGACGCTATGCGCAAAGTCGTCATCGTCGCTCGTCGGTGCGGAGGATGTCAGCGTGTGAAGCCCTCGCTCCGTTGAGACCGAAAACGTCCGAGTTCGCGCATGCCGACGAGCCTTCGTGTGGCACCATGGGAGCGTGGTCGACGGAAGCCAGGAGCGGTACTACCACGGCACACGCGCCGATTTGAAGCCTGGAGATCTGATCGAGCCTGGCTACAGCTCCAACTTCGGCAGCCGGAAGAAGGCTAACCACGTCTATCTGACGGCCACCGTGGACGCCGCTGTCTGGGGAGCGGAACTGGCGGTCGGCGAGGGCCCCGGCCGGATCTACATCGTGGAACCAACCGGCACCATCGAGGACGACCCGAACCTGACCGACAAGAAGTTCCCCGGCAACCCGACGAAGTCGTACCGCTCTCGTGACCCGTTACGGGTCACGGGCGAGCTCACGGACTGGGAGGGGCACGCCCCCGATGTCCTTCAGGCGATGAAGGACAACCTCGAACGCCTCGAGCAGCTCGGCATTGAGGCAATCGACGACTGACGGGGCCGTCGTCGAGCGGCAGACGACGATCCCAGCCGGGTCGATCCGGTGCAGCGGAGCGCACCGACCGCATCGTTTCTGTAGCCATCAAGACTCGGCCAGGCTCGTCCACTACCGCCGGCTCAGGGCGCACAGAACAACCTCACGACAACGCTCGACTGTACGAGCCGAACCGGCAGGGTGATGATGTGGGGGCCTGGTCGAGCCACCGCCGTTGTTGGTGGTTGGTTACGGTTGGGTGGTCTCCTTGGGGTCCGGTCTGACCTACGAACCGGCTGACGCCAGGTTGGTTGTCTTGT
>JAOTUY010000071.1 GCA_029863625.1 Acidimicrobiia bacterium
ACAAGACCGTGCGCCTCTGCGGTAGGCGCCACCAGATGGGGGACCGGACCCGGACCGACGTCGCGGGCGTTACGAGACCCACCAGCAACGGTGTGGATCTCGCCGATAACAAGACGCCGGGTCCGGCCCGCCCACCCCGAACGCGGACGTGGTTGTCAGTCGCCAACCCACCCGGTTGAGCACGTCATAAGTCAACGAGCGTCGAAAAGCGATTCCCCCACCCCCAGTCACACCAACAACCCCCCGAAAACGCCCCCGGACAGGTGTTCAACCCGACGCGCCACCACCCACCCTTGACAAACCCGACAGTTGTTACCGACCCAGAACAGGGTGATCTGGGCGGCGCTTAACCGGGGGGGTTGTCCCCTTGGATAGCCGCGGTGTCGGCTCATGGGCTGCTGGTTGGTTTGGCCTCTCCCGTCATGAAGGAGGTGAGAGATCGAAGAACGACCCGGCGATCCAGAGGAGCGAATGATGAGCCATCGCCCAGAGAACCGTTCGGTCGTGCATGGTCTGCCATCCCCACGCATACCCGGCGCCCAGACTCACAACAATGATGGCGATGGCACCCGCCATGATGTCAGGTGCAGCCAGGAGAGCTCCTCCGTGCCATATGCCGAAGGCCACCGTGTGGATCGCCAGCGCACTGCGCGGTCGGGTCAGCAGCATTAATCCTGGGAGCAACGCCGACCGGAAGAACAGCTCTTGAGCGACCGAGCCAAACACTCCCACGGCAGCGCCACCTACATCGGGCCCGGTGTACTCGCCCGTGGCCAGCACGAACGGCCACACCACAACGATCGGGACCAGGGCGAGGCCACCTCGTAGCGACAATCTCCCCCGCCGGAGGTAGCACGACGCCGTCGTCCTACCTGCTGCGAGGAGTGCGGCCACGCCCACGGCTCCCAGGAGCAGACCGATGAGCACGCCCACCACTTCGGATAGGTGCCCGGTCACGACCAGCGTCTGGCTGATCACGTAAGCGACCCATGCCAGAAGGACAACGACCAGAGCCCGTCTACCCGGGTCGCCGCGACGCAAAGCGACGCCTCTCCCGGTGTCGCCTGCAGAAGGGGCCGTCGATGCCATCCCGAACCTCTTCGTTTCATTATGACGCCCGGCCCCCGACATGAATAGGAAAGGTCGCCCAAGACCCCCCCCCCAGTGTGCGCCGACAACCTCTACAAGGCGGACTCGGCCACGAACGACAATGCCCTGGATCCAGCAGACAGGAACAATCGCCGGTTCACGATCTGCGCGCCGCGAATTCAGCTGACCTCACACCTCGTGGTCGACCAGTCCACGACCACCGCACGCAGTCGTGCCGTTATGCGCACGCCTGTGCCGGGGGGCGGGATATCACCCGACGGCTCTGATGGGGGCTTCCTCCGACGCTGGTCGGGTCAGGAAACGAATCAGGATTGGGTTGATGCGTTCCGGGTATTCGTAGTGCGCTAGATGTGCTGCCCCGTCTATCTCGTGGTACTCGATGTCCGGAAGCAGATCGCGCAACCTTCTCATTGAGTCTTCGAGTATCAGCTTGTCTTGGGTTCCCCATGTGAGCAGCGTGGGAATGCCCTGAGCCTTCACGTCCTCGTAGGCGGCTGTTGGGTTGGTGAAGCTGTCGCCTCTCACGTTGGCCAGGATTGCTCTCCGCTTCCCCCGGAAACGCAGCTGCTCTGCGACCTCACTCTCGAGAACAGCCTTCTTGTCAGGAGACGAAATGCGATTCGACAGGTCAGAGAGCTTGCTGTCTCCCCCCAATTGCAGAAGGAGCTCCCCGGCAAGACGAGTCGACAGAATCTTGACCAAAGGGCTTCCCGAGCCTGCGACGTCGTCGAACAGCGGCGACAGGAGAGCAAGCCTCTCGACCTTCCCCGGGTTTGCCGCTGCAAAGCAGGCGCCGATACTTCCACCCTGCGACGTTCCCACCACAGAAACCGGGTAAGAAATGTTGAGCCGGTCAATCAGTTCGGCAAGCTGCTTGACGTAGAGGGCCTTGTCGTAGGTGCGCAGACGAGGCCTATCCGTGAAGCCGTGCCCGACCAAGTCATATCTGAGCACCCGCAACCCGGCATCAACCAGATCCTCAATCGTGTTGTCCCAAGACACGTACGGTGCCGCATTGCCATGAATCAGAACCACACGCCGACCGTCAGGATCTCCCTTCAACTCATAGTGAGTAACACCTGTCGGTAGCTCCACGAAACTGCCGGGCAGACCTTTCCTGGTCTCAGGAGTGAGATTCGGCTTTCCTATCTCGAACACTGTCCAACCTCCTTTCGAGTAGCCACAGGACGGACCGCTCCACACTCCATCAGACGTTCGAATCAGCCAGAGATCAAGAGTCGAAGGTCACAAGTCCCCGCTCCGTAACCGGCAGTTCTGTTGCGGGCGATCCATGTGCGTTGCCGCAGGAAAACAAGGACGGCGCACTCGGAGAAGACAAAGAGGGAACGTCACCTTCAGTCCTCTCGGACCTTCCAGCGTGACCGGCTTTCACCCTCACATGCCGGCTCTTCGGTGGGTCATTGCTCCGAGCGCACCGTCACAGTCAAGCATGCCGCCAATCACCCCCACGTGTCAACCCCAACCGCTCGCGAGGTCGAGAACTGTGGGTAATCCGTCTTAGATCCATCATCGATCGGAACGACTCCGCCACGGTCCGTGTTCGCTGGGAAGCTGGGGAGACAGCGCAGGAGGTGCCGATCTGGCGCACCTGTTGAGCGCGCTCATTTATGGCTGCGAGCTCAAGGGGTCATTGCAACACTTCGGCGAGTTTCTGTGATGGTGCATTACGGACGATCCCCACTGCCAGATGCACAACAACACACACTATTCACAAGGCCACTATGTGACTTTCGCCTCTATCGGCCAATTGTCACAAACACGCAGAGTGAAAGGTGGGGAATGGAGGCGTCCGACCTGCAACGGGTCGGGGAGGGAAATATCCGATGCCGAGAAGGTCGTTGGTTCTTGGTTTGGCGATGGTTTTGGCGGTGGTGTTGGCGATACCGGCGGCGGCTGATCCCAAATTCGTGGACGGGACTGTCGACGAAGTATCGGAAGAGATAGAATGCGGGGCCGAGACGATCTGGCGGGATAGACAAGGCTGGTACGGGCTCATTCAGAACGTCGATCATGTAAGCAAATACCACATTCGGATCACGTACAGAAACGTGGACGGTGACAAGTGGCGCTACCAGGACACCGGGAGCCTCCATTGGTTTGACGTCGATGGCGAGGCCCACATTTCGCTTTCGGGGCACTCGACAAACGTCGGACCTGATGCGACCGGTTGGTATGGACGTTGGGTGTTCAACCTCGACCAAGAAACCGTGGTGTCCCTCGTCGGCAAGGGCCAAGGTGATATTGACCAAGCTGCCTGCGACGCATTGACAAACTGATCAAGCGACGCCCATAACCGGCTGGGAGGGATGATTGGTGCTGCGTGGCACGATAAACCACGCATAATCACGCCGACCGAAGCAGCACCGACCCACCCTGCAGCGCCCTCGAACCGGCATGTTGTTGCGCTCTGTCGGTGACGGCGAGTGACAACGCGGAATCACCACGCTGAGTGTGGGCGCGTCGACGGGTGAGCGCACGCCTACGTGCCGGTCTGGGCGGTTCCAGGGGGACGTGTTATGGATACGGATCGGGTGATCTGCTCGGTCATGTGGCGGGGAGTCCTACGTCCAGTATCTCGTCGCCATGGGGACGCGTCTAGGGCAGGGGGACCGAATTGCGTTCTCGAGCCGAAACCCTCCGAGGTCAGAGTGGGACCACGTGGCGGGGGCCGATCGCCCACACTCAGTGACGATCCGGCGAGGGACAAGCGCTCCTCGAGGTGCCTGATAGGTGTTTAGGTGTGCTGTGGGAGTTTGTCCCGTAGCGTTGTAGGGGTCCCGGTGGGTGTGGCTCTCGAGGTGCCTGCCAGCTTTGGGGTTGGCTTTCTGGCGAAGCGCCGTACCCGCCGGGATCTCTGCTGGCGGTGTTGCTCGAAACAGGCGTGGCACCGTATCCGTATCAGGAGTGCCCACCGCTGGTTCCACCGACCCCCGATGCGAGGAGGTGTGTGATGTCGGTGATGATTGGAATCGACCCTCATAGAGGGTCTCATGCGGCCGTGGCGGTCGATACCGGCGAGGAGGCTGTAGCTGAGTTCGAGGTGCAAGCGGCCCGTCGTCAGAGCGGAGAGTTGTTGGCGTGGGCGGCGCGGTTCCCTGCTCGGCGGTGGGCGATCGAGTCCGCCAACGGTCACGGCTATCTGTTGGCCCAACAACTCATCGCCGCGGGGGAACAGGTGGTGGATGTGCCCTCGGCCCAGGCGGCGAGGGTGCGGGTACTCGACTCGACGAGGTCACAGAAGAACGACCCCAATGATGCTCGGGCGGTAGCGATCGTGGCGTTGCGCCATCCCGGGCTAGGGGCGGTTCAAACGGAGGATCATGTGGCGGTGCTGCGGATGCTGGCCAAACGTCACAAGCAGCTGGCCAGTTTGAAGACCCAGGCGGCGGCGCGGCTCCACGCCCTCTTGGCCACCCTGATCCCCGGTGGCCTGAGAAAAGAAATGTCACCCCGGAAAGCCTCGGCGTTGCTGCGGCAGATACGACCGGCCACCATGATCCAGACGGAACGCAAACGTATCGCCCACCAGCTACTCACAGAGGTGCACCGTCTCGAGACCGAACGGAAAGCCTCCAAGGCTCGCCTGACGGTGACAGTGGAAGCATCCGGCACCACCCTGACCGACATCTACGGGGTCGGACCTGTGGTGGCCGGGTTGCTGATCGGCTACACCGGTGACGTCTCCCGGTTCCCGACCAGACACCACTACGCCACCTATAACGGCACCGCCCCCACCGAAGCGTCATCAGGGACAAGGAAACGGCATCGGCTCAACCCGCGGGGCAACCGGATACTCAACCATGCCCTCCACACCATCGCTATCTGCCAGCTCCGTTACCCCAACACCCAAGGCCGGGCCTTCTTCGAACGCAAACTGGAAGAGGGCAAAACAAAGAAAGAAGCCATCCGGGCGTTGAAACGGCGCCTCTCCGACGTCGTCTACCGCCACCTCATCTCAGACCAACCGCGCTAAGGCCCGGGGGGCACCCAGGAACGTCTCGGTCGTGTGCGTGGCCGGCATCACATCCTGAATCGCCGGCTCTTCCACAAAGCCACCCCGGGCCGTCACCCAGCCTACGCCCCAACACCAATCCCCGTTGCAAGTCGGGAAGACCAAACACGCCCAAAACCCCCTTGACATCCAAACAGGCATCGATCTGGGACGAGTAGCCGAAACGGGCGATACGGCGCATATCAGAGGGATCTGGGCGCGTTGGGATCAGTGAAGAAGGTGTCTGGTGAGGTAGGCGGCTTGGACTTTGCTTGCTTCGTCGAACAGGTCGCTGGGGTGGTAGAGGAGACCGAAATGTCCACCGTCGATGTCGTACCAGTCCTTCTCGCCCGACAGGAGATCGAAAGCTCGTCGGCTGACCTCCGGATTGGCGCCAACCATCTCGTCGGCAGGTGCGACCATCATCAGCGACGGGACCGTCACAAAGGGAGCACACAAGTATGGGCTATAAGGGGCTGTGTTCGAAGAGATGACCCTGGTGGCCTGGTTCAGCCACCCGCTTCCGTGCCTGCCGCCGTAGTCAACGAACCAGCGGAACGCCTGGATCGGTTGTAGCAGCGAAGGAGCGCCCAACTGGTCGGGTGACACCACCGGAATCGGACCAGTGGTGTCCTCCGGGCCACCGGAAACGTCACCCGATTCAAAGGTCTCACGGATCGCTTCGAACATTTCAAGTGTTGGGTCTACGTCAGAAGGGTTGGCACCGAAGGTGGGGCATTGCGCTACCACCACCCTGACCCGAGAGTCGCAGGCCGCCACCAAAAACACCTCGCCGGCCGAATACGAGTCACCCCAGACTCCGATCCGGTTCGGATCATGGTCTTCGACGGTCGAGGCGAAGGTGATGGCGTCTCGATAACCACGGCACTGCACCCAAGGGTTGATCTCCTGGCGTGGCTCACCTCCGCTGATCCCCAGATTCCGATGGTCATAGATGAGGGCCGACACCCCAGCCTCAGCAAATACCTCGGCATACCGGTCGGTTGTCATCGGTATCGTGGCGGAGGTTCCGTGCGTCATCACCACCACCGGAAACGGCGGGTCGCCCTTCACAGCCTCATACAGAAACCCCCGAAGGACAGCACCTTCAGATTCGAACTCCACGGCAACCCGGCGAGAACCCCAACCATCCACGAAGACCCCAACCATCCCTTGTGACAACCAGAACCCTACGCCATGAAGCTTCGACCCCGGCCAAATCCCGCTCACAACCAGCAGATCGACGGCGGGTGGGCCGTCCGCTGCCACAGTCAATGTTCGACGCGGATTCGCCTCGAGCGCGCACGACGTGCCGATCCCGAGCACTCGGCGAAGTGTGCGATATAGCGCCCGATTTGGTGATCGGGGGCGGTCGTCGAGAGGGGGAGTTGTCCCTTGGAGACCGGCCGTCCGGGAAGGTTCCGTGACCGCACGGCCACGCCGGGCATCCGGTCGTGGCCAACACTTCTGCAGGTCGGGTGGGATCGCCGAGATTCCGCATACTCATCAGTGACGCTCGGTCCCGGCCCGTCTCAGCCAGAATGAGGCGGTGCCAACCACACCGCGAGCACCGGCCGAGATCGGCTCCGACCTTCGAAGACTGGGCGTGCAAACCGGTGACCTGTTGATGGTTCACGCCTCGCTGCGCTCCATCGGTCCCCTCGAAGGGGGCGCGGATGGGCTGCTCGAGGCGCTGGTCGATACGGTAGGACTGGACGGCACGCTGTTGATGGTGCTGGGTGCGCTCGATGAATGGGCCTGGGTGAACGAGCGTCCCGAACCGGAGAGGGCACAGCTCCTCAGTGACGCCGAGCCCTTCGATGCACTGGCGACGCCCGCCGACCCCGAGGTAGGCACCCTCGCCGAGGTGTTTCGCACTCGGCCCGGCACTCTCGTCAGCGACCATCCCGAGGGGAGGTTTGCTGCGTCAGGTCGTCTCGCCGGGCATCTCACCACTGACGTGCCGTGGAACGACTACTACGGGCCGGGATCACCCCTTGAGCGTCTCGTCGACGCCGGAGGCCGCGTGCTCCGCCTCGGCGCCGATCCGAACACCGTCACATTGCTCCACTACGCCGAATACCTCACTCCCCTCCCCGAGAAACGACGGGTCCGCCGGCACCGGAAGGTGCTGGAGCCCGGAGGCTCCCTGGTCCGCGTGGTGGAGTGCCTCGACGACTCGGCGGGGATCGTCGACTACCCGGCCGAGGACTATTTCACCTCCATCCTCCGCGCCTACCTGGGCACCGACAGGGCGGCATGTGGAATGGTGGGCGACGCACAGGCCGAGCTGATCGACGCTGGCGACATCGCGCGATTCGCCGTCCACTGGATGGCAGAACATCTGGGCGAGCCCAACCTGCATCGATAACTCACCGATTCGGAGAGACGAGCACGACCTGCCGACCCAGCTTGGATCTTTGTTGTCGGCCGGGATCGACCTATCCAGCGTGGGGTTGGGCAACGTGGGCGGAGGCGGGATCGAGGAACCTGTAGCGTTGAGGGGGTACATCGGGAGGTTCGACCATTCAATTGCTGCGGAGAACTGGGGTGGCCTTGGCGGGGCTCATCGTTGCGGCCGGTATTACTGGTTGCTCTGCCGGCGCAGACGTGACTGCCGAGGAGTTGTCGGTGGTGCTCACACGCGACGGTGTGGTGTTCGACAGAGAGATGATCCCGACCGGGGTTCTCTCGCGGCTGGCCGATAACCGGGTAGTGCTCCTGGGGGAGACCCACCACCTACGGGAGCATTGGGCGTTCGTGGCGAGGCTGATGAGCGACCTCCACGACGACGGGTTTCGACAGCTTCTCGTCGAACGGCCGCAGATGAACGACTGGTTGGTCGACGACTATGTGCTTGGTGGAGAGCTTGCACCTGATTGGGTGCCTCCGCCCTACTTCGATCGCCGATTCACTGCCGTCCGCGAGATCAACGCCACGCTCCCAGCAGAGCAGCGGATCCATGTGCGCTCGATCGATGCCAACGAGGACGATTCAGGGGGTGCTACCGATTTCCGGATCCTTTTCACATGCTCGTTGGTCTGTTGCCCAACGCGGGCACGGTCGATCTCAGCCTCCCGCCCGACTACCCCAACATGTCGCCCGCAGCGCAGCACCAGGCAATCGAGACGCTGTCGGCCATTGTTGAAGACAATCGTTCAATGCTCGTCGAGACGTGGGGGGCTTTTCGCTACGACCAGGTAGCGGAAATGGTCGAGGTGGAGGCGGTCAGTATCGACATACGGGAGCAACGCAAAAAGGATGACAACGGCGCAGCCCGGTCACGCGAGGACCTCGTCAAACAACTCGCGGACCGGCGGATAGCCGAAGATCCCAACGGCACCGTTATCAACGTCGGCGCCCATCACGCCCAGAAGTCGCATCTCATGGGCACTGACCAGCAGTGGCTGGGCGACTACCTGGCACACGAGAGCCCGATCGTCGAAGGGTCGATCATCGTCATCGGGTTCACCTCGGCCCGCACCGAGCTGGAAGCCGGCGCCGGCGACACTCCCTTCGACATCCTGGAAAGCGCATCGCCCGAGAACGAGATCCTGCGGGTGATGGCGGAGACATGGCCCAACCAGACGGTATTCCTGCCACTCGACGACCCCCTGTTCGTGGACCGGAGAGTTGCATACAACTCCGAGGACGAGATCTACGCGACCTCGCTCAGAGAACAGTACGACGCTCTGATCCAGTACGGGCTCGCCCATCGAATGCCGATCGATTGAGGCTCCGGACTCCCATTCGATGCGCGCAGCGATATTGGTTCCCCATCGAAAGTGCCTTGGTGGTGCACTCGGTCGGCGCAGCACTTTCTGCATATTGACAAACCGTATGGGGTCTTAGTATGGTTCGTACTGGTATGAATGATACATTGTCCGTAGGTGAAAACCAGATCAGCTCGAGGGAATTGTTCGTGCTGGGGGTCGTGTCCCGGGCACCCATTCACGGGCACGGGATCAACCGGATCGTCGAGATCTCCGGCGCCGAGCGCTGGGTCGACATGAGCGCCAAGCACGTCTACTACGTCCTCCGCAAGCTCGAGGGCGCCGGGCTCGTCGAGGCGATGGAGGAGCGGACCGGTGCCCTGCCTCCCCGCACCGTGTACAGGATCACTCCAGAGGGGCGCCGGAGCCTGTGGCAGTGGCTTCAATCCGACGTTGGCGTCGTGACAACGGCGTCTCCCTTCGACACGCGTTTCGCCATGCTTGCCTACGCCGACGCCCTCAACGAGGAGGAGACGCTGGATGTGTTACGTCGACGCCGTGCCGCGCTGGCGTCCGTCCTGGAGGATCATCCGCCGCAGGCTGAACTAGAACTGCGGGCGGCATTCGGGTCTGCAGCGGCAGCCATGTTCCGGAAGACCCGGAGCCTGGTGGATGCCGAACTGGCCTGGATCGACACGGTGCTCACCGAGGCTGCCGCCCATGGATGGGACGCGTTCCGGGTTCCCGACGGAATCACAGAAGCCGTAACAGGAGACGAAGAGTGATGGCATCGACCGAACGAATCAGGTGGGCCCGGGCACCCGGCTGGAGGGATCGAGCCCTCATCGGCTACTTCATCGTGTCTGCTGTGGCGGTCTTCGGCTTGTGGGCACGCTACTTCCTGGATGGAACGGCGGCAGCCTCGCTGTTTCAACCGGCCGAGGAGAACGGAACACTCCTCGGCCGCACCTTTGGGGCGCTCTTGGCCGGGCTGGTGCTGTTGATCGCTGCGGTGGGTCTGCGGGCAAGCCGCTACTGGGCTCAGGGTCTTGCCCTGTTGGGCGCCGGAATGGTCGGGTACGCCGCCCTGAACACCCTCGGTGAGACGCTGGCGGCGAGTTCGGCCGAGTCCGCCCTGCTCGTCCTGGTGCTGGTGGTGTCGTTGGCCGTCGGTCGCCTTTCCGACGATCACCCGCTTCTCGTCGCTTCGTGGAGGTACCCGGCGGCCAGCTGATACCGATACAACAACCTCCCGTCCACAGTCCGCCACACCCCATCTTTGGCTTTGACCTTATTGGCGACCACCACATGGGTATGGAGCTGGGGTTCGTCGGCCCGGGAAGTGAAGTCGGTATTCGACGCCGCCACATACCCCGACGTTTGGATCGGCCAGGTCTCCACCCGAAACGTGGGCGTCCCGTTCTCGTTGAGCACCGCGTCACCGTGGTCGTCGAGCACCGGGGTTTTGGTGGCGCCTCGGGTTGATGACGCCACCGACTCCAAATACCCCAGCGCCGCCCCGGTCGCCTCTTCGAACGCCTCCACCCTGCTGTCGGGTGTCAGGATCTCCTAAGGCCCAGAGAAGTGACACCGATTTGTCGGCTGAGAAGGTCACATCCCACGCCGCTACCCCATCCCTACGCAGGCTCCGACCCAGCTGCTCCCCGGTGCCGGGGTGCTGTCCGTCGAACAGGCGCACCAACCCCTCTGTCGAAACGGCGCCTTCCAGACCCAGGTCTTTGGCGCCGCTGCCGCGCCAGATCCCGGTGGCGGTACCGCCCCGTAGGTAGTAGTCCTCTCCGGGTGAGATCTCCTCCAACTTCCGCAGGTAATAGTCCTTGGCGGCCTTGGCCAAACTCAACACCGCCCACCCCCCGAGCGGTAGACCGGCAAACCGAAAGCAACTCGTTGCAGATGCGTGTGTCGAATAAGAAGATCGGCCGAAAGGGCACATACTTGGGTGGAGGCGGCATGGTTGATGCGATGGGGGTCTCGATGGATCGTGGTTGTTTCGGATCGGGTGGTCTCCTTGTGAGAGGCTGTTGAACATTCGAGATGCTGGCCGGTGTTTGCGTCGAACGGTCCGTGATCCGAGTCCGCATCCCTGCCGGCTGGCCTTCGGAGCGGATGTATCGAGGGCCCGTCCCAACGCCGGCCAAACCTGTGGTGAGGTTCCGATCTTCGCGGTGGTCGATGCTGCCAACAGGCTCCATGTCGGCTACTAGACACGACAACCCTGTCAACAGAATGTCAGTGACCCTCCAACTCGCCACTCCAAGTACCCATCGCAACGATCTACGCCTGGCGCCACCGGCACGAAGGCCCGCCGGGTTTCCGGGTCGGTAGGCACCTCCGGTTTCGCTGGGCTGACGTCCGGGATTGGATCGGCGCCAACTCGACCGGGTCATCTCATCGATGGTGACGCCCGGACACCAGGTGTCGGTCTCTGAACGGGGGCTACAGTCGGAGCGAGGCGGACGAGAGCGAGAAACGGAGGTGGATCATGGCGAGTATCCGTCGGCGCGGCGATCGGTGGCAGGCCCTCTACCGTGACCCATCGGCGCGCCAGCGCTCCAGGACGTTCGCCAAGCTCGGAGATGCCCGTCGCTATGCCGCCAGCGTGGACGCCGACCTGGCCCGTGGTGATTGGCTCGACCCCAAGCTGGCCGCCACAACCTTCGCCCAGTGGGCCGAGACGTGGTCGGCCGGGAGGGTCCACCTCCGCGAGTCCACCAAGGTTCGGGACGATTCGATCATGCGCCATCTGGTCCTCCCCTACTTCGGCCACCGCAGGATGGGCCAGGTCCTTTCCGCCGATGTACAAGCCTTCGTCGCCGGACTCCGCAACGACGGTAAGGCACCGGCGACGGTCAGGAAGGCCTATCAGCTGGCAGCTGCGGTGCTCTCGTCGGCGGTCGACTCAGACTTGATCGGGCGATCACCCTGTCACCGTCTGAAGCTGCCGCCGTTGACCCGAAACGAGATGCGCTTCCTGTCCCAGGCGGAGGTGGCGGCCCTTGCCGGCGTCATCGATGCCCGCTACCGAAACCTCGTGCTAACCGCGGCCTACACGGGATTGCGCTTCGGAGAGCTCGCCGGTCTGCGGGTCGGACGTCTCAACATGTTGGCCCGCACCGCCACGGTCGCCGAGACGTGCAGCGAGGTTGGCGGGCAGATCATATTCGGCGAGCCCAAGACGTCCGCCTCCCGTCGTACGATCACCCTCCCCCGCTTCCTCGTCGAATCCCTCGCCGAGCACCCGGCCACCCAACCGACCGGCCCGTCGGACCTCGTGTTCCACGCACCCGAGGGTGGACCTCTGCACAGAACCACCTTCCGCGAGCGTTTCTGGCTGCCCGCCGTCCGTGCCTCCGTGGGAGAACCGTGCAGATTCCACGACCTGCGACACACCCACGTCGCCCTGCTGATCGGCCACGGTGAGCACCCGAAAGTGATCCAGCAGCGCCTTGGACACGCTTCCATCCGAACCACCCTCGACACGTACGGGCACCTCTTCGAAAGCCTCGACGAGGCCGTAGCCGAGCGCCTTGATGCCGCCTTCCATAAACTTCCTGTTGACAGGATGTTGACAGAGCCCCCAACCAACGTCACCGAGCTGCACCCACAAGCGCGAGAAAACCCCAGTTGAACTGGGGTCTTCCTGGGTGGAGGTGAGGGGATTTGAACCCCTGGCCTCTTCCGTGCGAGGGAACTTAAACCCGATTCGCCGACCTGGCTTGACAC
>JAOTUY010000020.1 GCA_029863625.1 Acidimicrobiia bacterium
GAGTCGGATAGGGGGGACGGTTCCCACCAATTGCCGGGTACCGGCTACCGGGTTCCGGCTGCCGAAATCCGCGGATGCGGCCTTCGTCTGCGGTACGTTGATGCGCAAGCGGTTGGAGTGGGTGGGCCTCTGGAGGTCGTATGTTTCAGACGGTTCGCTTTGTCGAAGAGGAGGCTATTCCGGGCCGGATAGCACCCGTGCCCACCGAGTTCGAGATAGGACGGTATTCCAGCGAGCATCTTGCCGTTGCCGCAGCTCGAGCTTCGATGGCGGAGTTCTTTGCGTCAAGACGGCCTGAGTATGCCTGGTGGATCGTCCGCCAAGACGGTCAGCAATTGGCCAACTGGATTGCCGATTCAAGGACTGGCCGCGAATTCGTGGTCGACCTCACCACCAGCAGACTGGTCGAGGTTGCCTGAGCCAACCCACTTAAGGTGCTTTAGGTGACGAAACCACCACACGCGGTGGTTATGACGGTGTAGGATGATTTCAAGAGCCGGTGGCTCGCGGAGTCGCCGATTGGGCGGGAGGAGCAGCGAGGCAACCATGTTCGAAGCAGTTGAGTTCATTGAGGAAGAGGTCGAGTCGGGTCGTCCTGCCCCCATTCCCACGGAGAGCATCCTGGGCACCTTTGAGGTTGAAGCGGATGCCGTGATGCGGGCGCGAGCAGCCCGGGCCGGTTTCATGAGCGGCAGCCGAGGCGGCTACGCGTGGTGGATTGTACGAGAACAGGGCGCCCGCCTCGCCAATTGGATCTCAGACTCCCGCTCCGACCGAGAGTTCGCTCTCGACGTGACCTCCGGCGAATTGACGGAGGTTCCCCAGGCCTAACCTGAGCAACCTGGCTCCAACCGAGTTCATTTCCGCCCGGCGGCTCCCGGGTGTTCGATCGACCGGTAGAGTCCTGAGCCCTATCGTGCGGAAGGGTTGCATCAGATGGAGGCTTTTCATACCACCTGGGGTTGGGTAGCCGTGTCCTTGGCCGGCCTAGCCGGCCTGGTCGGCATCGGTTTCGCAATTGCCAAACGTCCGCTCACCAAGCCCTTCTGGATCCTGGCCGGAGGCGGAATGGCCGCCATGGTCGTCGAGGTCTTGGCCGGCGTTGTTCTCTATCTCCAGGACCACGACCCGGGTGCCTTCCACATGTTTTACGGTTTCCTGGTGCTTTTCAGTCTCGCCTTTGCATACATGTATCGATCTCAGTTCGTCAAGCGCCCGGCTTTAGCCTGGGGCCTGCTGCTGCTATTCGTGATGGGGCTCGGTTTACGAGCGATCATGACCTTCGAGGGTTCGTAAAGGCGAGGCGTCGTACCATGGGTTCTGGAAGCCCGGGGAGGGAAACTGTGCTGCTGGACGGTAAGAGGTTGCTGATCACGGGAGTGCTCACCAACGAGTCGATTGCCTGGCACACGGCCAGGGTGGCTCAAGAGCAGGGTGCCGAGCTCGTGCTGACCGGATTTGGCCGCGGCTTCCGGTTGACGGAGCGGGCGGCGCGCCGACTGCCTCAACCACCCGACGTTTTGGAACTCGATATCAACGATCCGGATCATCTCATCAACCTCACGGCTGAGCTGACCACCCGGTGGGGAGCAGTCGACGGTGCTTTACACGCCATCGCCTACGCCCCAGAAGACGCGATGGGTGGGAACTTCCTCAATACGCCGCCGGAAAGCGCGCAGACAGCGTTCATGACTTCCGCGTTTTCGTTCAAGACACTCGCCGCCGGATTGTTGCCCCTGCTCCAAGCAGCGGGCGGGGGCTCTCTGGTGACGTTGGACTTTGACAACCGGCAGGCATGGCCCGCCTACGATTGGATGGGGGTGGCCAAGGCTGCCCTGGAGTCGGTAACGAGGTATCTCGCTCGTGATCTCGGCATACACGGCATCCGGGTCAATACGGTTTCGGCCGGCCCTCTGGCGACGGTGGCTGCCAAATCGATCCCGGGCGTTGAGCTCTTCGAAAAGGCTTGGGGGGAACGAGCCCCCCTGGGTTGGGATCTGACCGATCCCGAACCTGTCGCCCGGATGGTGTGTGTGCTGTTCTCGGACTGGACTCCGGCAACGAGCGGTGAACTCATCCACGTCGACGGCGGATTCCACGCCATCGCAGCCGGCAGCGGCGAGTAGCTAGCGGCCGACCACCGCGGGGCTGCGGCGGCCGCGTCGAGGGCTCAAAACCCGGGGAAGGTCGACCCGGAAGGTGGTCCCACCGCCGGCCGTGTCGTGGATAATGACATCTCCCTCCATGTCTTGAGCAAGACCTCGCACGATATTCAGCCCAAGACCGGTGCCACCCCGGGAGCGGGTCGCCGACGGTTCGAGTTGGGTGAACTGGTCGAAGATCTTGGCGCGCTCAGAGGGTGGGATGCCGGGGCCGTGGTCGACGACGTCGATGGTGGCGCGATCGCCGGTCACCGAGCCGACAACTTCAATGGGACTGCCGGCTGCATGCTTCATGGCGTTCTCAACCAAGTTGATCACGATTCTGCGCACATGGTCCGGATCCGTCTTGACGAGGGTGTTTGGCGCAACCTGAACCCGGACGACCTCATCGGCTCCTGCTATGACGGCAATTGTCTCCGGCAAGAACCGACTCAGGTCGACCTCTTCCGGGTGCCGCGGCAACGCTTGCCCTTCGATCCGCGATACGACAAGCAAGTCCTCAATCAGCCGTCGCAGCCGGTCGGCTTGGTTGCGGGCGGACTCCAGGAGCTCCTGTGCGGCTGGTTGTTCCGGTGCCAGCTCCGGCCGAGCGATCGTGGCGAGTGCCCCGATGATCGAAGTCAGCGGCGTTCGGAGCTCGTGGCTGACGACGGAAACGAAGTCCGATTTCATCCGGGCCAGTTCCTCCATTCGGCGGGAGGTCTCAGCCGCCTCATAGAATCTCTCGAGCTGGGCGAGCACCAACGCGGCGGGCGCAGCCAGGGACGTCAACACCTCGAGGTCACTCCTGGTGAACTCGCCATCGGCTTTGTCGGCCAGCACCATCACGCCCATGGTGCGATGTTCGAGTTGCATTGGGACGACCATCGCCGAGTGGGTGCCGAGCTCGCCAAGGAGTCCGTGACTGTCGGGATCTTGGTCCAGATTCGTGTAGAGAGCAGGAATGCCGGAGAGGAAGACGCGCTCGATGTCGCCCTTTCGGTTGAGCGACATGCGATATCCGCCGACGTCGAGGGCGTGCCCGGCCGTCCAGATCGGACTGACGACCTCCAGAAACTGTCCCCGTTCGTTGTGCAACAAGACGGCGCCGACCTCGGCATTGAGATACCGTCCGATTCTTCCGACCAGTTCGGGGAGCACGAGGTCGAGGCTGTCGCCGGCGGCCATGGTTTTGGAGACTTCGTAGAGTCGGCCCAGATCCGCCTCTCGTTTGGCGAGTTGCTGCACCCGTTCGATACCAACGAATGTCTCCCTGCGGAATTCCTTGGTCAACATGCTCGAGGCGATGGCCACTGCCACGAAGGTCACCAACGGGATCACCAGCCGCTCGATTTCTAGAGACTGGCCGAAGTTCGAATCTGTCAAGATGTAGGAAGTGATGACGAATCCGGTGATGAAGGCATGCGGGACGGTTCCTGCCAACGCCGCCGAAAGCACCACAACCCCGAAATACAGCGCGAAGATGACGGGCGAGAGCTGCCGGACTGCCCCGACGGTGGTCAACTCAGCCAGGATGAGCGCGAGCCACAGCCATAGGAATAGGTCGCCACGCCAATCTTTGAGAGCCCGTTCCCAGCGAATGAAGGAAAGAGCCAAGAGACCCGTCCCCGCCAGCAGCGAAGGAACCCAGACCTTCGGATCGTTGAGCAGACTGAAGCGATAGGCGGCGAAGAGGATGGCGGCCAACATCAGCCAGGAGACCTGCAGTCCCAGCTTGGCTGCCCGTGCTCTGAAGGCCGCAAACGGGATTCTGTTCGTCTTGCTTCGGCGGGCCATCAGCTCAGTATGGTCTCGATATCCGGATGGTCGGCGGTAATCTCCCACCAGTCCTGGAAGGTGTTTCGGTTGACGTGCATCCCAACATGAGGCATTCCCACGAACCCGGCGGCTGGTTGGATCGCCGGCGGCGCTGCGGTCTCGGACAATGTTGAAGTCATTCGCCGGTGGCACGATCTTCGGCGAACGTTTCGGTGGCGGTCCCTTGCGGGTGCTGGCTCTACATGGGTGGGGCCGAGACCGGCGGGATTTCGATGAGATTCTGGGTGGTCTCGATGCTGCAGCCATCGATCTGCCGGGTTTTGGCGCCTCGCCCGAACCGCCGGAAGCCGTTGGCGCCGCCGGGTACGCAAGACTCATCGCGCCGGTCCTGGATGAATTCCCCCAGCCTGCGATTATCGTCGGCCACTCCTTCGGAGGGCGAGTTGCGGTGCACTTGGCCGTGTTGAGGCCGGAGAAGGTTGGGACCCTGATACTGATGGGGGCACCGCTTCTCCGGCCGGCTGGAAGCGGAAGGGGCACACCCCCTTTTGCCTATCGGATGATTCGGGCGATGCATCGTAAGAGGTGGATCGGTGACGACAGGATGGAGCTGGCTCGGCAGCGGTATGGGTCGGCCGACTACCGGGCTGCCCGCGGTGTGATGCGTGAGGTCCTCGTGGTTGCGGTCAACGAGAGCTACGAGGCACAGCTCGACCAAATCCACCAACCCGTGCAGCTTATCTGGGGAGCAGACGACAGAGATGTTCCTGTCGAGATTGCCAGGCGCGCCATGGAGCACCTGAGCCGCGCCGAGTTGACCTTGCTCGAAGGAGTCGGCCACCACGTGTGTCTTGAATCTCCTGCAGCCGTTCGAGCAGCGGTACTGGGAGGGGTTTCGTGACCATTGCCCTCTGGGCCGCGGCAACCGTCGCCTATGGACTCGCCCTCCTCCGTTGGTTGCGGGTTGCCCAGCGAGAGCACTATCTTTCGTGGTCGGTGACGCGGTTCGGGTTGCGGTGGTGGAACACCAACGCAGCCAATCGGCTACTCATCCTGGTGGGACTCGTGGCCCTCGGGTTTGCCCTTCTTTATCCGGTGGCCGGTTTGCTCACCGCTCTGGTTGTGGCGGCCGGGCCACTCGGCCTGAGCATCACCGGACGAACCGGACCTCTTCGCTGGACGAGCCGTTTGCGACGGCTGGGGGTCGGCATAGCCGTTATCAGCGCCGCACTGGTTCTGACGGGCACGCTTCTGGGCCGGGCAGCCGTGACCATGGTGGGGGCCGGCATCGTCATGCCGCTCTTGGTTGACCTCGCGCTGGCCGTCGCTACGCCGATCGAACATCGACTCTCAGCCCGGTTCGTGCATCAGGCGAGCCGAACGCTCGGCCAGATTGCTCCGATCGTCGTGGCGATCACCGGCTCGTACGGTAAGACGACCACCAAGGCCTATCTTGCGCGATTGCTGCGACAGAGTCATGCCACGGTGGCCAGTCGGGCCAGCTTCAACAACCGGATGGGTCTTGCGCGAGCCGTCAACGAGCAGCTGGCCGTCGGCACGGAGGTGTTCATCGCGGAGATGGGCACTTACGGAAAGGGCGAGATCGCCGAGCTATGCGCATGGATCGAACCAACCGTTGGGGTCATTACGGCCATCGGACCGGTCCACCTCGAGCGCTTCGGATCTCTCGACAGGATCGTCGAGGCGAAAGCCGAGATTCTCGAGAGAGCCAGAACGGCGGTGCTCAACGTCGACGATCCCCACCTGGCGGCCCTCGCCGATCAGATCGAAAACGAGGTGATTCGGTGTTCGACACGGGAGTCAAGCGCGGACGTCTACATTGACGCGACCGGTGATGGGGGAGTGTTCGTGCAGGGCACAAGGGTGGCCACGCTCGAGGATGTGTCCGTGTTTCCTGGCAACCTGAGTTGCGCTCTGGGGGCGGCGCTGGCAGTGGGGGCGCCCATGGTCGGGCTAGCGCGAGCCATTGATGATTTGGCGGGGGCCGAGCACCGCCAAACCGTTTCTGTCAGCGACCTTGGGTTCACCATTGTTGACGACACGTATAACTCGAATCCGGCCGGTGCTCGGTCGGCGCTTGCCACCTTGGAACGCGTGAGTGCTGGTGGTCGTCGGGTGCTGGTTACCCCCGGCATGGTTGAGCTTGGTGACCGCCAGTACGAAGAGAACGCAGCCCTGGCGGAGCTGGCGGTTGGCCGGGTCACCGACCTCGTCATCGTTGGCAGATCAAACCGGGCGGCGTTGCTGCGGGGATCGGCAGGCGGGGAAGCGTCCGTTATCGTGGTTGACTCCCGGGAAGACGCGGTCGATTGGGTTCGGGCGAATCTCGGCGATCGGGACGTCGTTCTCTACGAGAACGATCTCCCGGATCACTATCCGTGACAACGAGGAGAAACCAAATGAGCAAGCCGGCCGTGGTGTTCGGGGGACCTTCACCTGAACACGACATAAGCGTCCTGACAGGCTTGCAGGCGGTGAGAACGCTCTTCGATGCGGGCGTAGATGTATTCGCCCTCTATTGGGCGAAAACCGGCCGCTGGTATGCCGTTGATCCGCACCTGGAGGCAGCGTCCTTCGCCGACGGCGTACCCGACCACGCCAAAGAGCTTCACCTGGTAGCCGAGCCGGGCGAAGGATTTGTCCTCAAGAAGAAACCGCTCGATGTCTCGCTGGTAGTCAACTGCTGCCATGGCGCCCCGGGCGAAGACGGCTCACTGCAGGCAGTGTTCGATCTGGCCGGACTTCGCTATACAGGCCCCGACGCGGCGGGATCGAACTTGGGGATGGACAAGTTGGCGTTCGGAGCCGTGATGGCCGGCGCCGGTCTGCAGTCGGTGCCCCGGCGCCTGGTCACCGATGACGACGAAACCTGGGTAGGTCTCAATGCTCCCTACATCGTCAAACCACGGTTCGGTGGGTCGTCGATCGGTATCGAGGTTGTGTCGGACCGGAGGACGGCCCTCGACCTACTCAAGACTTCCCCCCACATGAGGCAGGGAGCGGTCATCGAGCCGTTCTTGGAGGGATGCCGGGACTACCTGATCGCCGTCCGCACCTATCCCGAACTGCAGTTGTCGGCCATCGAGGCACCGGTCCGAGATGCGGGAGCCGCCAACATTTACAACTACGCCCAAAAATACCTGGCAGGTGGAGGGCTGGAAGGGTCGGTCCGTGAACTGCCGGCACAGCTCCTCGGGGGTATCGAGAGGACTATTCGCGAGACCGCAACAAAGGTGGCGGGTTTGGTTGGGGTGAGATCGGTGGCCAGAGTCGATTTCCTGGTTCGCGATGGCGAGGTGTGGCTCAACGAAATCAACACAATCCCGGGAAGTCTGGCTGCCTATTTGTGGATCGATCCGCCGATCTCGAGGCGTCAGCTGTTGCTCGATATGATCGCTGAGGTGGAGAACACAACCTCACGCCGTTTCACCACCAGCGGCGCAGACGGAACTGCGTTGCGGAACGCCGCATCGATCGCATCAAAGCTGGGATAGGAGCCCGACGCGCACAACAGAGCGACCCGGTTTGATGTCTTGTGCTTCTACAGGTGGACGATAGGGCAAGTGAGCGTGCGGGTAATTCCCTCGATCGATTGGATGCGGGCAACTACGAGCTTGCCGAGTTGATCAACGTTCTCAGCCGATGCCTTGACGATGACGTCGTAGGGTCCGGTCACGTCATCGGCCGATTCGACACCGGGGATCTTTCTGGCCTCATCGGCGACCTGAGCCGCTTTGCCGACTTCGGTTTGAATCAGCACGTACGCCTGGACCACGTGACCTCCTAAGTGCGTCTTGTGTGCGACTATACCCGCGCTCGAGATACGCAACGGTCTCTATCGGCCATCCATTCCGAAGCGGAGGCCGTTGGCATAGAGGCGTCCTTCGACGTCCTCGGCCTCGAAGACAACGCGCTGTCCTTGGCGGAGGGTGCGAAACGCACTCCCTTCGAGAGAGCCGGGCCGAAGGTACACCTCACTGCGATCGTCGTCTCGAATGATGATCCCGGCCCCGGTACCCGGGTCGTAGGTTTTGACCACACCTTGCATGGATGAAAAGTGTAGCGAAGGAGTTCTTCTCTCCAGGCGCGAGAGTCTGTTGGTGGGAACCGACCCCCTTCGTCGAGCCGGCGGGCTCGAAACCTATCCCCTTCTTGCTCACGTCGTTCGCCAGGGCGGAGGCGAGGGCGGCGGACCAAGAACCGAGAACCGCTCCAGCGATGCCGGAGCTAAGCCTTCTGGACCTTGCCGGCCTTGAGACAGGAGGTGCACACGCGGGCGCGCCGAGTGTTGGTGCCATCCTTGACGCGGACCCGCTGAATGTTGGGGAGCCAGCGCCGGCTGGAGCGCTTGTGGGAGAAGCTGACTTGCTTCCCGTACCACGGCTCTTTTCCGCAGATTTCACACCGGTAAGACATGAGAAAGAAGACCCTCCTGAGGTCGGATCGGGAGGATAGCACCGTTGGCTGGCAGCATGGAATTCGTATACTCGCCTCGTTCACTCAAAGGACCATGCGGATGGCACTCACTGCCGACCACCTCAAGCGGATCATCAGCCGGTACCACGAGCGGCTCACCCGTCACCGCGAGGCGCTCAATCGACTCAACGTTTACCCGGTGCCCGACGGCGATACAGGCACCAACATGAGTCTCACAGTTCAATCGGTCGTTGAGGAGGTTCGCGACGCCCAGGGCATGGACGAGGTAGCGGGAGCTATTGCCCACGGTTCGTTGATGGGAGCCCGTGGCAACAGTGGAGTGATCCTCTCCCAAATCTTGCGAGGTCTTTCCGACACATTTCGCGCCTACGAGGAAGTTGGTACAGCTGCGCTCGTGCTGGCCCTCGCCCGGGCATCCGATGCTGCGTATCAGGCGGTGCTGCGCCCGGTTGAGGGCACGATACTCACCGTTCTGCGGGCCGCCGCCGACGCAGCTGCCGAGACGGGAACCGAGGCCGGCGAAGACCTCGGCGCGTTGCTTGGAAGGGTCTACCACCGTGCTCAGAAGGAATTGGAAAACACTCCCGAGCTGTTACCGGTACTCAAACAAGCCGGAGTTGTGGATGCGGGGGCAGCTGGGTTTCTCCTGCTCATTGTGGCATTTCTCGAAGAAGTGACGGGGCTCGATGTGATTGTTCCGGAACGGATCTTCAACGTCGCCATCCAGGCGCCTCGGTTCCAACCAACAGATGAGGCTGAATCGGCGATCGGCGGTCTGCGATACGAAGTGATGTTCCTTCTCGACGCAACGGATGTGAGCATCGGCTCGTTCCGTGAGGAGTGGCTCGAACTGGGCGAATCCATCGTCATCGTCGGTGGAGATGGCACCTACAACTGCCACATTCATACCGATCTTCCCGGCCCGGCCATCGAAGCCGGCATCACGGCAGGACGGCCGCATCGCCTCGAGATCACCGATCTCCTGGATCAGGCTGCAGCCGAAGCCTTCCATGCCGGCGAGTCCGCCGCGCAGACCAGTTCGGGATTTGTCGACGCCCCGGTGGCGGTGATTCCGGTTGTGGCTGGACGAGGCCTCGTTGAAAT
Source organism: Acidimicrobiia bacterium (assembly GCA_029863625.1). Classification (GTDB taxonomy): domain Bacteria; phylum Actinomycetota; class Acidimicrobiia; order Spongiisociales; family UBA4744; genus UBA4744. The sequence goes on from JAOTUY010000020.1 coordinate 9,483, forward strand.
GTTCAAAGGCCTCGGGGCACAGCAGGTCGTCACCGGTGGTCAAACGATGAATCCCTCGACTCAGGATCTGCTGTCGGCCGTGGAGCGGGTGAAAGCCGATACGGTCATCTTGCTTCCCAACAACAAGAACATCGTTCCCGTGGCCAACCAGGTTGATGCCCTGACCGACAAACGCGTCCTGGTAGTTCCCACCGTGACAGTCCCGCAGGGATTGGCAGCGATGGTTGCTTACTTCCCGGCGAACAGCGACGGTCGGCACGTGGGTGAATCTATGCAAGCCGCCGCCAGCGGAGTGAGAACCGGGGAATTGACCAGGGCGATTCGATCTTCGGTCACGTCGATTGGAGAGGTCTCGGAGGGCGATTGGCTCGGCCTCGCCGACGGTGACCTACACAATGTGGATCAGAGCGAATTGGGAGCGCTGACAGGGTTGTTGGAGTATCTCGTTGAAGGAGACGTCGAATTGGTCACCATCATCACCGGCTTCGGTGCCGACTCGCATGCAGCAACAGCCGTGCGGGAGTGGCTGGCTACCCGGCACCCGAATGTGCAGATCGAATTCATGAAGGGCGATCAACCGTTGTACCCCTACCTGATCTCGGTCGAGTGAGCGGTCGATCCCTCACCGAGCTGACCCGGTTCGGCGTCGACGAGGTCAAATATCTCAAGGGCCGGCGGGCCGCTTCGTTGAAGAAGGCGGGGATAGAGACAGTCGCCGATCTGCTGCTTCACAGCCCACGCCGCTACATCGATCGTTCACGGACCGTTCCCATCGGTGAGGTCGAGCTCGGTGAAGAGGTCACGGTGATCGGTACCGTGCAGAGAGTGAGCACCCGCCGCCCCCGTCGGAATTTGGCCATCACCGAGGCTGTGGTTGGAGATGGCATCTCGGTACTCGCGGCTACCTGGTTCAACCAGACATTTCGGGAACGGCAAATGACCGTCGGGGCCGAGGTGGCATTGTCCGGCAAGCTCGATCGTTTCCGCGGCAAACTACAGATGAAGAGCCCGGCGGTAGACGTGCTCAACTCCTCGACCGAGAGTTTGATAACCGGACGCGTGGTGCCGGTTCATTCGAGCGCCGGGGAAGTCTCCCCCGGTCATCTCCGCCGGGCGATCCACAACGCCCTGCAGCGAGCCCGTCCGATCGGTGATCCCCTGCCTCCCGAGATGCGGGAACGGCTCGGGCTCATCTCGAGGGATCAGGCGATTGCCGACATCCATTTCCCGGACAGCCTCGAGGACAAGGACCGGGCCAGGGCGCGGTTGGTCTTCGACGAACTGTTTCGCCTCGAGGTGGCGCTGGCTCTCTCCAAGCAGAGAATGATCGACCAGGCCGTCGGTATTGCCCATGCTTCTTCAACAGATCTGGTCACCCGGTTTGTCGGCAACCTGCCGTTCAAACTGACCGGAGGACAAGTTCGCGTGATGAGTGAGATTCGCGAGGACATGCTGGTTCCTCATCCCATGCATCGGTTGCTGCTCGGTGAGGTCGGATCGGGCAAGACGGTAGTTGCCGTCGCCTCGCTGCTCACCGGAGTCGAGGGTGGCTATCAGGGTGCGGTCATGGCTCCCACCGAGGTACTGGCCGAACAGCACTATCTCGGGATCAAAGACCTTCTGGAGCAGGCCGCTCTGGCACCGGTCGTCGAGGGAGGCGGAGCGGATCTGGGGATGTCGAGCTTGTTCGACGAGCGCAGCCCCGACCGTCCTGTGACGCTGGCGCTGTTGACGGGGAGCAACTCCGAGGTCTCCTTCCGTTCACCGGGGTCGGTTCGTCGGGATGATCTGCTGGGATGGATTGCAGACGGTCGGATCGATCTGGTCATTGGTACGCATGCGCTCATCCAGGAGGGGGTCCATTTCGCCCGGCTGGGGGTAGCCGTCGTTGATGAGCAACACCGGTTCGGGGTTCATCAGAGGGTCGAGTTGAAGGAAAAAGCGGGCGACGTTGATCCCGACCTGTTGATCATGACGGCCACCCCGATTCCCCGGACGATCTCCATGACGCTCTATGGCGACCTCGATGTGTCGGAGCTGGACGAGATGCCACCCGGTCGCCCGGAAGTGACGACCGAATATGTAGGCAAGACGCCGGCCGAATTGGAGCGCTTGTATGAACGGGTTCGCGAGCAGGCGGCGATTGACCGGCAGACCTTTGTGGTGTGTCCGCTGGTCGAAGACAGTCCCAAGATCGAGGCAGCTTCGGCGACTGCGGAATACGAGCGCCTCCAGGGAGTGTTTCCGGAGCTTCGACTGGGCCTCCTGCATGGTCAAATGCGTCCCGCCGACAAGCAGGCAGTGATGCAGCTGTTCCGCGCGAGGGGTCTCGATGTTCTTGTCTCGACCACGGTGATCGAGGTGGGGATCGACATGCCCCACTCGACGGTCATGATCATTGAGGATGCCGATCGCTTCGGGCTCAGCCAACTCCACCAGCTACGGGGCCGGCTCAGTCGTCACAGCGGTCCGAATTGGTGCTATCTGGTGGCGGAGCCGACAACTGAGGAAGGGGAAGCCCGGATCGCCGCAATGGTATCGACCGACAACGGGTTTCGACTGGCGGAGGAAGATCTGAGAATTCGGGGTCAGGGAACCCTGTTCGGGTCGCGGCAAGCAGGCCTGTCCGACCTGAAATTGGCCGACCTTCTCGAAGACATGGATACTCTCGTGATGGCGCGGAAGGAAGCGTTCGGTCTGGTTGCCCGGGACCCCGACCTCGGACAGCATCCCGAGATTCGCAAGGAGATCAGGGCGTTGCTGGGCGACGACGTCGAATGGCTGTTCATTTCATGAGGATCATCGCCGGATCGGCCAAAGGACGAACCATCGTCGGGCCGAAAGGGCTCGGTACTCGTCCGATGACCGGGCGTGCGCGTGAGGCGCTCTTCTCGTCTCTCGGGTCGCGAGTGTTCAATGCCCGGGTACTCGATCTGTTTGCCGGTTCGGGTTCGCTCGGGTTGGAAGCCCTCAGCAGGGGAGCCCGGTCGGTGGTGTTTGTCGAGAATGATCGCCAAGCGCTGATCGCTCTCCGTCGGAACGCAACGACGCTCGACCTGGGAGGAGAGGTAATCGGCGGTGATGTGGGACATTTTCTCGACGGTTGCAGGTCGAGCTTTGACCTGGTGTTCGTTGACCCCCCCTATGCGCTCTCGCTAGCGTCTGTGCAAGAGGTGTTGAGCAAGCTCGAACCGTTGCTCGATACCGGCGCTTCGGTGGTGGTCCACCGTCGGGTCGGCGAGAACCCTCCGGCGGGCCCGGACGGCCTGACTACGGCGGGCGAGCGAACCTATGGTGACAGCCGGCTCTGGACGTACCGGAAGGAGGAGAGGTGAGCAGGGCGATGTGTCCCGGCAGTTTCGATCCGCCGACCAACGGTCACGTTGACGTCATCAAGCGTTGCCTATCGATTTTCGACCAAGTGGTGGTTGCGATCGTGGCCAATCCTTCCAAGAGTGCCCTCTTCGACTCGATAGAACGAACGGCGATGCTTGAGGAGTTGTTCAAAGACGAATCAAGTCGACTCGAGATCCATGCCTTTTCCGGACTGCTGGTCGATTTCGCCCAGGAGAAGAAAGTCGACGTCATCGTGAAGGGTCTCCGGGCTGTTTCCGACTTCGAGTACGAGCTTCAGATGGCCCAGATGAACGAGAGTCTCGCCGGGATCAATACCCTATTCCTCCCCACCAACCCCGAGTACGGCTATCTCTCTTCTTCGCTGGTCAAAGAAGTTGCCCGGATGGGTGGTTCGGTGGACGGTCTGGTTCCGCCGATGGTCGCCGCGGCATTGAAGGAGCGATACGCATGAGCGATTCGACCGACTTCCCTCATGATGCAGATGAGCCATTCCCGAGCCCCGAACCAGACGACCGTCCCGAAACACCGGTTCAGATCGGAGAACTCCACGACATCATCGACGAAATGATGGTGGCCGTTCAGGAAGCCAAGGCGCTGCCCCTCTCGGGGGCGGTGCGGGTCGAGCGTGAAGAGTTTCTCGCCATGCTTGAGCAATTGAAAGCCAGTCTGCCCGAGGAGCTGCGGGCGGCGCGCTGGATGGTTCGCGAGCGAGAAGCTTTCATCGCCCGCACCAACGAAAAGGCGAAAGCGGCCATGGATCGAGCGAATGTCCGGGCAAAAGAAATGGTCAGCGAGTCCAACATCATCGCCGAAGCAGTGGAAGAGGCCAACATTCTGACCCGAAGGGCTGAAGGCGACGCGCGCCGGATCCGGCTCGAAGCCGAGGACCTGGCAGAGGATCGCCTCGAGCATCTGGAAGTGTTGTTCACCAACCTGCTCAAGCAAGTACGCGAAGCTCGACGTGAATTCCACCAGTCCCGCCCGGCGCCACCCCCGGTCGCTCAGTAGGGCTGATCTCGGACCCCATCGGCCGACGGCTCGCGCCGGGCTTCATTTCGCGATCCTTACCACTTCGCTCGGGTTGGTCGCGGTGCCGAAGGTCGAGGCACCGCTTCGCGCGGATCCTCCCTCAGTAAACTGCTCCTTCCTACAATCAACGCATCATGAACTCAAGTCCCTTCATACTGCTCGTCACCGACCTGCTGGGCCGTGCCTCTGCCCGCCGGGACGAGACGATCGTTGGCCCGATCGAGATCGTGATGGACCTCGACAGAGTCGACGCGTCGAATCCCGTGACCGTCCAGGTTCGGCTCGAAGCGTTGGCCGACCAGATTCTGGCGAGGGGGGACATCGCTTATTCGGCCCAAGTGCACTGCAACCGCTGTCTCACCGAGTGGACCGAGAGTGGCGATACCGCCTTCACGCAGCTCTACAGCAGAGAACCGAACGAGGACACTCAGCCGATAACCAGGGATGGCCACATCGACCTCGAACCTGCCATCCACGATGAGGTCAGTCTGGCCCTGCCCCTGGTGCCGCTCTGCAAGGCAGATTGCCTGGGACTTTGCCCAACGTGCGGAACCGACTTGAATACGGATTCCTGTTCTGGACACGCCGACGAGAGCAACTCTCCCTTCAGCGCGTTACGGCAGCTTTTGGAACCCTGAGAGGAGAGCACCATGGCGGTGCCAAAGAAGAAGATGTCACGGTCCCGGACCCGTCGACGGAAAGCGCATTGGAAGCTGGACCGTCCTCACACGTCCACATGTCCCCAATGTCATAGCCCGAAGATTTCACATCGGGCCTGCCCCAACTGTGGGACGTATCGGGGCCGCGAAGTCCTCGTCGACGAAAAGTAGGTCGCCGGTGGCGCGGGTAGCCCTCGATGCTATGGGGGGCGACCGCGCCCCGCTCGAGAACGTTCTGGGCGCCGCCGCGGCGGCCGAACGCGGCTACGACGTTATTCTGGTTGGCGATCGATCCGTGCTCGCCCCGATGGTGGTCAATCACGAGTCCTACTTGCCGATTGTGCACGCTTCCGAAGTCATCGGCATGCATGAAGAAGCAGCCCGGGCGATCCGGGAGAAGCCCGATGCGTCAGTCTCGGTGGCTGCCCGGCTTGTCAGAGACGGCAGTGTTTCGGCCTTCGTCTCGGCCGGCTCGACCGGGGCTGCTATGGCCGCCGCGGCCATCACGATCGGTCGCCTCGAGGGTGTGGACCGCCCAGCCGTGGCCACCATGTTGCCGACCCCCGGCAGCCCGACCGTTCTCATCGACAGCGGTGCCAATGTGGATTGCCGGCCCGAGTACTTCCCCCAATTCGCTCTGATGGGCTCGGTTGTTGCGGAAGTGCATTTCGGGTTGGAGCGACCGCGGGTCGGATTGCTGAACATCGGGGAAGAGCGAGGTAAGGGCCGGGAACTCGACAAGGCCGCCTACGAGCTGCTCGAAGCGACACCGATCAACTTCATCGGCAACATCGAGGGTCGCGACCTCTCATCCGATGCTGTCGATGTTCTGGTTACCGACGGCTTCACCGGCAACGTTGTGCTCAAGACCACCGAAGGTACGGCCCAGTTCGTTGCGCAGATGGCTTTGGACGCCATGGCCACCATGTCGCTCGAGGATCAGAAGCGGGTACTGCCGGTGCTCAGCGGACTACGGGCCCGGCTCGACTACGAGACCTTCGGGGGAGCCCACCTGGTCGGTTCGAAGGGCGTTGTGGTCATTGCTCACGGGGCGTCCTCATCAGTGGCTATTGCCAACGCTGTGGCGCTGGCCGCAGACGGAGCCGACCGTGATCTGGTGAACAGATTGGCGAATAGGGTCAGGTGATGGTCGATCTTGCCGATCTGGAACATCACCTGGGTGCCAGGTTCGAGCACCCCGACCTCTTGCGGGCCGCGCTGGTGCATCGGTCGTATGTGGCCGAGCATCACGACGCCGAACACAACGAGAGAATGGAATTCCTCGGCGACGCAGTGCTGCAACTGGTCGTGACGGTTTATCTCTTCGAACACCACCGTGATCTAGCAGAGGGCGAGATGGCCAAGGTGCGGGCAGGTTTGGTGAATGGGATCGAGCTTGCGGAGGTTGCCAGGGAGATCGATCTGGGAGATCACATGGTTCTCGGCCGGGGAGAGCTGGCGTCGGGAGGCCCTGAGAAGGAATCGATTCTGGCGGACGCGATGGAAGCGGTGATCGCGGCGATCTATCTCGATCAGGGTTTTGAGGGCGCTCGCCGATTCATCCTCGAGCGCTGGGCCGATCGGATCGAAGCCCGGGTAGCTGCACCGGGAAAGCGCGACTACAAAACCCGTCTCCAGGAGGTGTTGGCCCAAGTCGGGAAGCGACCGCGTTACCGGATCACCGAACAAGGGCCCGACCACGACAAGATCTTCACTGCCGTAGTCGACGTCGAGGGGGACATCGTTGGAGAGGGCACGGGGCGATCCAAGAAGGAGGCCGAACAGCACGCAGCGGCTCGCGCTCTCGAGCACGGAGCGGTCTGAGTCTGTTCTACGATGGCGGTGTGGGTGGTTTCAGCAACCTGGACGCAGCCTGGCAGCGTGCACTTACGCAAGCGTGGCGGGCCCATGTGCTCGGCAACATCGGCGTAGGCGCTGTCCTGACCGACCGGACCGGCTTCATCGTCGGCGAGGGCCGCAATCGAGTAGTTGACACGACTGCTCCTCCGGGGCGGCTCCACGGCAACTACCTGGCGCATGCTGAGATGGATGTCCTGGCCCTGCTACCGGTTGGCGACTATGAGCATCACACCATTTGGACGACGCTTGAGCCTTGCTTGCTCTGTATGTCGGCGATCGTCACCAGTCATGTCGGGGTAGTGCGATTCGCCGCCCCGGATCCCTTGTGGCTGGGCCTTGACCGGTTACGGGAAGTCAACGCACAGGCCGACAAGCACTGGCCGGAGCGCATCGGTCCGATGACCGGTCCGATGGCGGCCTTCTGTGCGATGCTTCCCATGGTTTGGTTCTTTCGGAATCAGGGTGGGGGAGCGGCCAATCGCGCCTATGAGTCCGACCACGCCGGTCTGGTGGATCTTGCGCAACGATTGGCAGGCGAGAACACCCTTGATGTGCTCGGTGGAGAACCGGTCGAGGCGGTCCTGGAGCGTCTGGGACCGGACTTGGTCGAGGCCGGCGGGTGACCTGAGACCGGCGGGTTCCAGGTTTGGGGAGAGCCGGCGCCGATGGCCGGATCGAAGACGCTGCAGACGAGGCAGGCGGACGGTTCCCTCGGCGTCGCGCCCACCCTGCGAGTCTGGAATTCGTGCCCGGTCCCATAACCTATCGACGACAATCAGACAGGGTAGGAATCGCCGCACCAATCCGCGCCCTGGGCTGGCGGGGCGAGCCTCGTCCCCATCAACGGAATGGAGACGTCAAGCTCTTCGGTTTGCTCGGCCCCGGCCACGGAGCCCTCGTCACTCATTCCAGCATCTTGCGTTTGAACAGGATGAGGGCCAGGGCGACGATCACCAGGGTGTAGCCAACAACCCAGTAGAAGTCGGTGGCAACGGCTGGGAATCCGACCCCATCAATCATCACCGCTCGAGTCGCATCAAGAGCATGGGCGAAGGGAAGAGCGTTGCCGATGCTTTGGAACACGCCTCCGATCGCTTCCAGGTCCATCCAGGCTCCTCCGAAGATGGTCAAGAGAAGGACCACCGCATAGGCACCGGACAACGGCGCAAGTGGAAGGAGCGATCCCAGGATCATCCCCAATCCGATGTAGAAGACCGCTGTCACAAATATGACGAGGAAGACCAGCCCAACACTTCCATCGACCTCCAGTCCAAGGAATGCCCCGATGGCAAAGAGCACGATGCCCTGGATGATCGCCACAGACAGGTAGGGCAGGGAGTAGGCGGCAACGAAATCGCTCGCTCTCACCGGAGCCGTCAACAGCCGTGCAAAGAGGGCGCTCTCTCTATCCCGAGATAGCGTCATCGCGGCGCTGAACATCAGCATAACGAAGCCGAAGAGGACTATTCCGGGCGTTAGGGAGGTGGGTGTAAAGACTTCTTCGAACTCTCCGAAGGCCTGGAGTACGAGCAACAAGAGGACGGGAAGCCCGATCGTGATACCGAGGGACAACGGATCACGCCACACTTCCTTGAAGTTCCTCGTGGCCAACTCCAGGGATCTCATTCTCTCAACTGCTTTCCGGTGAGGTGCAGGAACACGTCGTCCAACGTAACCTGCTTCCTGTATGCGGATTGGATAGTGATTCCTCTGGGCCGCAGAACATCTTGTATGTCGTAGACACTCGCCTCTTCGCCCTCGATCTCAACCCCAGCCTCGATTGCCCGAACTACCGGGTAAAGCTGCCTCAAAGCCTCGATGGCCTCAGCAGTCAGGTTCTCGGCCTCGACGACCATCACCGGCGTATCAGAGATGCGGCCCTTCAACTCACCCGGCGTTCCCAGGGCGATGATCTTGCCTTCATCGATGACGGCGACTCTGTCCGCCAGGGCGTCGGCTTCTTCCAGGTAGTGGGTTGTGAGCAGGACCGTTTTCTTGCCTCTGAGTGCTTCGATGTGCTCCCAGATGGCTCTTCTCGACTGGGGGTCAAGACCAAGGGTGGGTTCGTCGAGAAACAGCACCTGAGGATCTGAGACCAAAGCCATGGCGATGCTGAGCCTTCGCTTCATCCCCCCTGAATACTTCTTCGCCCGGTCCTCGCCCCGCCCGGTCAGGCCCATCATCTCCAGGAGCTCCCCGGACTTCTTTCTCGCCGCTTGTTTCTCGATTCCGTGTAGGCCTGCCATCAGGCTCAGGTTCTCCCAGGCATTGAGACGCTCGGCGATGGCCGTCTCTTGTGGCGAGACGGCGATAACCCGTTTCACCGAGAGTGGATCATCCTGTATGTCGTGGCCCATGATCGTGGCGGTACCGCCGGTCGGTCTGAGCAAGCAACACAGCATCTTGATCGTTGTGGTCTTGCCGGCGCCATTTGGTCCCAGAAGCGAGAACAGCTCTCCCGCCCCCACAGCCAGATCTACGCCGTCGACTGCGGTGAGGTCACCGTATGTTCTGGAGATGCCGAACGTCTGAACGGCAAATGCGTCGCTCTCGATCGCGGAGCTCATAGCTCTCCTGCGTGCGGTCCCCCCCTTCCTACCGGCCCGGTCCGGTCGCTGCTAGGGGCAATAGGCCTTTCGAAAGGCCCGTTGGGCCATCCTGGATCTGTAACGACTACCCGATCATCATCCTCGCGAGCGACAACTCCGCCCCAGCTGAGCGTCGGCGGTTCACCGCCGAAAACTGGTCCGGCACTTATCCAATAATGGGCAATGCGATCTGAATCCACGTCCTTCAGCCGATCGTCGATCTTCGCTGCGCAGCTACCCTCCGCTCGATGCCCGAGTTGCCCGAGGTTGAAACGGTTCGTCGGTCCCTGGCGCCGGCGCTGGAAGGCGCCCGGATCGTCTCGGTAGCGGTTCGCCACCCGCGCCTGGCGCGCCGCAACGAAAGCCCCGCGGATGTTGGAGACCGCTTGCTGGGCCGCCTGATTCATCGAATGGGTCGGATCGGCAAGTTCCTTCTGGCCGACATCGAAGGCGACCTCACCTGGGTCATGCATCTTGGTATGTCGGGCCGGATCGAACTGGCCCACCCGGACGAGTTGGAGAAGCCTCATACCCACGTGGTCATCACCACGGACCGCGAACAGGAGATGCGGATGGTCGATCCAAGGACCTTCGGGTTTGTGGCCGTCTACACGCCGGAGGAGCTAGCAGACTCCACCATCGCCGATCTAGGCCCCGACGCCCTCGACCATCTCCCCCGTTCTCCCGTCTGGGTACGACGACTGGCAGGCCGGAGGGTGGCCATCAAGACTCTGCTGCTCGACCAGAGGTTCGTCGCCGGACTCGGCAATATCTACGCAGACGAGGTACTCCATCGAGCTGGGATCCGTCCAGATCGTCCCGCCGGATCTCTGACCACCGAGGAGATCAAGCGACTCCGAGCTTTTGTGCACCCGATACTTCAGGCCGGGCTTCGTTGGGGAGGTACCAGCCTGTCCGACCTCACTTATCTGCTCCCCGACGGCCGGGCGGGGGAGTACCTGCATCGACTTCGGGCATACGGTCGGGAGGGATTGCCTTGTTACCGGGACGGCACACCCATTGAGCGGACCGTTATTGGGGGCAGGAGTTCGTTCTGGTGCCCGCAGTGCCAGCAGTAATCGCCGTGAGCGCCATCGTGACCGGGCGGGTGCAAGGCGTCGGTTTCCGGTATGCAACGTTGAGAGAAGCTCAGCAGAGAGGGCTGACCGGGTGGGTCCGCAATCTCTCGGACGGTCGGGTTGAGGTTCTGGCCCTGGGACCGTCGGTGGCGGTCAACGACCTGGTGGCCTGGTTGGCCGAAGGGCCGAGGTTGGCGTCTGTGACCAACGTGGAGGTCATACCGGTGGAACCGGACCCTGGCCTCTCGACGTTTCAGGTGCGGTTCTAGGCACCCGCGCGGGGCTGTGATAGCCTCCTGACCGCGAAATAACAAGGTTGTGATTCGTGTTCTTGAAGTCTTTGAAAGTCGTTGGGTTCAAGTCGTTCGCCGACCGGACCAGGCTGGAGTTTGAGCCGGGTGTGACGGTAGTGGTCGGTCCAAATGGATCGGGCAAGTCGAACCTGGTCGACGCCATGGCCTGGGTTATGGGTACTCAATCGACTCGCAATCTGCGAACCGACAAAATGGAGGACGTCATTTTTGCCGGGACGGCCACCCGGCCTGCCCTGAGCCGCGCGGAAGTCACGCTGGTATTCGACAATGCCTCGCGGGCGTTGCCGCTCGACCTCGATGAGGTCGGCGTCACGCGACGGCTCTACCGCGACGGGAGTAGCGACTATCAAATCAACGGGGTCGACTGCCGACTCTTGGATGTGCAGGAGCTGTTATCCGATAGTGGCGTCGGACGCCACCAGCATGTCATCGTGGGGCAGGGTCAACTCGACTCGATCTTGAGTGCCAAGCCCGAAGATCACCGGGCCGTTATCGAGGAAGCGGCCGGGATTCTCAAGCATCGGCTGCGCAAGGAGCGGGCGGTGCGCCGGATGGAGCGTACCGATGCTGATGTACTCCGCCTGCGCGACATCCTTCAGGAACTGAAGAGACAGATTCGGCCACTCCGTCGCCAGGCAAAGGCCGCCGAACGCTACGACTCCCTCAAGAGCGACCTGCGGGGGCTTCACCTCTATCTCGGTGGCGAAGAGCTCCGGCAGATTCGGAGCCGGAAGGAACTGGTCGGCTCTGAGGAAATCACCCAACGAGGCCGACTGACGGCCGCTGAAGGTGAGCGCGACCAACTCGATCTCCGGCTGGGGCCTATGGCCGAAGCGGCCGGCGATGCAGGGCGCGCCCTCGACCGGGATACGGCCGCCGCCGCGCGGCTCGAGACGACTATGGAACGTTTGCGCCGGATCGGGCAGGTCGCTCACGAGCGGCGAAAGTCGGCCGAGGCCAGGATGCAAGGTGCCGGCGAACGGCGCCGGGATCTCGAGGATGAGGCGCGTCAGCTGGAGATCGAGTTGGGCCAATCGGCGGACCAGGAGCGGCGCGCATCTCAAGAGTCCGACCGGGCCGAGCGGGCGATCCAGGGACTCGAAGATGAGGAACGCTCCCTGACCGAACAAGAGGGGCTGCCGATCGAAGGCGCCACGGCCGTTGTGAGAGGGAATCTCACCGCGCTCGAAGCGGTTGCGGACCGCGATGGGCGCGAGTCGCGTGATATCGGGCGCAGGCTCGAAGTTCTTCATGCACAGCTGGAGACGGAAGCTCGAGAAATCGAAGAGCTCCGCGACGAGATACGTCGCCTGGACATGGAAACGGAGACTGCGCAGCAACAGTACGACGCTGCGGCAGAGGTTCGCGCCACCGACCAGAAGAGCTGGCAGCAGGTGGAAGCGGACGCCGGCGAAGCGAGACTGGTGCTGGCTGCTGCCCGGGCCCGAGCTGAGGCGCTCGAGAACGCGGCAGCCGGGCTGACCGACCCCCGGGCCCGCGATCTCGCCGCGCAGCGCGCAGGTGTCCTCGGCACGGTCGCAACCTTGCTCGACATTCCGGAGCGACTTGTTGCGGCGGTCGACGCGGCGCTTGGTCCGTGGAGCGACGCATTAGCCGTCGACTCCGCGGAGCACGTTCTTGCGGCCGTTGCGGACCTCAAGGCCCATGGCTTGGGAGGCATTCCGCTGGTGGCCGGGCGGCCCTGCCGCGAGGGGGCTCCTGCCCGCTCTGTCGCCGCTTCCTGGGGAGTCGATGCGCTGGTTGATGTGCTCGGACCCAAAGCTGACGCCGACCTTGCGACGCTGCTGGTCGGCGATGTGATCGTCGCCGAAGGGTGGTCGGCCGCGTGGAAGATCGTCGATCTTCACCCCGAAATCAGGGCAGTGACGCCAGAAGGCGATCTGATCGACAGCTTCGGCGTGCGGGTCGCGCACCCCGACGGTGCGAGCCCGGCCATGGTCGAGGCAGCCCTCGTCAGCCTTGAGGAGGCTGAACTCAGGCTCGCCCGGGCCGAGAGTCTCTTGACGGCCGGGACCCGGTCGTTCGATTCCTCGCGAGAAGACGAGCGGCGTGCCCTCGAAGCGCTCGAATCTATTGAGGCGCGTATCTCTGGTGCCACGGATGCGTTGGATCGCCTGGAGCGGGGCCGGGCTGCAACGGAGGCTGAGATCGTCAGGCTGGACGACCGTCGCACTGCCCTGATCGAATCCGAAGCCGAACGGGAGACCCAGATCGGGCAGCTGCGAGGGCGCCTCGCGGCACTTGAGGGAGAAGAAGCCGAACGCCAACGGGCGTGGGACGAACTCGCGACGAGACGCCAGTTGGTGGCTGGTAAGAAGGAAGAAGCGCGCAGGATCCGACAGGAGGCCGCGGCCGGGTACGGCGCGATCGTCGAGCGACGCCGGTTGCTCGAGCGCCGCCTGCGCGAGGTGCGGGGCGAGCTCCAGGACCAATCTGCACGACCGGTCGATCCGGCTCAAGTAGCGCATCTGGCCGGCGTCGAGGATGGATCCCGCCAGACGCTGGCGCTGGTGCGGGCGCACATTGAGGCTTTGCGAGACCGTCAGCGCGACCTGCGGCGAGAGGCGGGCGAAGCCGGGGTCAGATTATCGGAGGCTCGGACCCGTTTCGAAGAGGCGCGCAGTGTGATAGAGCGCAGCAAAGATCAGCTGTCCCGGTTGGCCCTCGAGGGGACCGAATTGCGGATGCGTGAGGAAGCCGTCGCTGAGCAACTGCGTCGAGACGCCGATGCCACGGAGGCGGAAGCGATGGCTGCCGGTGCGCCGGAGATTGAAGGCGACGTCGAGCCACGTGAGCTTCTGGAGATCCTGCAGGCCGAACTGCGACGAATGGGCCCCATCAACCCACTGGCCGCCAACGAATATCGCGATTTGTCACAACGACACGACTTCCTGGAAGGGCAGCTCGAAGACCTCGAGCAGTCGCGCTCCGACCTCCGCAAGGTCGTCAGAGCCCTCGACGACGAGATCGTGGAGGCATTCACTGCTGCCTTCGAGCAGGTATCCGGTCACTTCGCAGACCAGTTCGCCGTGCTCTTCCCGGGCGGCCAGGGCCTGTTGCGCCTCACCGAACCTGATCAGCCGCTCACCACCGGTGTTGATATCGAGGCTCAACCCTTTGGAAAGAAAGTCAGTCGTTTGTCCCTGCTGTCGGGTGGCGAGAAGTCGCTGGCCGCCCTGGCGTTCCTGTTTGCAGTGTTCAAAGCGCGTCCCAGTCCCTTCTACGTCCTCGACGAGGTTGAGGCCGCTCTCGACGACACAAACCTTCGGCGGTTCCTCCGGCTGGTCGATCAGTTCCGCGGTTCGGCCCAGCTGGTTGTCGTTACGCACCAGCAACAGACCATGGAGGCGGCCGACGTGCTCTACGGCGTAACCATGGAACCGGGCGGCTCTTCTCAAGTCGTCGCGAAACGGTTGACGACCATTTCGGTTGCCGTCTGAGAACTCCTTTCCTGACCGTACAATTGCGTCGAGATTCTGCGTGAGGTGCCGATGGATCCGATCTTCTACGTCCTGATAGCGCTGACGGTCGTTCTCGTCGTTATCGCACTCACGGTGCGGTCCCGTCGTGCACCTGCCGAATCACCGCCACCTGCCACGATCGTTCAGAAACCCACATTGGCGGCCCGCCTTGCCAAGACGCGTGAAGCGCTGGGTGGGCGGCTTCGCTCGCTATTCGCCGGCTCGATGGACGCGGCGTTTTGGGACGGGCTCGAGGAAGCCCTGATCGCGGCCGATGTGGGTGTCACGGCCAGCACTGAGGTGGTTGGTCGGGTGCGAGAGGGTAACCCTGCGGATACCAACGAGGCCCGGCAGGCCCTCCGCGCCGAGCTACTCAACGTCCTCGATCGGGGGGGTCGGGCGCTATCGCTCGAGCGTCGTCCGGCGGTCGTGATCGTGGTCGGCGTCAACGGGACCGGCAAGACGACCAGTATTGCCAAGTTGGCAAACCATATGAAAGCTCGTGGACTGGAGCCTCTGCTGGGAGCGGCAGATACCTTCCGCGCCGCCGCCGATCAACAATTGCGAACCTGGGCTGATCGAGTCGGCGTCGAGGTCGTTGGTGGTCAAGCAGGAGCCGACCCGGCGTCGGTGGCATTTGATGCGTACCAGGCAGGCCGGGCCCGTGGTCGCGACGTTGTGATTATTGACACCGCCGGGCGGCTCCACTCCAAGACCAATCTGATGGATGAGCTGGGCAAGCTGGTTCGTGTAGTGGGCCGTGAAGCCGAACACATCGACGAGGTGCTTTTGGTGCTCGATGCGACCACCGGACAAAATGGAATCGCTCAAGTTCGGCAGTTCACCAAGGCGGTCGGTGTGACGGGTATTGTGCTCACCAAATTGGACGGTACCGCTCGAGGCGGGGTGGCCATCGCCGTGGAGCGAGAGTTGGGAACACCGGTCAAGTTCATTGGCATCGGCGAAGGCATGGACGATCTCATCCCCTTCGAGCCGGAAGCTTTTGTCGACGCGCTTCTGGAGGACTCATGACGTATTCAGCCGAGGAATTGCTCGAAGCAGCTCGCAGGGTTGCCGAAAACGCCTATGCGCCGTATTCAGACTTCCGGGTGGGAGCAGTCGCGGTTGGCGATGACGGCAACCTCTACCCGGGAGTGAATGTAGAGAACGCGGCGTATCCATCGGGTGTGTGCGCTGAGGCAAGCGCCATCTCGGCGGCGGCCACGGCGGGCGTCAGGAGAATTGACGTGGTCGCCGTGGCGTGCATCGATGCGACCCGGGAGGACCAGTCTTATCCGTGCGGTCAGTGCCGGCAGCGCCTCAACGAATTCCGCGTTGACACGGTCATTGTGGCCGGACTTGATGGCCGGCCAAGAATCCATTCCCTCGAGGAACTGCTGCCGTTCGGTTTCCGGTTGGACTAGCCCCTCTGGACGGTCCTACCGGGCCTTCAACGCCGCAATCAAATTGGGAAGGACCTTGTGGACATCTCCGACGATGCCCAGATCGGATACGCCGAAGATTGGCGCCTCCTCGTCCTTGTTGATGGCGATGATCACTTTCGAGTCCTTCATCCCGACCAGATGCTGCATCGCTCCGGATACGCCGCAGGCGATATAGACGTCGGGCTTGACGGTCTTGCCGGTCTGCCCGACCTGGCGCGAGTACGGGATCCAGTCGGCATCAACGATGGCCCGCGTCGCCCCCACCGCGGCACCAAGCAATCCGGCCAGTTCTTCGATGATGGCCATCTGGTCGACCGATCCCATGCCCCGCCCCGCCGAAACGACAACGGCGGCTTCCTCGAGCTGGGGGCCTTCGCGCTCCTCGACATGACGTCCGGTTACCACCGC
Source organism: Acidimicrobiia bacterium (assembly GCA_029863625.1). Lineage (GTDB taxonomy): Bacteria > Actinomycetota > Acidimicrobiia > Spongiisociales > UBA4744 > UBA4744. The sequence goes on from JAOTUY010000020.1 coordinate 25,704, forward strand.
CGAGCCTGCTTGTCCCACCTCCGGCATTTCGACCGGGATCAACTCCGGGGTGTCACCATCACCCGGTTCAGCGGGAAACGACTTCGGACGGGCTAGCACCAGATAGGGGGCACCGGCCCGAAACACGGTATCGACCAACTGGGCGCCTCCGAAGATCTCGTTGGTGACGGTTACGTCATCACCGTCGATGGCTACCTCAATCGCATTGGAGATGACCGGCTTGCCGAGTCGGGCGCTGAGTCGGCCTGCCACATCGCGATCGGTCGATGTCAGTCCGAAGAGCAAGAGATCCGGTGCATGGCTCCCCACCAGCTCGGCCATGGCCGCTGCTGCGGCTGCCGTCGGCAACCGTTCGTCGGGGGTCAGGTGGAACACTCTCGTAGCCCCGTAGCGGCCGAGTTCTGCGAACAGCTCCGCGGAACCGGTTCCCAGCAATACGGCGGCCAGCTGGCCGCCAAATGTGCGTGCCTTGGTCAGCAGCTCGAGGCTGATGGCCGCCGGCTTGCCGTCCTGCTCCTCAACGAATACCCACGTCGTGTTGACAGCCATCTAAATCACCTTGGCCTGTTCAAGGAGCTGGATGATACGAATATGGGCTTGGCCCTCGTCCTCGATGATCTCACCGGCGGCCCGCTCCGGTGCGGGGCGAACCGCGACGATCTCTTGGCCGGAGGTGGCCGTAATCCCCAGATCAGCGGCGGTGATCTGATCGATCGGCTTCGATTTGGCGGCCATGATGCCCTTGAAGGTCGGGTAGCGGGGTTCGACGACACCGGCAGTAACGGTGATCACGACCGGGCCCGTTGTTTCCACGAGGTCATAGCCGTATTCGGTCTGACGTTCGATGCGGATCCTTTCCCCATCCAGGTCGACTTTCTTGGCGAAGGTCAAGGCCGGCGCGTCGAGGAACTCGGCAATCTGCTGTGGAACAACCCCGCTGTAGCCGTCGGTCGATTCCGTGCCTGCTATCACGACGTCAAATCCCTCTCGGCCAATGGCGGCGCTTAGGATCCGGGCGGTCGCTAGCGAATCGGCCCCGCGCAAAGTCGGGTCGTCGATGACGATGGCTCTGTCGGCACCCATAGCCAGCGCCTGACGGATGCCCTGCAGATTCCCGGCCGGGCCCATGGATACCAGGGCGACGCTGCCTTCCGTTTGCTCGGCAATCATGAGGCCCATCTCCACACCGTACCGGTCGGTGTCATCGAGCACCTGGTCGGTCGGTCGCCGCAGAAAATGGGTATCAGGATCGAGCTCGTACGGTGATGCAGGGTCGGGTATCTGCTTGACACAGACCATGACTCTCATGAACGATGCTCCTCTCGTGGCAAGGTCGACACCTTTCCGGCGCGACGATGGGATCCTACCGACAGCAGGCCCGATCCCGGAATCAGGCCACCAGGTTGGGGAGCAGGTTGTCGATCAGGCTGCTGAATCGTGAGCGGGCGGCCCCGGCCGTCTCCTGGACTTCGGTGTGGGAGAGCGGCTTGGCGGATATGCCCGCGGCGAGATTGGTGACGAGTGAGATTGCCAGCACGCGGCTTCCCATGTGCCGCACCGCGATCGCCTCGGGCACGGTCGACATCCCGACCAGGTCACCACCGAGACGTTTGATCATCTGGATCTCCGCCGGGGTTTCGTACGAAGGACCTGAAAGCCAGGCGTAGACACCTTCCTTCAAGTCGATCCCGATTCGTCCGGCCGTCTCGCTGGCCCGAAGGCGCAGGTCGGCGTTGTACAGCCCGGTCAAGTCCGGGAACCGGGGGCCAAGCCGGGCATCGTTCGGACCCATCAGGGGGTTCGCACCGGTGAGGTTGAGGTGATCCTTGATCAAAACGAGATCCCCGGGCGACATGCCTTCTCCGACGCCACCCGCCGCATTGGTCAGCACGACTGTTGTCGCCCCCGATGCCACGGCGGTTCTTACGCCGAATACGACTTCCTCGAGTGTCCAACCCTCGTAGTAGTGCACTCGCCCGGCCAACACCATGACGTTGGTGCCGCCAATGTCCGCGGACACGAGACTGCCGGGGTGCCCTTCGACCTTTGGTACAGGAAACCCGGGAATACGATCGTATGGGACTGCAACCGCGTTCGGAAGCGAGGCAGCGTATTCGCTCAGACCGGAGCCGAGCACGAGTGCAATATCGTGCTTGTCCCGGTTGGTGGCCGCGGCGATGGCCGCCGTCGCGGTCGCGATCTGGTGATAGGTCATGATCGAACCTCCCCGAGAATCAAGGGCGGCTGCCCCGCCGGAATCGATGCGATGTGGAATGCGCGTTTCAGGAGCGGCAGAGCCATGGCCAGTCGCCCCTCGTCGTTGAAAGAGATCCGGGCGATTGGCTGTCCCTCATCGACCTGTTCTCCCGGCTTCGCGACGATGGAGATACCGACGGCCGGGTCGATCTCGTCTTCTTTCCGTTCCCGCCCGGCCCCCAGCCGCATCGCCGCGACCCCCACGTTCCGCGCGTCGCACAGGGTGACGTACCCAGTTCTCGAGGCGGGTAATTCTTGTTGATACCGGGCCTTGGGCAAAAGACCGGGATGATCCAAGACCCGGGGGTCGCCTCCTTGAGCCTCGATCACGGCCGCGAACTTCTCCATGGCGGCGCCCGAATCGACCGCGGCTCGAAGGAGCCGGCGCGCCGCCTCGTCGTCCTGGGCCATCCCGGCCAGTTGCAGCATTTCGCTGCCAAGAGCATAGGTGATCTCGACGAGGTCATCCGGTCCCCCGCCTGCTAGAACGGCGATCGATTCTGCGATTTCATTGGCGTTGCCGACTTCACGGCCGAGGGGTGCATCCATGTTGGTCAACAGCGCGACAACCTTGAGGTCGTAGGCCTGGCCGATGCCGACCAGGGTTTCAGCAAGTTCGAGGGCTTGGTCTGGGCTCTCCATGAAAGCGCCCTCGCCGACTTTGACATCAAGGACCAGCCCGTCGAGATCTTCGGCCAGCTTCTTGGACATGATCGAAGATGCGATGAGAGGGATCGACGGCACCGTTCCCGTGGCATCGCGCAAGGCGTAGAGTTTCTGGTCCGCCGGAACCAGGGTCTTCGATTGTCCGCCGAGAACCAAACCGGTATCGGAGAGGATACGCGCAAACGTATTCGGGTCGAGATTGGTCGTGAACCCCGGGATGGTTTCCAGCTTGTCGAGTGTCCCGCCGGTATGGCCGAGACCCCGGCCACTCATCATCGGCACGGCAACCCCGCAGGCGGCAACCATGGGTGCGAGTGGAATCGATACCTTGTCCCCGACGCCGCCGGTCGAATGTTTGTCGATCTTGGGGGCCTTGATTGCCGATAGGTCGAGCAGGTCGCCGGAGTGAAGCATGGCGTCGGTCCACGCGAAGAGTTCGGCTCGGTCCAGTCCGTGGATGTAGGCGGCCATCAGCATGGCCGCCATCTGGTAATCGGTGACGGATCCGCTCGTGTAGTTTTTGATGAGCCAGCCGATTTCAGCGGTCGAAAGTCTCCCGCCGTCGCGTTTTCGTTCGATCAAGTCGATAGCCGTCATGTGACCTCCGCAAGAAAAGAAATCCCTCGGGCTGGAGGGGGCAGGTTGAGGGCGTTGGCAATAGTGGCCGCCACGTCGCAGTACTGGTCTCGAATACCCAGATCAACGCCCGCGGCCGCCCGGTGGTGTACCAAAAGAGGCACATACTCGCGGGTGTGGTCCGTGCTGCCGTCGGTGGGGTCGTTGCCGTGGTCGGCGCTGAAGAAAAGCAGATCCCGGTCGGTGAGCCCGGCGGTCAAGCGGGGAAGATACGAGTCGATCAAAGCCAGGCCGGCTGCGTACCCTGCCGGGTTCTCGCGGTGGCCGAAGCGCATATCAAGATCGACCAGATTGGTGAAAATAATGCCTCGGTCGTACTCGTCGATTGCTTCAATGGTCTTCTCGAGACCATCTGCGTCACCCTCGGTGTGCACGGCGCTGGTGAGACCCTGTCCGGCGAACAGATCCTCGATCTTGCCGATCCCGACAACCGGAAGCCCGGCCGCGGAGGCGTGGTCGAGAACCGTCGGTGAGTGGGGTGGCATCGCGTAGTCACGACGCTCATAGGTCCGGTAGAAAGAGCCGGATTCACCCTCGAACGGTCGCGCAATGACCCGACCGATGTGGTACGCGTTGCAGTGGCGACGGGCTATCTCACACACCCGGTACAGCTCGGCGAGCGGAACGACCTCCTTGTGAGCGGCAATTTGAAAGACCGAATCGGCCGACGTGTAGAGGATGAGGGCTCCGCTATCGAGGTGCTCTGGTCCCAGGTCTTCGATGATGACGGTGCCAGACGCCGCGTAGTTGCCAATGAAGCCGTGTCCGGTCTCCGCCTCGATTGCCTTGACCAACTCCTCTGGAAATCCGGTGTCTGTGAAGGTTGTGGTGGGAGTCTCGGTGATGATCCCGGCCAGCTCCCAATGGCCGGTCGTTGAATCCTTTCCGGCCGATGCTTCCGTGAGTTTGCCGAATGCCATCGAGGGGTCGGTGGCAGGCGGCACTCCGAGTAGGCTCGGGTGGAGGTTGCCAAGCCCTGCGGCCTGGAAGTGTGGCAGCTCGAGGCCACCTACGGCCTCGGCGGTATGCCCGAGCGTGTCCGATCCGACGTCTCCATAGTCTCCGGCGTCGGGTGCTTCACCTGCTCCGCAGGAGTCGAGCACGATGACCACGGCCCGCTCGATATTGCTCATAGATGCCTCTCTGTATGTCAAATCTGTGCGACCTTGTCCCTGACTACCCGACCATCGACTACCTGGATACCCTCGGCGGTGAGACGACGTTCATGTTCACGTTCTAGTCCAGGAACGAGGCGGCCGCCGGCAGTGACGACTCGCCACCACGACAAGCCTGCCGAGTTGCGAAGGACGTTCCCCACCGCGCGGGCGGCACCCGGGTAGCCGGCCTGGGCAGCCATCTCCCCGTACGTGACCACCTCTCCCGGTTGCAGTCGCTCGAGAACTTCTCGGATCGAGCGCTGGAAGGGAGTCATCAGCCTGCCTGGTTCTGGTAGGTGCGGATCATCATTCCGTTGTCGCGGGTGAACTCGAGGCGGCGGTTGACGAGCTCCTCTCCGCAGGCCCCATCGATCGAGTAGAAACCAGCCAGATCGTCCAGGCGCTTGGTCGGCAAGGTGGTGCCGATGCTCAGGCCCCGGTAATCCGGGAGCACTTCGAGCTCCGGTAGGAACGCCGGGTAGAAGCCGTCGCTGATGGCTCGAACATGTCCAACGAGGCGATCGCCATCGAGCGCCGGCCGGGAATGGGTACTTGCATCGAACATCCGGAGCACGGTCGCCGGTCCGGGAGGATCGGCCCAACCGACGAAGAAGCCATGAATGGCTTCCGGAGCAACGTCGTCGATGGTCGATTGGTATCTGATCTGCATGTCTACAAGGTGCCGAACAACCGATCTCCCATGTCTCCCAGGCCGGGTCTGATGAAGAAGTTGGGAGTGAGCCCTTCGTCCAGGGAGGCAGCGACGATCCGAACATCGGGATGGTCTTGTCCCATGCGGGCGACGCCGGCCGGTGCGACCACCACGCACAGGGCCGTGATGTCGGCCGCCCCGTGTTCCTTGATGCGATCGGCCGCCCACGACAAGGAGCCCCCTGTGGCGAGCATCGGTTCAAGGATGATGACCTTGCAGTTGGAGAGCGGATTGGGGAACTTCGTGTAGTACTCCTGAGGTGCGGCGGTCTCTTCGTCGCGCTGGACACCGGCATAGCCGACCTTGACCTGGGGGAGGAGGTCGAGAACGGCGTCGAGTAGCCCCAGACCGGCGCGCAAAACGGCCACAGCCACCAGATCCTGATGGAGGCGGTGGCCGGTCGTCGGCTCGAGCGGTGTTTCGATAGGGATTTCCTCGAGCGCCATGTCGCCGGTCGCTTCCATGAGCAGCGTATAGGCGAGACGACGGGTGGTCTCGCGGAACAGCTCTGTGGAAGTGTTCTTGTCCCGCAGCGTGGTCAGGTAGTGCTTCGTGAGAGGGTGTTCGACGACGGTGAGGCTCACGGTTGCTCCTTCGCGAGGGTCTTCGGTTCCCAAGGCTACCGTCTGCAATCCCGCGGGGGGCGGTGATGCACTAGTCCTTTGGGTTTCTCCAGAAAAGGTCACCCGACCCATTGATTGACGCTCTGGGTGGTTGTATTCTCACAAGAAGAGGTGGAAGTGGTGTAGTCAGGCTGCTCTTGGGGGGCAGAACACCACTCTTAGTGAAAGTCGGGTAGCACATGGGAGGCAATCTCCTTCGATCCGGTGGGTCGGAATCATTCGGGATCGCTCACCCAGTGCAACAACAAGGAGATGCGTCATGAATGAACGCTATCGGGCTGCAGTTCTCATCCTGGTGCTGGCGGTTTTGGCCGCCTTTACCGCAATGCCGGTTCTGGCCCAGACCGCGCCGGCTGTGCCGGGCTGTCCGCTCACTGATGGGATTGTGCTGAATGCCCAGGGTGACGCCTGGGGTTTGCATTTTCTCCGATCGGATGGTTCGGCAGCCCAAGCAAGGCTGGGACCCGGCCCCGGCGTGGTGCCCGCCGGACGTTACGACGTTGTGCTGGCCGGCTGGGATCGTCACGAAGACGGTGACGAACCCCAGTTGAATGAGCAGTGGTTTCTGGAAGGACGAAACGGCGCAACCGTTGCCTTCCAGTCGGGTGCTACGCCGGATCTGGCCGACGAAGCGAATCTCATCGTGTCGACGGTGAACACCAATGTTGAAGTCCCGGCCTTCTCGAGCGTGGTTGCTCGCCATGCGGCGTACCCAAACACCGAAAGCCCGAACTCGATTTGGCCGCTGTGTGCATCGTTCATTCCCGTTCAGCCCGACTCGGGTTCCATCACGGTCAAGTCGGTCGCCGAAGGCGAGCCGACCTCCACGTGGACGTTCGACCTTTCGGACTCACCCTCAACTCCGGTCCCGGGGGACGGGTCGGGTTCGTTCACTTGGGGCGAGCTGGACGCAACCACCTACATCCTGACAGAGACGGTGCTGGCGGGGTGGCAGCTCAACAGCGTCTCCTGCGTATCCAGTGAGGAAGGGGCGACAACGGCTGCGGTAGCCGGCGGAGTGTCGGTCACCCTCGTCGAGGGTGAGGACGTGACCTGCACGTTCGTGAACTCGAAGACGACGACCCCGACCATCCCGCCTACCCCTTCTCCGGATCCGGTCATCATCGGTGACCGCGTCTGGGAAGACACCAACGCCGACGGATACCAGGGCGATTTCGAGGCCGGGGTGGCGGGGGTGACGGTGAATCTGTTTGATAGCAACGGGTTCCTCTTCGCCACGACGGTGACGGGATCAGCTGGTGGATATCTCTTCTCCGGAGTGCCGGCCGGCACCTACACGGTTGAGCTGGTAATGCCGGCCGGATACGAATTTGGCCCGGCGACCGCTGCCGGCCAGGTCTCGCTGGCGGCGGGGCAATCCGACCTCACCAAGGACTTTGGTATCTTCAGGTCGCCGGAGGTGCTGCCGCAGATAGTCACGACCACCGTTCCGGCTTCAGTCACCCAGCAGACCTTGCCTTTCACGGGTGCCTCGACGGCCGGAACCGGCGGCGTTGCGGTCGGTCTGATTCTCTTGGGGGGACTCGTCTTGCTGGTCGGCAGTGCGCGGCTCCGGTACGAAGCCAGGCATCGCTGATCCGATAACGAGAGCCACGTCAGGTCCACGGAGCAATCGCTCCGTGGACCTGTGTGACGTTATCTCTCCTGGCGCTTCTACAATCGCTTTCGTATGTTCGACTCCCTGTCCGATCGGCTGAATGGTGTCTTCTCCCGGCTACGCGGGAAAGGACGGCTCAGTGAGGGCGATGTCGACGCAACACTGCGCGAAGTCCGCCTGGCCCTCCTCGAAGCCGACGTAAATGTCAGCGTGGCGCGAAACTTGTTGGGCCGCGTCAAAGAACGGGCGCTCGGCGCTGAGATCACCAAGAGCCTGACTCCGGGCCAGCAAGTCATCAAGATCGTCCACGAAGAGCTGATCGGCACGCTGGGTGGAACCGAAGCTCGACTGGTATCGGCGTCGGCTCCGCCGCTTACCGTTCTCATGGTTGGTTTGCAGGGTTCGGGCAAAACGACGTCGGCGGCGAAGCTGGCCAACCGGCTCAAGGGACAGGGGAAACACCCGCTGTTGGTAGCAGCCGATCTACAGCGACCAGCAGCAATCGATCAGTTGGAAACGCTTGGCGAGCGGATCGGGGTGCCGGTGTTCGCCGATCGGACATCCCGGGCGTCCAAGGTGGTGAGAGCAGGGCTAAAGGAGTCAAACAGACTGGGCGCAGACGTCGTGATCATCGACACCGCCGGGCGGCTCCAGATCGACAAGGACCTGATGGCCGAACTCGCCGACGTGCGCAAGATCGCTGATCCCGACGAGGTGCTGCTGGTAGTAGATGCCATGACCGGTCAGGACGCTGTGAATGTGGCCAAGGGCTTCCTCGAACACACCGCCCTGACCGGGATCGTGCTCTCGAAACTCGACGGCGACGCACGAGGCGGAGCGGCCATCTCGGTGCGCGAGGTGACGGGCTGTCCCATCAAATTCGCAGGGGTGGGGGAGAAGATCGATGATTTCGAGATCTTCTATCCGGAGCGGATGGCGTCTCGCATCCTGGGAATGGGTGACGTGTTGACGCTGATTGAAAAGGCAGAGACAACCTGGGATACGGCGGATGCGGAACGGATGGCAGACAAACTTCGATCTGCCTCGTTCACCCTGGACGACTTCCTCGATCAGTTTCAACAACTCAAGAAGATGGGGCCACTTGACCAATTGGTTGCTATGCTGCCCGGCGCCGGGTCGATGCTCAAAAACGTTCAAGTGTCGGATCGAGACATGGGACGGGTCGAGGCCATCATCAGATCGATGACCCCTACCGAACGGCGAAACCCCAAGATCATCGACGGGAGCCGCAAACGCCGCATAGCGACCGGTTCGGGTACGAGTCCCCAAGAGGTGAACGGCCTACTCAAGCAGTTTGCCGAAACGCAAAAGATGATGAAAATGGTGACGCAGGGGCGAGGCATCCCCGGGCTCCCCATGCCACGAAGGAAGAGGTGAGGAGATGGCGGTAAAGATCCGCCTGAAGCGGATGGGCAAGAAGAAGCAACCGACCTACCGGGTCGTAGTTGCGGACGGCAGATCCCCCCGTGACGGACGCTTTATCGAGGTTATCGGGCGCTATGACCCCCGTCAGGAGCCGTCGGTGGTCGAAATCGACAACGACAAAGCGCTCGACTGGCTCCACAAGGGCGCTCAGCCCACCGATCCGGTCCGGAAGCTGCTCGAAATCTCGGGAGCATGGTCGCGATTCAAGGTCGCCAAAGGTGAAATCCACACGGTTCCATCTCGGCCTGCGCCCGCCAAGACGGAGCCGCAACCCGCCCCTGAGCCGGTTGCGCCGGTGGCTGATGTTGCCGTTGAGCCGGTTGCGCCGGTGGCTGATGTTGCCGTTGAGCCGGTCGAGCCGGTCGCCGATGTTACCGTTGAGCCGGTCGAGACTGAGGAGTCATCTGCGTGAGCCAAGGAGAAATTGTCGAACGTGTGGTGCGTTACGTGGTCACGGAGATCGTAGATCGTCCTGAGGAAGTCGAACTGACGCTCGTTGAAGAGGGCCCGGAAGAGGTCGTAGCGGAAGTCCGCACTGCCAAATCCGACATGGGGCGAGTGATTGGGCGCCGAGGCCGCGTCGCTCGTGCCATTCGAACGGTAGCCCAGGCTGCCGCCGATGAGGAAGGTCTGCACTCGGGGGTCGAGTTCATCGACTAGGAGTCGGTCTCTTAGCTCATGGAAGAACGCGTCATTGTCGGTCGGATCGGCCGGGCCCACGGTCTGGCAGGTGAGGTGTACGTCCTCTCTGAGAGCGATACACCAGACCGTTTCCGATCGGGGGCGGGTTTTCTTACTGATGAGCAGCCGCCACGGCGCCTGGAGGTTCGTTCCAGTCGTCGACACCAGGCGAAGCTCCTGGTGGTCTTTGCAGAGGTCGCCAGCCGTACCGATGCTGAATCCATGCGCGATGTTGGCTTGACGATCGCTGCCGATGAGCGGAGGTCGCTCGGCGATGATGAGTACTGGCCGGATGAGTTGGTCGGTCTGACCGTTCGAGACTTGGCCGGCCAGCCGGTTGGGACTATCGCAGGTGTCGATACAGGTGGCCCCCAAGACCGTTTGGTAGTGCGATCCGCAGATGGTCGCGAGGCCCTCGTACCATTCGTTCGAGAGCTCGTACCCGAAGTGAGGATCGAAGAAGGATCGGTGATCATCAATCCGATCGAAGGCCTACTCAACCCATCACGAGAGTGAAGTGGGCACCCCGTTCATCGCCACCCTCCGGGGAGTCCTCGCCCACGAAGACGTCAATGTTCCCGTTGGGTCCTTCCGGCACCTCAAATCGAAACTCCCCCCACGTGATCAGATAGTCGGCAACCGCGGCCACGTCCTCGCGGTCGAGACGATTCCCCTCAAGGATGCGCAAGACAACCGTGGCTTCAGAGGTGCGGGCGTAACCCTCAACCATGAACGGATACTCGGCCTTGGGTGCCGTTGGGATGATGACGATGGCGGTATCAGTGACGATCGGTCGGGCGACTAGCTCCGGCCCTCCGGCCCGGAGATCCACGATCACTTCCGCAGGCGATCGGTTGATCGAGGCGCGCGCTACGACCGCTGAACCGAGATGGATGTCGACATAGAGATCTCCATCGAGCGACCGCACAACGTAGACCTGATCTACCAGCTGGCGTTCGACGACCCGGTCGGCGATGGCGGTTGACGTGACGCGGCTATCGAGTCGTAGTCTGATGATCCCCAGGTCCCGAAGCAGCTCGGCCCGCACACCGCCCGGTTCCGTGGCCGGAGCTCCGCCGGCCGTAGCGAACTCGATAACCAGACGTTCGCATCCGTCGAAGGCCGTCCAACTCAATCCTGCTACCAGCTCGGCGTCACTCTCACCGCCGTCCAGGAGACCGCGGGCGAGGGCGCCGTCGGTCGCGAAGGCCTGATCACCGGCCAAGCAAGGAGGAAGGTCAGGGACGGCTGCGATGGTCGAAGGTGTTGGCGCGATCGTGGTGGTTGAAGTTGCAGAAGACGTGGTGGTTGCGGCAGGGTCGGTACACGCAGCGAAGAGGGCAAGCAAGAGGGGCAGAATGACTTGGCGAGGCCTCATCGGGAGAATCGTAGCGGTGCACCCGCTTTCGGTTACCAACCAGGGTGGGCGGCCCACCCTGGTTGATGACTGAGCCTCAGGCCTGGACGGTCATCGCCTTGAGGAGGTCGACTACCCGGTTGGAGTACCCCCACTCGTTGTCGTACCAGGCGACCACCTTGACCATCTTTCCGTTGATGACCTTGGTGAGGCCCGAGTCGAAGACGCTCGAGGCGGGATTTCCGATGATGTCAGACGACACGATGGGCTCATCGGTGTATTCCAGGATGCCTTTCATCTCGCCGTCAGCGGCAGCCTTCATTGCGGCATTGACCTCCGCGACGGTGACATCGCGCGACACCTGAACCACCAAATCCACAATCGATCCGTCGGGGACCGGCACCCGCATGGCCATCCCATCGAGTTTGCCGTCCAGGGAAGGCAATACCTGACCTATGGCCTTGGCTGCACCGGTGCTGGTCGGAATGATGTTCTCGGCTGCGTGGCGGGCTCTTCGGAGGTCGCTGTGGGGAGTATCGGCAACCCGCTGATCGTTCGTGTAGGCGTGAACGGTAGTCATGATCCCGCTCTCGATACCGAAAGCGTCGTCGAGGACCTTGGCAATGGGGGCCAGACAATTGGTCGTACATGATGCGTTGGATACAAGCTTCGCATCGGGAGTCAAGTCGGCATCGTTGACACCGAGCACCACGGTGGCATCGACCGGATCCTTGGATGGCACGGTGAGGATGACCCGCTTGGCTCCGGCCTCGAGGTGCTTATTGAGCGCCTCGCGGGTGCGGAAGACACCGGTTGATTCGACCACGACTTCGACGCCGAGTTCGGCCCAGGGTAGGTTGGCCGGGTCGCGCTCCTCGAGCATCTTGACGGTGTGGCCTCCAGCGTTCATCACGCCGTCGCTGACCACGATTTCCCCGGGAAACCTGCCAAACACGGTGTCGTACTTCAACAGATGGGCGAGCGTGTCGTCGTCGGTGAGGTCGTTGACGGCGACGATTTCGATACCCGAATCAGGTTGCTCGGCGATGATCCGGTACACGGCTCGCCCAATCCGACCGAAGCCATTGATGGCTACTTTCATGGGACACCTCCTCAGGTGCTGGTTGGAAACATGTTGGCGGGAAAGCACGAGCCCCCCGAAGATGCCATGGTACCGGCTCGACCGAATGGGACCGAACTTGCGCGAGGACGGTGCTTTTTAACTGCAGCCCGTGATAGCGTTCGCTGCCATGTCCGCTCATCCGGCTCCCGATTCCGACCTCGCCGTCGCGTATCTCGCGGGCACGCGACCGGTTGAACCTCTCCTGGCAGAAGCAGCAAGACTTCGAGATGAGGGACACGGGCGTACGGTCACTTACAGCCGGAAGGTCTTTGTTCCGGTCACAACGCTGTGCCGAGATCGGTGTACCTATTGCACTTTTGCGAAGCCGCCGGGTGCCGGCGGCCAGTTTTTGGAGCCGGAGGACGTCTTGGCGATTGTGCGGGCCGGGCGCGCTCACGGCTGTACCGAGGCGCTCTTGACACTCGGGGATGCGCCGGAGGACCGTTGGGCGCAGGCCCGGGCCTTTTTGGATGCGCGCGGGCAACCGACCACCATCAGTTACGTGCGTGACATGGCTGCGCTCATCATCGACGAGACCGGCCTGTTCCCGCATGCCAACCCTGGGGTGATGGACGAAGACGACATTGCCATGCTGCGGCCGGTCAGCCCATCGATGGGGCTCATGTTGGAAAACGTATCTCCCCGGTTGATGGAACCCGGCATGCCCCATTTCGACTGTCCGGACAAGGATCCGACGTTGCGGATAGCAACGATCGAGGCAGCCGGGCGCCAGAGGGTTCCCTTCACCTCGGGGATCCTGGTCGGCATCGGAGAAACGCGGCGGGAGTTGGTCGACAGCCTGTTCGCGCTCGCCGAATTGGCCGCGCGATGGGGACACCTACAAGAGGTCATCGTCCAGAACTTCCGTGCCAAGGCGGACACCCCGATGCGACGCTCGGCCGAACCAACCCCTGAGTACTTTGTCCGGGTTGTGGCGGCAGCGAGGTGGATCCTCGGACCGACCGTGAACCTGCAGGTGCCGCCCAACCTCACCGAACGCTTTGAGTTGTACTTAGACGCCGGCATCAACGACTGGGGTGGGGTCTCGCCGCTGACCATCGACTGGGTCAACCCCGAACAGCCGTGGCCCCACCTCGATGACCTCGAACGCAGGACCCGGGCAGCCGGGTTCAGGCTTCGGCCGCGGCTGCCCGTTTACCCTGAGTTCCTCGACAGTGAATGGATCGAAAGCGGACTCCTGGAACGGTTGAAAGAAGCAGGCGACGACCAGGGATACGTCGATCTCAGACGGGGCGTCTCTCGATGACCGTGACCTTCCTACGGACCCGCCCGGCCGAATTGATCAGCGAGGTGACCGCACGTACCCGCCTTCGCGAGGGGACGACGGCGCTCGAGGTCGAAGGTCTGACCGATGAGGATCGGGTCGGTGCTCTGTCGGGGGGTGTCCTGCCGGTTGCGGTTGGCATTTCCGACGTGGAACCCATCGGGTGGGTCGTCGATCCCGTCGAGGCCGTCGAGATGGCCGGGCGCGGAGTGGCCGGTTGGCGGATGACCGTGACCCACCAGGGCCCGCGGGCATCGATTCTCGATGCGGTTGCGAGGTCGGCCCCGGCGTTTCTACGCACCGGCCGTGCGGCCGTCGCCGACGCGGCGTCGATTGTGACGCTCCCTGGTATCACCACGGTGGTTTCGGTGTTTGTCGACACTCTGGATCATGCGCTCACCGCCCTGGAAGACGGGGCCGGCGATCTTCTTCTGCGGGATTGGGGCATCGAGCAGATCGGGGAGCTTCGGGAGGCCTTGGGGCAGGTCCAGCTGATCGAGCGCACCGCCCTCCCGGTTGGTGTTTCGGTCGACGCGGCCCGGGGTGTCTTGGACGGGGCTCTCTTCAAGGCGTACCTCGATCAGATCGACGGGTCTGGGGCCGCGAGACCGAGGACGGTCTGGTCTCCCGGCAAGAGTGTGGCCCTGCCGGCACCGTCCGCCCGACTCTCGAGCGAATGGGCCGACGATTGTTGGGTCCAGGGGAAGGCGGCTATCTCCTGGCGGGACGCTGGGTTGGAGGTGCAAGAGATCCTGGGCCGGTCGCTCGAAGGGCTGGCACCCACCAGGGACGAGCTCGAGGCTCTCTTCAAGGCCCGCGGGCGCGACGTTGAGGCAATCGCCTGGACGGCGGACCAGTTGCGGATCCAGGCGGTGGGCGACACGGTCACCTACGTCGTAAACCGCAATATCAACTACACGAATGTCTGCTATTTCCGGTGTGGCTTCTGCGCGTTCTCGAAAGGTCCGCGCAGTCTCAACCTCAGAGGTGAGCCGTACCTGATGGAGATCTCGGAGATCGTCGAACGTTCCCGCCAGGCGTGGGACAGGGGAGCGACCGAGGTCACTCTGCAAGGCGGGATCCACCCCCATTTCACGGGCGATTTCTACGTAGAGGTGGTCGAGGCCATCAAGGCAGATCTACCAGATATTCACATCCATGGGTTCACCCCGCTCGAAGTGTGGCAGGGGGCGGAGACCCTCGGAGTGCCGGTCGCAGAGTTTCTAGCTCGCCTCGCCCGGTCCGGATTGGGAACTCTGCCCGGGACCGCCGCCGAGGTCCTCGACGACCGGATCCGAGCCCACCTGTGTCCGGACAAGATTCGCACCGCCCAGTGGGCCGAGGTCATGTTCGCCGCTCACGAGGTTGGGCTGCGATCGACCGCGACGCTCATGTTCGGACATATCGACGATCCTGCCTCGTGGGCGAACCATTTCGAAGTTATTCGAACAATTCAGCGCCGAACCGGTGGGTTCACGGAGTTTGTTCCACTGCCCTTCGTGCACATGGGTTCTCCGATCTACCTACGTGGAAGGGCGAGGCCGGGACCAACCTGGGACGAGATCGTGCTGGTCCACGCTGTCGCCCGGATTGCCTTCGATCGTTTGATTCCGAACATCCAGGCATCGTGGGTCAAGCTGGGTTTGGATGGGGGAGCGCGGCTGCTCGCCGCCGGGTGCAACGATCTGGGCGGGACCCTGATGGACGAAACGATTACCAGGGCGGCGGGCGCCGTGCACGGCCAGGAGACGTCTCCTCGCGCCTTCGAGCAAGCCATCAGTTCGATCGGGCGATCCCCCGCACAACGAAACACGATTTACGAAATCCTCGCAGAGGCCCTCTGAAGCGGTCTCAAGCTCGGCCTCATATCTGCCGATGCGAACTGCATGACTCCCGGCAAGATCCTGCTGATCGAAGACGAGCCATCCAACTCCCGTCTGATGGAAATCACCCTCCGCCCGCTCGGTTACGAGACCCTGGTCCGAACGGACGGGTCTTCGGGACTCGATGCCGCCCATGATGAGTCGATCGAGTTGATCGTTCTCGACATTGCACTGCCAGAGCTCGACGGATGGCAGGTCCTCGACCGCCTGCGCTCCGACCCGCACACAATGGCGATTCCCGTGTTGGTGCTCACTGCACACGTCGGGGATGAGAACCTGATGAAGGCTGCCGACGCCGGGGCCGACGTGTTCATGACGAAGCCGTTCCAGCCGAACGATCTCAGACAGGTCGTTAGCGCATTGATCCAGCAGCGGCGCGAGGCACTTGCCCAGCGAAATGGCAACCCGACAGTCTGACTGATCCGGTCGGCACGGCGAGAAGGGTAGCCTTTTCTACGACCCCCGCCGAGGAGGCAATCGTGACAGAGGCAGTCATAGTCGCAGCCGGACGTACTCCGATCGGGCGAGCGTACAAAGGCTCCTTGATCGATGTACGCCCCGATGACATGGCCGGGTTGGTCATCAAAGCGGTGCTCGACAAAGTCCCTCAGTTAGATCCGCGCACCGTCGACGATGTGATCCTCGGGTGCGGTCGAACTCACCACGAGCAGGGGTACAACATCGGCCGAAACGCTGCGCTGCTGGCAGGGTTGCCAGATACCGTTCCCGGCACCACGGTGAATCGCTTTTGTGCTTCTTCGCTGCAGACCATCCGCATGGCGTTCCACGCGATCAAGGCGGGCGAGGGTGACGCATTCGTTGCGGCCGGGGTGGAGAGCGTGACCCGCACGATGGAAAAGGGATTCGATCCCGACGATTTCAACCCGCGCTTCATGGACGAAAGCCGCGACGATTTCATCAATCACGTGTACATCCCGATGGGCATCACCGCCGAAAACGTCGCGGCCCGATACAGGATTGACCGGGAGCGGATGGACGAGTTCGCCAAGCTGTCCCAGGATCGGGCGGTCGCGGCGCAGGCCGACGGGTTCTTCGATCGAGAGATAGTCCCGTATCCACTCGCGGACGGGACAATCGTGAGTCGAGACGACGGACCACGACCTGGAACCACTCTCGAGAAGTTGGCAACCTTACCGCCCGCCTTCAAAGCGGATGGATTGGTTACTGCCGGTAATGCGTGTCCTCTCAACGACGGTGCCGCAGCGGTGATCGTCATGTCCGACGAGCGGGCCAGGGCGCTGGGGATCGCCCCGTTGGCGCGGGTTGTGGCGTCCTCCGTGTCGGCCCTCGCGCCCGAGATCATGGGGGTAGGTCCCATCGAGGCGGTGCGCAAGGTCATGGCCAAGACCGGCATGACGATCGGCGACGTGGACGTCGTCGAGCTCAACGAAGCGTTTGCAGCTCAGGTATTGCCGGTGGTCGACGAGTTGGGAATCGACATGGAGAGCCAGCTAAATCCACACGGGGGCGCTATTGCGCTCGGACATCCGTTCGGGATGACCGGCGCTCGCATCATGACGACCTTGCTGAACGGCCTTTGGGCTGCAGACCAGACAATCGGTCTCGAGACGATGTGTGTCGGGGGCGGTCAAGGAATGGCCATGATCGTCGAGAGGCTCAATTGATTCGCAAAGGGTCGGTTTGATCCGATTCGATCTTGACGGTCGCATCTCCCGCCACTACTTCGACGGTAACAGACGATACCAACCGCCTTGCGCTCGGTGCGCGCCTGGAAGGCGATCAACCCATCGGTGTTCCTCAGCAGACTCCATAGCGGCCGGTAGCCTGCCGCTATGGAGCCGGTGGACGCGCACACTTCAGACGCAGAACGGACCCTCCGTCGTGTCGTGGTCGGGTACCGGGCGGTCGCGGCAGCTTGGCTGGTCATCCTCGGTGTGATATCGGTTGCCGGCCCGGAGGGCCCGGCGCGTCCCGGGGTGGTCGTCGCAACCATGGTTCTGGCCGTCGCGTGGGCCCTGGTCACGATCGCGCTTCATGCACAGTCTCCGGACCTGATGCGCTCCTGGTTGTTCCTGGCTATTGATACGGGTGTCGCAGCCTGGACTCTGGTGGCACCCGACGTGGCAGGGAGCGAGAACTTCTACGGGGGTTATCCGATGTCTCCCGTATTCCTGGCTGCGTACGGCCGGGGTATGGTGGGCGGGCTGACCACGGCCGTCGCCCTGGGCACAGTCCAGCTCAGCCGGCTGGCCGGTCCCGCTGATCCCACCGCCTCCTCGGCCGCCGTTCTCATCTATGTTTTTGCCGGGGCCGTGGCGGGGTGGGCGGTCGGGTTGCTGAGGGAGGCCGACCGGACCACCAGGATGGCTGAAGCGGCCCTGGCCCGAGAACAAGTGGAGCGGGTGCGAGCCGAGGAGAAGGCCGAGATGGCAGCTCACCTGCACGACTCAGTGCTGCAGACCCTTGCCTTGATCCGACGGAACAGCGCCGATGAATCGGAGGTTGCCTCGCTCGCACGCCGCCAGGAGCGGGAATTGCGAGCTTGGCTCTATGGGACCGGAGGTGGAAGCACCCGGGGGGCTTTCGGAGAGCTAATGCGCAGGATGTGCGCTGAGGTCGAGGATGCCCACCAGGTGGCCGTACATCTGGTCACCGTCGGTGACGCGGAGGGCGATGCGTCGATGGAGGCCCTTGTGCAAGCTGCCCGCGAAGCCATTGTCAACGCAGCAAAACACTCGGGGGCCGCCAACGTGGCCGTCTACGCTGAATCCTCACCCGAGCGAGTCACCGTGTTCGTCCGAGACCGCGGGCGGGGTTTCGACTACGGCAGCGTGCCTGCGGACCGCCAGGGGATCAGGGAGTCGATCATCAACAGACTGGTACGAAGCGGAGGCCGCGCCACGGTGCACACCAAGGTCGGCGAAGGAACAGAGGTGGAACTCGTGCTTGAACGATGACCGTGCGGGTGTTTATCGTCGACGACCATGATCTGTTCCGTTCGGGAGTTCGGGCAGGGTTGGGTGACAGCGTCGAAGTCGTTGGTGAGGCGTCCAACGTCGAAGCCGCCGTTGAGATGATCAATGAACGGATTCCCGACGTCGTGCTGCTCGACGTCCACATGCCTGCCGGGGGAGGGAAGGCGGTGATTGAAGGAGTCAAGGAACTGAACCCCGGGGTCGAATTCCTGGCATTGTCGGCTTCCGATGCAGCGGCGGACGTCGTGGCCATCGTCAGGGCCGGGGCTCGCGGCTACGTCACCAAAACCATTTCGGCTGAGGCTCTTACCTTGGCGATCGCCAGGGTGGCGGAAGGCCATGCAGTGTTCTCGCCGCAACTGGCCGGGTTTATTCTGCATGCCTTCTCCTCGATCCCGCTCTCCGACGTTGATCCGGAACTCGACCAATTGACCAAACGGGAACGCGAGGTGTTGCAGCATCTCGCGCGGGCCTACACCTACCGAGAGATCGCCGAGCGGCTCTACATTTCCGTCAAGACGGTGGAGACACACGTCTCGAATGTCTTGCGCAAGCTGCAGCTGTCCAGCCGGTACGAGCTGACCATCTGGGCCCACGACCGGAAGCTGATATAGGGTTGCCGGTTGCTGGTTTCGATCATCTTCAAGTCGGTTTCTGGCGACTTCGAACTCAGACAAACGACCTGGTCAATTCGTGACTGCCTGGCAGCGGTAAGAGAGCGTCGGTCGGCCGGCCGACCTTCTCGTACTGTTGACTGATGACCGACGGCTGGCTAGGCCGGGGTCCTGAGCGTGACGGCAACTCCCGATGCGGCGACGAGCACCGTCCCGGCGACATCCTGGATGGAGAACGCCACTCCAACCACAGCATGCGCGCCTCGGGCCAGGGCCTCGTCGAGCATGCTGCGCACCGCCTCCTCGCGGGCGGTGGTGACCTCGGTTGCGACGCTCTCGGCCGACCCAGGATCAATCGCAACATCCCCGGACACAAGGCCCAGGTAGATGTCGACATCCCAACCGGCGACCGACTCGCCGCTGGTCACGATGGGTCGCCACGTGGAGCGCCCTTCATCGTCCTCGACCCACCCCTGGTGAGCCTCGCGATAACGGGTGCCCCATTCAACCGGAGAGTCGATCACTGTGGGCCCGGTCTGTGCCGCCGTAGCTTCGGCATCTGCTTCCAGGGTGCTGTAGCTGTCTTCAGTCAGGCCGTCTTCTTCGTCCAAAGAGACGGCAGCCGGCTCGGGCTCCTCGGCGGCGGGTTCGACGGACGCTGCGATCCCTGAGATTGCCTCATCCTCGAAGGGTTCATCAACGGGGATCGCCGGCCCCCCCGGTTCAGGGGCCACTTCCCACCACCCGGCGCCGACGGCTTCCTCCTCGGCGGCGGGTTCGACGGACGCTGCGATCCCTGAGATTGCTTCATCCTCGAAGGGTTCATCAACGGGGATGGCCGGCATGGCCGGTTCAGGATCCTCTCCCCACCACCCGGCGCCGATGGCTTCCTCCTCGGGGACCTCGAGCGAGCCATCTGATCCGGACGCGAGGTCGTCTGGGGAGGTTTCAGCGAGACCCGCCAGAGCAGCGCCCAGCTCGAGGTCGGAGAGAGGGTCCAAAGCGTCCAGATCCTCGAAGCCTTCACCATCTCCGGTTGTGAGTTCTTGGAGGTTTTCGTCGAGTGGCTCGATGGTTGTGTGGTCGGTTCCGAGTTCGGTGGCGAGCGCGTCGGCGTAGCTGTCGATGTCTGTTGGGCTGGGGGCGAGGTCTTCGGTGAGTTCTTGGAGGTCTTCGTCGAGTGGCTCGATGGTTGTGTGGTCGGTTCCGAGTTCGGTGGCGAGCGCGTCGGCGTAGCTGTCGATGTCTGTTGGGCTGGGGGCGAGGTCTTCGGTGAGTTCTTGGAGGTCTTCGTCGAGT
>JAOTUY010000109.1 GCA_029863625.1 Acidimicrobiia bacterium
CCGAACGTTCGGACGTGGCGAGCATCACTCCCGACGACATAGATGTCATCCCGACCGCCGGTACCCCCGAACCGAACCTGACGGCAGTCAACGCTCCCGCCCTCTGGAACCTCGGGCACACAGGGCAGGGAGTGGTGGTCGCCAGCCTGGACAGCGGCGTCGATCTGAATCACCCGGACCTGATCAACCGCTATCGGGGCGGCAGCAACTCCTGGTTCGACCCCTACAACCAACACCCGGCCAGCCCCATCGACCTGACCGGGCACGGCACCGGGACCATGGGAGTCATGGTCGGCGGCGATACCGGCGGGACTTCGATCGGGATGGCGCCGAGCGCCCAATGGATCGCCGCCCGGATCTTCGACGACCGGGGCAGATCGAAAGCGACCGCCATCCATGCGGCTTTCCAGTGGCTGCTCGACCCCGACGGCAATCCCAACTCGGCCGACGCTCCGAATGTCGTCAACAACTCCTGGTCCTACGGCTACGGGGGCGGCTGTAACCTGGCCTTCCAACTCGACGTGCAGGCGCTGCGGGCGGTCGGGATCGTCCCGGTGTTCGCGGCCGGCAACTTCGGACCGGGCGGGTCCACCAGCGTCAGCCCCGCCAACTACCCGGAGGCCCTCGCCGTCGGCGGAGTGAACAACTCCGATTCCATCTACGCGTACAGCAGCCGCGGGCCGTCCGCCTGCGGCGAGGCATCGACCGTTTACCCGGAGATCGTGGCGCCCGGCGTCAACATCAGGACGGCCGAGCGTTACGGGATGTACCAGACGGCGAGCGGGACATCGCTGGCGGCGCCGCACGTCGCCGGGGCCCTGGCGCTGCTCCTCAGCTCCAACCCCAATCTGACGGCTGCGGAGCAGGAAGCCGCCTTGCTCGGCAGCGCCGTCGACCTCGGTGCAGCCGGACCCGACGACCAGTTCGGGTACGGCCGTCTCGACACCCTGGCCGCCTACCAGTGGCTACAAGACCCGCCGCCAACGACTACGACCACCACCTCGTCCACCACAACGACAAGCACGAGCACGACCACCACCTCGACGACGACCACCACCGCTCCCACGACAACTACTACATCGACTACGACCACCACTTTGCCCGGGACGCCTTTCTCCGACGGGTTCGAAACCGGCGACCTGAGCGCCTGGTCGCAGGCGGTGACCAACGGCGGGAACCTGAGCGTGACCACCGCGGCCGGTTTGGTTGGCACGTACGGCATGCAGGCGGTCATTTCGGGGACGAGCAGCATGTACGTCGCCGACCAATCGCCGGTCGCTTCCGTTTCGTACGGCGCCCGGTTTGCGTTCGACCCCAACGGGACGGCGGTCCCCAACCGGAAGCGCCACGATCTCTTGATCGGGTTGGACGGCGGGGGAACGGGAGTCTTCCGCCTGCAACTGCAGAGCAGTTCCGGCAGCTACCAAGTGCGCGGGCTGGCGCTCGATTATCGCGGCAAGGAACAGGCAACCAGCTGGTATACGATCAGCGACGCTCCTCACACCATCGAGGTGACCTGGAGGGCGGCTTCCAGTTCCAACGGCAGCGACGGTGAGATCGGTCTGGTCGTCGACGGTGCCGCCGCCGCCACCAAGAGCGGGATCAGGAACGGATCCCACTCGATCGAGGAGGCCCGGCTCGGCCCGCAGGGGATCGGCACCGGCATCGCCGGCACCGAGTTCTTCGACGAGTTCGTCAGCGTGACGGCCGGTTAGGATCGTGGTGGGAGGGCGAGCCATCGACCGCGGGAGGCATCGATGGTGAGAAACATGAGCGGGCGACGGTCCATCGGAATGCCGCTCCTAACGGCGGTGCTGGTGGCGGTCTCTTTTGCCCTCTTCCCCGCTTTGCCGGTCCTCGCCGGCGGAGAGTCCCGATGGCCGTCGCAGGGTGGTTCGTCGTGGGCAGAGGAAGTGGACGATGCAGCTCCGGTTCCGGACGCGGCCCCCGAAGATTCCCGAGAACTCCTGGACCTACTGGCAACCCTGACGCCTCCCGTGGTGGCTCCAGACCCGCCTGCCGTGCAAGCGGTCCTCACCCCGGCGATTGCCTTCCCGGTCGCCGGGCCGGCCGACTACACCAACAGCTTCGGTGCCCCCCGACCGGAGGGACGTACCCACGAGGGCATCGACATCTTCGCCGAGAAGATGACCCCGGTGATAGCGGTAGCCGATGGAACGGTGAGCCTGATACGCGGCGGGGTGGGAACGGATTGCTGTTCGCTTCGTATTCACCATGACGATGGGCAGAGCTCGCTCTACCTGCACCTCAACAACGACACGCCGGGCACCGACGACGGGCAGGGTTACGGGATCGCCGAGGGCATTGCGGTGGGGACCCGGGTCACGGCCGGGACGGTGGTCGGCTACGTCGGGGACAGCGGCAACGCCGAGGAAACACCCTCGCACCTCCACATTGAACTCAACGACCAGTCCGGCCTCCTGTTGAACCCCTACGCCTACCTGCAAGTTGCCCAAGGTGCCGAGCCGGCGCTGTTTGCCTCGGCTCTGGCCGCGGCGCCAGAAACCCTGCCGGCAACCGGATTGCCGGCGGCCGGGTTGCTCAGGTCATCTCTGGTCCTGCTGTTGTTTGGGGCCGCACTGGTCGGCCAGGGCCGCCGGAAAGAACTCACCTGAGCATCTTGCGGAACAAAGGGCGGGTCTCGCTGCGGCGGGCGATCTCGGTGAAACCGGCCGCCTCGAACATCGACGCGAGGCCCATCCACGCGTAGATGTCTGGCATCCGATCACGGCGCGGCTCGACCGGATAGCCCTCGATGGCGGCGGCGCCCCGATCACGGGCAAACTCGACGGCCGCCTCCAGCAAGGCCGACCCCACGCCGCTCCCCCGATGCTTGCGATCGATCACAAAACAGACGATGGACCACACCGGAACCTCGTCAACAGGTTTGGTCACCCTCGACCGCTGAACCCGACCGAACTCAGCGCGGGGCCCCACCGAGACCCACCCGACCGGTGTTCCGGCCACATAGGCCAGCAAGCCCGGAACCCGATCATCGACGATGGTGCGGAGCATCTCTCGTTTCTCATCGCTGGAGGTCGCTTCAAACTCGCGATTGCTGAGTCGGTTCCACATGCACCAGCACCCGCCGTAGGCGCCCCGAGGCCCAAAGAGTGCCTCGAGATCGTCCCAGCGATCCGGCGTGAGCGGGTGGATCTCCATGCGGTCATGTTACGGAATCTGCCCCCCACGTGGGACAAGAACCCCGGAAGCGAGCCTTGAGAGGGCCACCGGCTTCTCCCCACCTTCTTGCCCCCTCCGGCCCTCCGGGCCACCTCCCCCGCCTCACACCTCAATCCACGGACTTGGGTCCCCTGACTCCCGAGAAGGCCTTGTCACGACTGGCAGATCGTCGACCCGACGACTCACCCAGAGCGTGGCCTGCCGAACTCGTGCGAATCCTTTGCGGCAGAAGCCGAAACGGGCGAACCGACGTCGACGTGTCGTGGATTGAGGCTCACAGCGAGGGAGGCCACACAAACCCCCCGTCGACCCCAAACCGCCGCCAGCTCCTCCCCACACACCTTCTTGCCCCCTCCGGCCCTCCGGGCCACCTCCCCCGCCTCACACCTGGATCCGCGGTTGGTGGAGGCTTGGTGAAGTCCGCTGGACGCGACAAGTGCCCTCTGACCTGGGAGAATCGTGTGTGCAAACAATCGTTTCTCGTGGGCCGGGAGGGCACTGTCGTGGTGAAGCCAGTATCACACAATCTGGACCGGATTCGGGTCCGATTCGACGACGACCGTAGCGTGGCGACGGCGGGTCTGTTACTTCCGGTGACGTTGGGGAAACGCCTCGGGTTGCCCGCAGGGTTGAACCGTCACGTGTCGGGCCGTGACCGTCGCCAGTGTCGCAACGCTGCGGCTAAAGCAATGACGATGATCTCGTCGCTGCTCGCCGGAGGCGAGTTCATCTCCGATGTGGCAATGTTGTCGTCGGGTGCCACCGAACGTGTACTTGGACATCGGGTCGTGTCCGAGTCACGATGCGGGGAATGGCTCCGCAGCCTCACCTCCGACGACGTGGAGGGTTTAGCGACGGTCAACACCGAGTTAGTCGCCGCCGGCTGGGAGCACCAGCTCGGCCCCGACCTCGATGCCGGCGAACCGTTGATCCTCGATATTGACTCCACCCTGGTCGAGACCTACGGGGTGACGAAGGAAGGCACCCGGGCCAGTGACTATCTCGGGAGGCACGGCTACCAGCCGTTGATCTGTGCCGAAGCGTCCACCGGGCAGGTCATCGCTGCTCGGCTCCGGGAGGGCAACGCCAACCCGGCGCGTGACGCCGCCGAGTTCCTCGACGACACGTTCACGACGATGCGGCCCGTCCTCAAGACCCGCCACAAGGTGGTGTTGCGTGCCGATTCAGGGTTCTACACCAAGAATGTGGTCGATACCTGCCGTCGTCACCGGGTTGGGTTCTCGATCACGATCCGTCAACAACGCCCCATAAGGGACCGGATCGCTGCCATCGCCAACACACAGTGGCGCACCGTTGAACACACCACACAGCAACGGGTTGATGTCGGCGCAGTCGACTACATGGTCAAAGGACGCGCCGACAGCACCCCACCGGTGCCGTGCCGGCTCATCGTGCGCCGCACCACCACCCCAGCCGACACCGGCGAGCCCCAACCCCGCCTCTTCGACCTCGTTGAATATCACGCCTTCGTCACCGACCAGCCCGGCCACCCCGCCGCCCTCGCCCGACAACACCGTCGCCACGCCGTCATCGAGACCGTCATCCGGGACCTCAAACACGGCGTCGCCGTCAACCACATGCCCTCAAGCCGATACCAAGCCAACGCCGCGTGGCTCCAACTCAACATCCTCGCCTACAACCTCGCCAGGCTCACCACCCGAACCATCACCACCCGCCCCCTCACCACCAAAACATTCCGACACCGCTACCTCACCATCCCCGGACGCATCACCACCGGAGCCCGAACCCCCACCATCCACCTCCCCACCAACTGGCCCTGGGCACGCCAATACACCACCGCACTCGCCCACACCCGCACCCTCACCGCATA
>JAOTUY010000021.1 GCA_029863625.1 Acidimicrobiia bacterium
CTGCGCCACCTCAACCGACTGTCTGACAAGGTTCGGGACGCTGCCCTCGCGGCCATCTTCGGGCCGATCGCCGAGAACCCCCAGCGGCTCGGGAAACCACTGGTCGGCGAACTCGAAGGCCTCCGCTCTACACGGCGCGGCGACTATCGGATCATCTACGAGATCTTCGAGGACGATCAGACGGTTCTGATCCACCGGGTTCAGCAGCGCCGCGACGTCTACCGGCCGCGCTGACCAAGCCGCACTCATATGTGCCGGTCTGCGCTATTTCACGGTCGGAGTGTTCTGATCCGATATCGGTTGGTCTGGGCGGCGAACGTCGACAAGAGGGTATATCTTGAAGGTCCAATCGGATATACTGTTTGCATGACCAAGCGACTCGTCGAAATCGATGATGAACTCCTCGCTCGTGCCCGCACTGTGGCCGGCACCGACACGATCCGGGCGACGGTCGAAACTGCGCTAAGGAGCCTGGTCGATCAGGACACCGCGTTGCGTCACGTGGCCCGCCTTCGCAAGCCCGGCGCGCTCGACATCGACGCCCTCAACGACGCGCGTCGCCCTCGCACGGGCACCCATGGCTGAAACCCATTACCTCGTCGACACCTCGGTGCTGGGGCGGGCCCACCAAGACAAGGTTGGAACACGGCTGGAGGAGCTGGCCCGCAACGGGCAGATGTGGACGTGTCGGCTGATCGATCTCGAAGTCGTCTACGGGTCCCGGGCCCGGGATGTGGCTGACATCATCGAGGAACGTTGGGTCTTGCCGTCGGCTCCGATCGACGCGTCGGTGATGGACCGAGCGGTTCAGATTGCCGGGGGGCTGGCTCGGACCGGGCAGCATCGTGGGGCGAAGCCGGTGGATCTGGTAATCGCCGCGGCAGCAGAAGCCGCCGGGCTCTCGGTGCTTCACTACGACGCCGACTACGACCGCATCGCCGCCGTGACCAACCAGCCGACAGAGTGGATTGCCCCGGCCGGGACCCTCGACTGAGTCTCGCAGCCGGCCTCCTCGCCGCCCGCGAAGTGCCGATCTCGGATGGCGCGGCGGTCATCGAGTGGATGCTTGTTCTCGCTCGATATCGGGCGATCTGAGCGGTGGTCCGCCGCTCACACGGTGATGACGACTTTACCTCGAGCGTGTCCCTCACCAACGTGGCCCATCGCCTCAGCGGTCTCGCTCAGCAGGTAGGTCCTATCGATGACCGGGGTGACCTTGCCGGCTTCGATCAGCTCTTTGAGATCGAGCAGGTCTCTCTTCCTCACTGGTGCATAAAAGGGGCGCCCCTGTCTGCGCACGAACGGCGACAGCACCAGCGCAGCGGCCATGCGACCCAACGGTCCGATCCAACGACCGCCCGAGGTTCCATTGTTGGGGAGGAGAATCCCCTCGGGGATGATTGCCCGTCTGCACTCCGCCAGCGAATGGTTGGCCACATTGTCGAGGATGACGTCATAACGCTCACCACCTTTGGTGAAGTCCTCCCGGGTGTAGTCGATGACATGATCAGCGCCGATCGATCGGACCATCTCCACGTTCCGTGTACTGCACACACCGGTCACTTCGGCCCCTAGCGCCTTGGCGATCTGTACGGCATAGCTGCCGACGCCCCCCGAAGCCCCGTTTACCAACACATGCTGCCCCGGCTGTACTTTCGCCGCATCACGCAGGCCCCGAAGGGCGGTGACTCCGGAGACGGCCACGACCGCTGCCTGTTCCAACGTGAGATTGGCCGGCTTCAGAGCCACCTTGTCCTCAGAGACGGACACGTACTCGGCACAACTGCCATGAGCGGCATCGCCGAAGACCTCATCGCCCGGCTTGAACTCCTTGGCGTCCTTGCCAACCGCCTCGACCGTCCCGGCGAAGTCGAATCCGGGAACTCGTTTTCGTGGCCCGCGTAACCCAGCCCCTAGGCGGAAGAGCAACGGTCGGCCGGTCATCAGCAACCAGTCACCAGCATGAACGCCAGCCGCGTGGACCCGTACCAGCACCCCATCGTCATCGACGACCGGCTTTTCGATTTCTTGAAGCTTCAGAACCTCATGTGAGCCGTACTCGTCTTGGACGATCCCCTTCATCGCTTTCTCCTGAGCTGTTGGGTAGTCCCAACAGTATGTGGCCAATCTCTTCCACGTTAGGGCCGAACGACTCCGGATCGCTCAAATCGGGGCCGCCACGCCAGCGCATAACGTCGCGCCGGATCAATCAAGAACCCCGTGCATAACCCGCTCGGGAACCGGCAATCCCGGACGCATTGGCATTATGTGGAGCGCCACGCTCAGTGACGATACCCTCTTTGACCCCGAACCTGTCACTCCGAATCTGTACGATCCGATCATGGGTTACGTCGAACGACGCCCGGACCGTCCCCGGCCGTGGCGGGTGCGCTACCGAGACCCGGCGGGCCGTGAGCGCTCGAGGAGCTTCGTTCGGAGAACCGACGCCGATCGCTTCCTGCACAGCGTCGAGACGGACATGGTGCGCGGGGACTGGACCGACCCGCGCCTCGGGCGGCTCACGTTTGGGGACTGGAGCACGAGCGTCGAAGCAGGGCGAGTCAATGTGGCTACTTCAACCCGAGACAATTACCGGTCCGTCCTCCGCAACCTGGTGCTGCCCACCTTCGGATCGGTTCCGGTCGGCGCCATTGAACCGGGAGCCATCCGGGAGTGGATCGCCGATCTTGTCGCCGACGGCTACTCCCCTTCCACAATTCGCCGGGCCTACACCTTGCTGCGAGAAGCCCTCGAACTAGCCGTTGGCGATCAGATGATCCCGCGCTCCCCCTGTCGGAACATCGCCCTCCCCAAGGCGGACCGCACCGAGATGCGATTCCTGACCATCAACGAGGTCGAAGCCCTCGCTGATGCCATCCGGCCCCGCTACCGCGCCTTCGTCCTGACCGGCGCCTACACGGGCCTGCGCCCCGGCGAGTTGGCCGCCCTCCGCATCGACCGGCTCGATATCCTCCGCCGTCAACTCCGGGTCGAGGAGCCGATCAAGACACCGGCTGCCCGCCGCACCGTGAGCTTCCCGCCGTTCTTGGCCGAGGTGCTGGCCGCCCACGTCTCGGCCTACCCGGGCAAGGACGGCTACGTGTTCACGGCACCCGAAGGAGGCCGGCTCGGGCCCAGCCTATTCCGGCGGCGGATGTGGTATCCGGCGGTTCGAGCCTCAGTGGGCGAACCGATGCGGCCCCACGACCTGCGCCACACCCAAGTGGCGTTGCTCATCGCCGCCGGAGAGGAGCCCTATGTCATCTCGAAACGGCTCGGCCATGCCTCGATCCGTACCACCTACGACATCTACGGACACCTCTTCGAGGGACGCGACAGAGAAGCTGCCGACGCCCTTGAGACGGCCCGGACCGAAGCTGTTGCGGCCCAGGTGCGGCCCAAGGGCGGCCCCGCCATCACCCAGCTTCATCCCTGAGTAGGCGAAAACCCCTGTATTTACAGGGGTCTTCGGATGGTGGAGCTGAGGGGATTTGAACCCCTGACCCCTTGCATGCCATGCAAGTGCTCTGCCGAGCTGAGCTACAGCCCCAAGATTGCGGTGCGTGATTGTACCAGCCGTCAGGCCTCGGAGGCCAACGTCTCCCACGTCAGCCGGGGGGCATCCCCCCACAGCCGCTCAAGACCGTAGAAGTCGCGGGTCTCCGGTTGAAAGATGTGGATCACCACCTCGCCGTAGTCGAGGAGGACCCACTTCCCTTCCTGCTTCCCTTCGACGCGCAGCGGCCGGCGGTCTGCAGATTTCAGCTTCAACTCGACATCCTCGGCAAGCGATTGCACATGCGGTCGGGAGGTGCCCGAAGCGATGATGAACACATCGGTGATCCAGAGCAGTTCTGAGACATCGAGAAGGACGATATCCATGCCCTTTTTCTCGCCTATCACTCTGGCCATTTCGTCGACGAGGTTCTGTGTTTCTGTATTGAGAGCGATAAGCGCTCAACCTCCTACGCTGGGATGTCGCGGCCGACAATAATAGTGAGATCCACGATTCCTGAGGGCTGGCGGAGTTCGAGCAGCACCTCTCCGGTGCCGAGAATACCTTGTACGTCGATGGCATCTTTTTGGTGCTCCCGGCCCTGAGCGATCACCTGCGTTTCGGTGTAGTTATCCCGATCCGCATTGTCGGTCTTGATGATCCGGTACCCTTTTTCGACGAGCAACGCAGCGATCGGACCGGTCGTACCGATCCTTCCGTTCCCGTTTAACACCTCCACCCGGGGCCGGGGCTCCTCACGGATAACAAGGTAGGGGAACCGCTCGGAGACGAATGCGGCAACAGCGCTGCTCGGCAACTGATAACGCTCGGTGCTACCCCCGGCCGCCTCGATCCTTCGCACCGGCACCGCCGTTACGACGAGTTCCGAGTCCCCGGCGGCTGCCAGAATCGCCTGGAGGGCCGTCTCTGGCTCAACCGCTGCTCCGAGGGTTAGACGCTCAGCCATCGCCGGGTCCCCGTCGACCGCCCGCAGGGCCGCTCGCCAAACGGATCCCTGCCGGTCCAGCCATTCGAGCTGATCACTATCACCCTGATTGGTCAGCAATGCTGCCAGCATGTCTGGATCGCGCTCGGCCGACCCTTCTGCCGCGACCACTGTGAAACCATCCGACTCGGGAAAAAGAAGCGGGTTGGCCAAATCAACGGTGAGAGGCTTGCCAACCGCGGCGGCAAAGTCTGCACTTTCGAGATGCACTACGGCATCGACCCTCACCCCAAGGAGGTTGATGACCGTGGTCCTGGCCAGCAGAGGCCCATTGAACCGGACGGCGTCGGCGATTTCACTCTCACCAAAGCCGGGCAAGATGGCGAGCAACGATGGCGGGAATAGCACGACTTCCGACCCATCGGTCGGATGTGCCACCAAGAGCGCAATCGAATCGGCACGACCACCCGCATCAGTGATGACGATCAAGGCAGACGCACCCCGCGCCGACGGCAGCCCGACACCCGTTTCCGACACTTCTGGTTCCCTGAGGGTTAAGAAGGTCAGCACGACCGATGTGCCGATAATCAGCGCGGCTCCAAGCACCGCGAGGGCAATGCGCCGGCGGGCTCGGGCTGCCGTTGACTTCCGAGCCGAACGATTGAGTTCGCGAGCTGATTGAGGTACCTCGTCCATCACCCCCGAGCGACGGCGCCGTCCCCCGCCTGACCGAACGGCCAGCCCTTTCCGACGTTGTGTTTTCTTGTGGCGCGGATCAGCCATAGACGTTGTGGTCCTCGAGGTAGTCCCAAACCGAATCCGCAACCATGAAGCGAATGGTTTTTCCTGCTTCCGCCCGCCGACGAATGGTCGTGCCAGACAGAAGCAACAACGGCATGTCGAGCCAGGTGAAGGGAACCGGGATGACGGCATCGACCTCAGCGCGGTCGACGCCCGGCCGAGGTGCCACAGCCAATTGGGCTCGCGAAACGACGTACTCCCAGCGTTGCCAGGTCTGAATTCCCCTGGCCGCGTCGGCTCCCAGGATCAGGATGAGTTCATCTTGCGGGTCGAAGTCGGCGAGGGTGTCGGCCGTGAAGGTCCAGCCGTCTCGACGGACTTCGCGTTGATCCGCCTCGAAATAGGGAATATTCTCAACCGCCCTACAGATCATCTGCCAGCGATGCTCGGCATCGCTGACACGACGGTCTGCTTTCTGCCAGGGAGCACCGGCCGGCAAGAAGGTGACAACGTCGAGGTCGAGGTCGCGATAAGCCACCTCACCAGCAATGAGGTGAGCGACGTGAGGTGGGTCGAAAGTTCCGCCGAGAATGCCCCTTCGCACGCCGCCAGAATAGGCACGTCAACGGGAGTCACGAACTGGAACGAGGCGCAAACCCCTCCACGGCCTGGTAATGCGACAGCCGACGATCTGCAGCGGGTCGACATAGGTCGTTCCTACCCGCACCGAGAAGTGCAGCGCCGGGGAGCCGTGGCTGGACCCGCTCGTTCCGAGGATGGTTGATTCGACGACGCGGTCTCCCCGCTCAACCGCCACGGCCGACAGATACGAATAGCTAGTCCGTAAACCCCCGCCGTGATCGACCGTCACGGTCACATTGCCGGCAACGGTTCCGGCAAAGGAGACGGCCCCCGGGCCGGCAGCCTGAATGTCGGTGCCCGCCGGGACACCCAAATCGATTCCCCAGTGTCCCGAATAGCGGCCGGTCGGCGCAAAGCCGCGCTCTACCGATCCGTCGACCGGTCGGGCCAAGCCAACACACGGCTCGATAGCAGCGCCGGTCGGTTCCGCGAACAGCGCGACAGCGACCACCGAGACGGCCAGAATCCGAAGCAATGGTCACCTCCAACCGTCTGCCAAGATCCCGCTCGCGGACCGTACTGCAGCGGTGCCGAGAAGGGAAGGGGGCCGTTCGCACCGCTCCCAGGCACACCTGGCGTGTACCTTGAAGAACCCATGGACAAATCTGAGTTCCCTGAGGCGATCGCCTCCCTGGTCGACACTCTGGCCTCTCTGCCCCATGTCGTTGCCGTGACTCTGGCAGGCTCACAAGCTCTCGTACGGGAGCATGCCGACGTCGACTGGGACCTCGGCGTCTACTACTGCGGCGAGTTCGATCCGAAGGGTCTCGCGCACTTCGAGGGTGCTGTGGCCGCCCCGGGAGATTGGGGTCGGATCATGAATGGTGGCGCAAGGCTCATCGTCGACGGGCTCATGGTGGACGTCTTTTACCGGGACATCGATGAAGTCCGGCACTGGGTTCGAGAAGCCGAGGCGGGCCGCTTCGAAGTCGACAGGCTGCCCGGCTTCCTGGCCGGAATCCCGACCTACGCTCTGGCCGCCGAGAGGGCACTCGGAACGGTAGTGGCCGGTTCGCTCGAGGGCGCGGTCGACTATCCCGATCGACTCGCCGAGGAAGGCGCGGCCCGCTGGCGGGACCACGCCAGATTCAGTTTGGAGCGGGCAGGTTTGCAGGCCGCCCGTGGCGATGTCGCCGGTGTACTGGGTCATCTCGCCCGGGCGGGCGCGGAGGTAGCCCATGCTCGGCTCTGCGAGGCTCGCCAGTGGACGGTCAACGAAAAAGAGATCCTCGAACGAGCCGAGCTGACTCACCTGAATCAGATTCTGACCGTGCTCCACACCGACCCGGTAACTCTGACGCAGAGAGTGATGCAAGCAAGAACGTTGCTGCTCGACTAGGAACAGGTTGGAGCACTCAAGAGCCTCAGGAGTTGGAGTGCTGTTTGGCCTCGTAGCCGAATTCGGGGCTCTAGGAGACCGCCTCGATCGAGATCCTGGCGAGAAGGTTGAGGACTTCCTGACGGAAGTCGTTCGGCTGGAATGGCTTCGTAACGAAGGCATCGGCGCCGCCTTCGTCGGCCCGGCGCCGGGATTCTTCCTCGGCGTGAGCCGTCAGTACGAGCACCGGCAGTTCCTTGGTGCGCGGGTCTGAGCGGAGTCGGTCGAGCACCTCCCATCCATCCATCTCAGGAAGTCCAATATCGAGCACCAAAAGGTCGGGCTTTTCGGAGATAGCGGCGGAGAGACCCGTGGGACCATCTTCCCGCATGACCACCTCGAGGCTGGCGGGACGGAGGCAGACTTCGATCAGCCGGCGAATAACGGCCGAGTCTTCGACTACCAAAACCCGACGGCCCATTGTGGTCTCCTCGCTGGTCCCTGGTCGCACGTCGGTCGATTACCAACCGAGGAAGCGTCCTTGGTCCTGTATCGACATCAACCGGGTCATTCTTTATGTGAATTCGGCCGGTTTCCATTCCGCCCGCACCCCGCCCGGGCGACGCCGAGGCAAGGCCAGACCTTCGACGAACGCTTCGAGTTGGCGAAGGCTACGCACCTCGAACACACCATCACAGTGCCCGGCGAATACGGAGATGACTGAATCGCCGGTATCCCAATACGCCTGGGGTTCAGGATTGAGCCAGTAGACGGCCCGCGACGCCTCGGTGATCGAGGCCATCACGTCACCCCTGGCATCCCGGTAGTTGTTCCTGGCGTCACCAGTCACGATTACCGTCGAGCGCGGAGTGAGATCGCCGCCGTAGCGTTTCCAGAACTGGGCCAGCGCGTGGCCGTAGTCAGAGTGTCCGTCGAGCCACACCACTTCAGCCTCACTGCCGACCCGCTCGAGGGCTGACTCAAAGGCGGCTCCTGCTTCAAAGAAGCTGGTCACCTCATCGAGGCCATCTACGAACACAAACGATCGTAGCTTTGAGAACTGGCCTGACATCGCATGGACGAACTGCAGTGTGAAACGAGCGAAGGTCGCCATCGACCCGCTGATATCACACAAGAGAAAGACCTCAGGTTTCGTCGGCCGCGGCGTTCGGAACTGCGGTTCCATGGGTACGCCGCCCGTCGACAAGGAACGCCGCACCGTACGTCGGAAATCGAGCCGACCGCGTCTTCCCTGCCGACGGCGCTGGGCCAGCCTGGCCGCCAATTTGCGGGTCAACGGATGGATTACCTGACCGAGCATTGCGAGGTCCTCGCGGGAAGCATGCATGAGGTCGGTGTCTTCGAGCAAGGGCCGGCGCAGAGTCTTGGCAACCGCCTCCCGGCCCCGATCAGCTACCAACCGCCGACGAATCTCGGCCCGCACTTCCTCGCGGAACTCCTCGATCCGATCCTCGTACTCCTCGCGGAGAAGTCTTGCTTCGAGCGCGGTCAGCTCCAGTGACGCGTCGGCCGATTCCACCAACGCCTCCAAGATGCGATCGATATCGAGGCGCCGCAAGGTGCGGTACAGGTAGTAGGTACCGCCAACCGGCCGGCCACGTTCCATTCCCGCCAGCCGTCCGACCGACCGCCGGGCCACGGCCCGGAGCAACCCGCGATCGCCCTCAGAGAGGGCACGCTTGAGGGATTCGATCAACGACTCGAGATCGGCCTCTCCCCCACCGCCGCCGATTCCTTGTTGGCTATCCTGTGTCGCTGGCGCCGGCGGTGGTGCATCGTCCGCGGCATCACCGGGTGCCGGCCGAAGCAATGCGAAGTAAACCTCGAAGGCCGTCTCGAATGCTTCGTAGTGTCGAGCGTTCTTGACGAGGGTGGACCCCAAGGTCGCCTTGAAGGCCTGCCGGTCACCCAGGTCGGTGAAACGAAGCGCCTCCGCGGCGTCGATCGCTTCCACCATCGAGACCGGGATTCCCGACCCCCGGAGCTCCTCGATGAACCCGGTTAGCAGACCGAGCATCACGTAGCAACGGTGTCCAAGGGGACTGAACTGAGGTCGCGGGAGACCTTATCGATGTCGTTTTGGTACTTGAGCAGCACGTGCAGCGTCTCCTCGACGGTTCCCTGTTCGACCTCGGCTACACCCAGAGCCAGCAGCGTGCGTGCCCAATCGATCGATTCGCTCACCGAGGGAGGCTTCTTCAACTGGAAGTTACGCACGCTCCGCACCAGCCTGGCGATCTGATCGGCCAGCTGATCGCTGAGACCCTCGACCCTGGCCAGCAGAATCTCTTTCTCCCGTTCGACGGATGGATATCCGATGTGGAGGAAAAGGCAGCGCCGTTTGAGAGCCTCGGACAGTTCGCGCGTATTGTTTGACGTCAGCACGACGAGAGGTTGGGTCTGTGCCACCACCGTCCCTAGCTCCGGAATCGATACCTGAAAATCAGATAGCACTTCCAGCATGAGTGCTTCGGTCTCAACCTCAACCCGATCGATCTCGTCGATGAGTAGCACCACTGGATCCGGCGACCGAATAGCTTCAAGGAGCGGCCGGGCCAGGAGAAACTCCTCAGCAAAAATGTCCTCCTCGAGGTCGCTCCAAGCGGTGCCTTCATCTGCCTGGATCCGCAACAACTGCTTCTTGTAATTCCACTCGTAGAGGGCCTTAGACTCGTCAAGACCTTCATAACACTGCAGGCGGATGAGGTTTCGGCCGGCCACGGCGGCCAGAGCCTTCGCCAGCTCGGTCTTGCCAACCCCGGCCGGGCCCTCCACCAGGATCGGCTTGCCGAGCCGATCGGCCAGGAATACGACCTGGGCAATCCGGTCATCGGCCAGGTAGTCGAAGCTGCGCAGGCGCTCCTTGACCTCGGCCGGGCTCTGCAAGCCTTCCGTTGTCATGCCCGAACCTGGCCGTCACCGAACAATATGTACCGCTCCGACGTCAACGCTTCGAGACCCATCGGACCCCGCACATGGAGCTTTTGCGTCGATATCCCGATCTCGGCCCCGAACCCAAATTGCTCACCGTCGGTAAATCGGGTTGAGGCATTGACGATGACGGCAGCAGCATCGATTTCCTGGGTAAACCGGGTGGCGGCTGAGATATCCTCGGTGACGATCGCCTCGGTGTGACCGGTACCGTATCTGAGAATATGGCCGATTGCCGCGTCCAGATCGGGCACAATTCGGACCGACATGATCATGTCGTGGTACTCGGTGCCCCAATCGTCATTGGTGGCCGGTAACAATTCAGCGGCCAGCGAACGGGCGCGCTCATCGCCGCGTAGCTCCACTCCGGCGTCGATGAGCTGGCGCGCCATGCCCGGAAGGAATTGCTCAGCAACGGCTTCGTGGATCACAAGGGACTCCGCAGCATTGCATACCCCCGGCCGTTGCACTTTCGAATTGAAAACGATCGGACCGGCCATATTCAGGTCCGCGCCTGCATCGACATAGACATGGCAGTTGCCTGCTCCGTCGATCACAAATGGAACCGTCGCCTCAGCCTCGATGGCAGCAATCAACCCGGGGCCGCCGCGCGGCACGAGCAGGTCGACCCACTCTTTGGCTTGCATGAGCTCCCTGGCGCCTTCACGCGAAGTGTCTTCGATGATCTGGACGGCCTCGGCGGGCAAGCCCCGCGAGACGAGGGCGGCTTGCAGCGCTTCACCGATGGCTGTATTCGAACGGAGCGCATAGGAGGAACCCCTCAACAACGCGGCGTTGCCCGACTTGACACAGAGTCCGGCTGCGTCGGCGGTGACATTGGGGCGCGCTTCGTAGATGACGGCAACCACCCCGAGCGGAACCCGCACGCGCTGGAGGCGGATCCCGTTGGCGAGCGTCCATCCGGCAGTGATCATGCCAACCGGGTCGGGCAGATTGGCAACGGAGCGCAAACCGGCAGCCATCGCATCGACTCGACCTTCGTTCAGCAGTAAACGGTCCTGCAAAGCTGCGGACACACCTTCGGAACGCGCCTGTGCCATGTCATTGGAGTTGGCCGACAGGATTGTCGACACACTCTGCTGCACCTGGTCGGCCATGGCAAGAAGCAGGTCGCGTTTCGTTTCGCCGGTCAACCGGGCCAACCCACGCCCGGCCGCCCGGGCTTGTCTCCCAATCTCGTTGATCATGCGGAGAGTGTAACGACCCTCCGTACGAGCACTGCGCCCGAACACATGCCCTGCAATATGCCCGGGGGCCGACGCCCTCCGCGCCACGAAGACCGTATGTGCGAGATAGGGCACGTGCGGCTTGGCCTGCGCAGCCGGAGAGCTACCCTTACCAGCCACCCTGCAAGGAAACCCATGAGGATCGTGATCGTTGGGGCTGGAGCGGTGGGCTCATCACTCGCCGAACGTCTCTCCGGTGAAGGCCAAGACGTCGTTATCATTGAGGCCGACCGGGAAAAGGCCGCCGAAGTCCAGGAGACTCACGACGCTCTGGTCATCACCGGCAACGGTTCAAGCCAAAGCGTGCTGTCGAAGGCTGAGGTCGGCAAAGCAGACCTCCTGATCGCCGTCTCCAACAACGACGGCGCCAACATTCTGGCCTGCCACACGGCCAAAGGATTAGGGGTCAAGCGAACCGTGGCCAGGGTCGAAGACCCGAGCCTGCACGAAGGACTCGAAACCCTGGGAGTCGACGTCGTCATCAATACCGGCGAGGCGGGGGCTCGCGAGCTGGTTGGTCTCGTCCGCCAAGCAGGTGTTTCCGATCTGGTCGAATTCGCCAACGGGAAGTTATCCCTCATCGGCGGCACCGTCCAGAGCGCCTCGGTGTTGGCGGGACGTCCCCTCGCTGCGTCCCGTCGCTTGACCGACTGGGACTGGGTGCTCACGGCCGTGGTACGTGATGGGAACACGACGGTGGCCCATGGAGAGACCGTGATCGAAGAAGGCGACCACATTCTCATAATGGTCAACGCCGACAACGCCCACCGGGTAGGTTCGCTCATAGGGCTTGACCGTCATCCGATCCGGCGAGTGTTCATCGTTGGAACGACCCGTCTAGCCGTCCGCACCGTCGAGCTGATGGTCGACGAGGGTTTCGACGTGATCGTGGTTGATTCGGATCGCGACCGCTGCCGCACCCTTGCCGAGCAGTACGCCCGGCCGTTGTTCGTGTGCGGGGATCCGACGGACCCAGAGACGTATGCCGATTTCGATCCAAGCGAACGCGACATGTTGCTTGCTCTGACCGGCTGGGACGAAGTGAACATCGTGGCCTGCCTCGTCGCCAAGGCCCAGGGAATGGCGACAACGGTGGCCCGCTTCTCCCGCATCGACTATGTCGCGTTACTCTCCGGCCGTGGTATCGATGCAGCCGTATCGAGCCGGTTGGCTGCAGCCAATGCCATTCTCCGTTTTGTACGCCGAGGACTCATTCACTCAGTCGCTACCTTCAAAGACACGGCCGCTGAAGCCATCGAGATCGAAGCCGAACCGCACGCCCGTTTGATCGGAAAAGCGGTCAGGGAAATCACCTTGCCGGAAGGCGCCGTCATCGGCGGCCTCCTCCGTGGAAACAAGGCCGTGGTGCCAGATGGCTCGACGATCATCGAGCCTCGAGATCATTTGATCTTCTTCGCTCTTCCCGACGCAATCCACGAAGTGGAGAGGTTGTTCACCTAGTGCTGCCTCTCGCCCATACGGCCCTGGTTGTGCCGAGCTATGCCCCCTCCGGCCCGGCTCCGTCGAGCCTGCCCACCTCCCTCACCTGCGGCGGGGGAGGACACTCGGCAGAGCACGTCTGCGCCTCGGGCAGTTCGCACACAAAAGGCGCATCGGTAACACACGCTTCTTGGGCTGCGTCGGAAGGCAGAGGACGCAGCCAGGAGCGGCGAAGGCATCCCCTCGCTGGACAGATTGCCGGACACGGTCGTATGTCGGGGCCGCAGCACTCATGAGGTCGATCCGGAAACGCCCCGGCGTGATCCTCGCCCGACAGCCCGAGCGGTTCCCGATGTTGCAGAGGTTGTCCTACATCGTTGGGGCAGTAGTCACCGGTGCGGGCGCGGCCATGGTGCCGCCTGCTGTGGTAGCCGCCTTCTATCGGGAGACCAGCGAAGCGGTTCAGATCCTGATTGCCGCCGCCATCACTCTTATCGCCGGAGTGGTTGGGAGGCGGGTCCTAGGCAGGCCCGGGAAGATCACCGCCAAGGAAGGTTTCGCCGCGGTCGGGCTGGCCTGGTTCGCCATGGCAGCCTTCGGGACGCTTCCTTATCTTCTCACCGGGTCGATTGATACACTGACCGGGGCGTTCTTCGAGACGGCCGCCGGGTTCACCACCACCGGCGCTTCGGTGGTACCCGACCCATCGGTGCTGTCGCACGGCATCCTGATCTGGCGGGCCGAGACCCAGTGGATCGGCGGCATGGGCATCATTGTTCTGTCGATCGCCATCCTGCCGCTGCTCGGCGTCGGCGGCGTTCAGCTCGCCAAAGCCGAGTCCCCCGGTCACCAGCCCGACCGACTGACCCCCAGATTCCGCGAAACGGCGAAACGTCTGTGGTTCGTCTACGTCGGGTTCACCGTTCTCGAAACCGTCCTGCTGGCCTTTGGAGACATGAACCTGTTCCAAGCAGTGGCACATGCGATGACCACCATGTCGACCGGAGGGTTTGGAACCGAAGCAACTTCAATCACCGGTTTCAGTCCCTATACCCAATGGGTCATCATCCTCTTCATGTTCATTGCAGGCGCCTCCTTCGCGTTGCACTATCGAGCGTTGCGAGCACCGGTCCAATACGTCAAAAACGTCGAGTTCCGGCTGTATACAGCCCTCCTCCTGGGAGCGACGGCCGTCGTGACCATCGCCATCATCGGGAGCGGACCCTTCGAGCCCTTCCTACGGGATGCTCTCTTCACCACTACATCCCTCATGACTACGACCGGGTTCGCCACTGCCGATTTTGCGTCGTGGGTGCCGGGCGTGCAGATCATGGCAGTTGGACTCATGTTTCTGGGCGGCATGGCCGGGTCCACTGCCGGAGGCGTCAAGACCTTTCGTATCGCCGTCTTGACAAAAGCGGCGTCGGCCGATCTGCGCCGCATCGTGCATCCGCGCGGAATCTTCATCACCCGGTTTGGCAAAGAAACCGTGTCCGACTCGGTCATGGAAGGCATCCAGACCTTCTTTCTCTTCTACATGTTCTTGTTCATGTCCGGCACCGTCATTCTGGGCCTCATGTCATCCGACCTCGACCTGGTGACCTCGGCCTCCGCCGTTGCTTCGTCGCTTGGCAACATCGGTCCGGGGCTCGGCGCGGTCGGGCCGACCAGCAACTTCCTTGCTATCCCGGATACCGGAAAGTGGCTTTTGGCCTTCTTGATGATTGCCGGGAGGCTGGAGATCTTTCCGGTCGTGCTGCTCTTCACTCGCTACCTGTGGAGACAGTGAAGCTTCCCCGGCCACGACCTCTCTATCATCGTGCGCATGCGAATCGTTATCGCCGGATCCGGCCGCGTTGGAGGAGACCTGGCTCATGAACTGGCCGACCATGGCCACGACGTCTCCGTAGTCGATATTTCCAAAACCGCCCTCGAAGGACTCGGCTCGACCTTTAACGGTTCGGTGCATCTCGGCCTGGCTTACGACGTCGGAGTGCTGAAGGAAGCCGGCATCGAGTACGCCGATGCCTTTGTGGCGGTCACCGACTCCGACAACGCCAACCTCATGGCGGTCCAGTTGGCCAAAGAGGTCTTCATGGTCCCCAAGACGATCGCCCGGCTCGATGACCCACATCGGGAGCGAGCCTACCGGGAGCTCGACGTGGCTTATGTTGCCGCCTCCAGATTGATTTCGAAAGTGGTCTACGAGCAGGTCGTCGAGCAGGAGTTCCGATTTCATGTGACCTTTGAGGATGGTGAGACAGAGATTGTTGACATGCAACTTGGGCCGGCCGCGGCCGACCTCCGGGTGATGGACCTTGAGATCGACGATCGCCTGCGGGTCGCCGCCGTCAGGAGAGACGGGAGAACCTTCATCCCAGATGAGAAGTTTCATCTCAAGGAAGGCGATCTGGTCGTGGCGGCTGCGCGCAAAGGTGTGCTCAACAAGGTCCGGCGTTATCTGGTGGCAGGGGAGGACTAGTGAGGACGCTCATCATTGGTGGCGGCAAAGTTGGATCCTATCTGGGCCTCGCGCTCAGCTCGGCCGGCCATACGATCACCATCGTCGAGGCCGATCCGGAAAAAGCGCAGGTTCTGGGCGACCGATCCCGATTCCTCGTTCTGGCCGGTGACGGTACGGAAGTCGACGTGCTCAACCGCGCCGACGCAGCTCGTTCTGATTGGGTGCTCGGGGTGACCGGCAAAGACGAAGCCAACCTGGTGGCCTGTCAACTGGCGAAAACCCTGGGAGGCAAACGGGTCATTGCCAGGCTCAACGACCCACGCAACCGCGCCACGTTCGACGCGCTGAACCTCCCGGTTGTGGCGGTAACCGACCTCATCGTCGATGTGATCTCACAAGAAGTCCAGGTGGAAATATCGGAGCTCGAGCGCTTGCGGCTTCTCGGTGCCGGCAAGCTGAGCTTGGTGGAAATCGACATCCCCGACAACGCAGCGATCCGCACGGTGCTAGAAATCGACATGCCGCCGCAATCGATCCTCGTGACCCTGCTGCGGGGAGAAGATATTTCCGTTCCCAATGCCACAACGCAACTCAGGCCTGGTGATCGAGTGCTGGCGGTAACGGCTATAGAACACGAATCCGATCTGCGCGAAGCTCTCGCCATGCGCCCGACCGCAAAGGAGCCGACTTGAATCGCCGGGTGCTTCACGTCGAGACGCCATGAGCGACCCGGTATCGAAGGGGCCCGGGCGGTCAAATCTATGGGGGGCGATCACAACGCTCATCCTCGAATGGGCCGTTGTCGCCACCCTGGCAGTCGTCGGACTCGGCATCTCCTTGCTCATGCTGTGGCTAACCGGGTAACCGAATGCTGATCCGTCCCAGCCGTGAAGACCTGCGCTTGATCGGGTACAACCTGGGGCGCATCCTGGTCGTTGTCGCGGTGGCCGGTCTGGTTCCGCTCACGTGGGCGTTGATCGCCGGAGAATCAGCTCCAACGGCATCGTTCCTGCTGATGATCGGGATCTTCGGAGCGGTCGGGTATTTGATGATGCAGCGCAGGCCTCAGGCCAGCCGGCTGGAGTGGAGCCACGGAATGGTCATCGTCAGCCTCACCTGGCTGATCGTCCCGGCCATTGGCGCCATCCCGCTTGAACTCTCCGGCCACTACGGATCGTTTATCGATCCCTACTTCGATGCCATGAGCGGGCTCACCACCACCGGCCTAGCGTTGATCCAGGACCTCGACCATCTCGCTACTTCGCTCAACTTCTGGAGGCACCTCCTCCACTTTCTGGGAGGACAGGGCATCGTGATCGCCGTGCTGAGCGTCTTCGCCGGAGGTGGGGCGATGACGTTGTACTACGGCGAAGCCAGAGACGAGAAGATCTTCCCATCCGTCCGCTCGACGGCTCGGTTCATCTGGCTGGTCAGCGTCGTCCACGGCGCGTTCGGGATCGTGGCGCTGGGCGCGGTCGGTTACTTCGTGCTCGGGTTCCGCCCCTTTCGAGCCATCTTCCACGGGGTCACCGTATTCATGGCTGCTTTCGATACCGGCGGATTTGCCCCGCAGAGCAGCAGCCTCGGGTATTACCATTCAGCTGCCTTCGAGGCGGTCGCCGCCG
The DNA here is from genome assembly GCA_029863625.1 of Acidimicrobiia bacterium. Lineage (GTDB taxonomy): Bacteria > Actinomycetota > Acidimicrobiia > Spongiisociales > UBA4744 > UBA4744. The sequence continues at coordinate 16,872 of JAOTUY010000021.1, forward strand.
TGCTCATGATCGCCGGAGCTCTCAGCTTCGGGCTCCATTTCGCCCTTTGGAAAGGCGGACGAAAGGTGGTCGGCAATCTGGAGGTCCGAACCATCCTCGCCACATTCTTGGGGACTCTGTTGCTGACCCTTGGTGGGCTGGCGAGCGCAGGACTGTACCAGTCGCTCTTCGGTCTGAGCCGGCAGGGACTCTTTCAGGTTCTCTCCGCCCATTCCGGGACCGGTTTCGCAACGATACCTTCAGCAGAACTGGCGACCTGGGGCGGCTTGGCCTTTGGTGGTATGGCGATTGCGATGGCGCTCGGCGGCATGGCGTCTTCCACAGCCGGTGGAGTGAAATCGTTGCGCGTCGGGTTGACCATCAAGGCCTTGAGCTCTCAGGTCCGGCAGGTGTTGCTTCCCGAGGGGGCGGTGATTTCGACCCGGTATTGGCACCACGGCTGGAAGCAATTGACCTCCGGGCTGATCCAGGCGGTAATGGGGGTGTCCCTGCTGTATGTGGCCCTGTATCTGTTGGGAACGGGCGTTGGTCTGATGTACCACCTTCCCCTCGGGTCGGCCCTCTTCGAGTCGGTGAGCGCCGGCGCCAATGTGGGCCTGTCGGTCGGAGTCACCGATCCTTCCATGCCGCTCGCTCTCAAGCTGACCTACATGCTCCAAATGTGGGCCGGCCGACTCGAGTTCGTGGCGATCTTCTCCCTGATCGGCTTCCTGTTCTCCTTGGTGCGGGGGAAATGATGCGGCGGATCGCTGCTGCGCTGATAGTTGTACTGGAGTTGCTATTGCCCCGGTGTGCCATGGCTACCACCGACGTCGACGTCGAGCACTTGCTGACCGAGGCTGCCGCGTATGAAGGGCAGACCATCAGTGTGGTCGGCGAACTCATCGGCGATTACGGATTCCGACCCGATGGCTGGACCTGGACCCAGTTGAACAGTGATTCGTACACAACTGCACCGTTGCTGGAAGATGGAGATCTGAGCGGGTCGAATGTCGGCATCGGGATCCGGGCCCCGGCTTCGCTCATCCAGGATCTCGATCCACCGGGCGATTACCACCATCGGGGCCCCCTTGTCCGGGCCACAGGAACCTGGAAGTACCACGATCAGGACCGCGGCGGAGAAACGTACCTCGAAGTGGTGACCATCGAGGTCCTGGAACTGGGCAAGAGATTCGACGAGTCAGCGGACCCGATCGTGGCCGCGGCAGGAGTTTTCCTGGTCCTGGTGGCAATGTGGCTCGGATATCGCAGCCGCCTGCGCTCAGCCGATTGAGCGCTCGGAGTCATCGACGAGCACCACGAGATCATCCCGATGGATGACCTCCCCTCCCCAACCGTCCACAGCGATGGCTGAGCTATGTCGGCCCAACAGCGGACGGAGCGCCGCAGACGACAAGGTCACCAGTCCCTTGCCGACGAGGCTCCCACCAGGATCCAGGACCTCAACCGCGGCCCCCTCTCCGAAATCCCCTTGGATCTCTGTAATGCCAACCGGAAGAAGAGAACTGCCCCTTGACACCATCGCCTGGACTGCACCGGCGTCAACTCGAAGCGAACCTTCCGCCGGCTGCCCGAAAGCAATCCAGAGCTTGCGCGATGGCAGCCTCGAAGGGTGCGGCTCGATCCAGGTACCAACGGTTTCTCCAGCAGCAGCCCGCACCGCGGCCCGTTCCTCATATGATCCGGCAACCACCGTAGGAACTCCAGACCAGGCCGCCATTCGGGCCGCCACCACCTTGGTGGCTACGCCCCCAGAACCCATCGGTCCGGACCGGCCGGCGGCCAGCTTGTCGAGGATTTCGTCGGTATGTCTTACGGCCGTCAGCAACTCGGCCTCGGTTGCGAGGTGGGGGTCTTCCGAATACAAGCCGGCGGTGTCGGTGAGCAACACCAGCAGCGCAGCTCCGACCAAATGCGACACAATCGCCGCCAATCGATCGTTGTCACCGAGACGGAGTTCGTCGATCACGACGGTGTCGTTTTCGTTCACAACCGGCACGATCCCCAGGGACAGCATACGGTCGAGGGCCTCACGGGCATGCAGGTACTGCCCCCGATTGGCGAGGACATCCTTGGTGAGTAACACCTGGCCGACCAGGCGCTGCTGCGCGCCGAACTCGGTTGCGTACCGCTCCATCAAACGGCCTTGCCCCACGGCTGCCGCCGCTTGCAGGTCTGGAACATGAACGGGCCGCCGTTCGATCCCAAGCTCGAGAAGTCCGGCGGCTACGGCCCCCGAAGATACCAACACTGTGGGATGCCCCAGGGACCACAGCTCAACCACCTGGTCGACGACGGACCTGAGAGCGACGCCGTTCAGCCCGCCGGCCCTGGAAGCAAGACTCGATGACCCGACTTTGACAACGATCGGGTGGCCGGCCGGAGCCCGGCGACGCGTTGTCACTGGTTGTCCTGGAACTCGAAGACGAGATCACCGATGCGAACTTCATCGCCAGGCTTGGCACCAGCCTCACGAAGGGCATCGTCTACACCGATGCGGGCCAACCGGGCCGCTGCGTAGTCGGCGGCTTCCGGTTTGGTCAGATCGTCCAACCCGACGGCGCGCACAGCCACCCGGCCTTCGATGACCCATACATCTCCCTCGCGATGGATGTCGAAGCCGGATCGGACCGGTCGATGCAACACGAACCCTTCCCGCTCAGGCGCCCGACGGACGGCCAGATCCACCGCGTCGGCTACCGCATGGAGTAGCGGTTCTATTCCCTCTCCCGTTATCGCCGATATCGTATGTACGACCTCACCGATTGCGCTCTCCAGCGCTCGGACTTCGGGCGCAATACCTGGAAGATCCCCTTTGTTGACGACGATGACCCGCGGGCGTTCAGCCAGCTCAGCCGAATGCCGGGCCAACTCGTCGATAAGCACGTCATGCTGTCGGATCAAGCTGTCCGTCTGGAGTGGCGAAGGATCGAGAAGAATAACCAAGGCGCGAGCGCGCTCGACATGACGTAGGAACTCATGCCCGAGGCCCTTTCCGTCGGCTGCACCTTCGATGAGGCCGGGAATGTCCGCGAAAACGAACTCGCGGCCGGCCACTGAGACCACCCCGAGGTTCGGCTCGAGAGTGGTGAAGGGGTAATCGGCGATCTTGGGGCGCGCGGCCGAGACCCGTGATATCAGCGTGCTTTTCCCGGCGTTGGGAAACCCAACGAGTGCGGCATCGGCCAGGAGTTTCAGTTCGAGCTCGAACCAGGCTCCTTCGCCGTACTCCCCCTGTTCGCAGAAGTTGGGTGCCCGGTGCACCCGGCTGACGAGCGAAGCGTTGCCGCGTCCACCGCGGCCGCCTTCGAGCACGGTGACCTGCTGCATCGATTCGACCAGGTCGGCGATAACAACACCATCCTCGTCGCGCACGACGGTTCCCAGCGGAACGGATAGGACCAGCACATCACCGTGTTTCCCCGTCCTGAGGTCGCCCTGCCCGTGGGTGCCGGCCCCGGCCTCGTGGTGCGGGTTCCTCTTGTAGGTGAGGAGCGTGGCCATCGACGGGTCGGCAAGCAAGATCACTGCGCCGCCCTTCCCCCCAGAACCGCCAATGGCCTTGCCTTTCGGCCTGCCTCGCAGCTTCTGAAAGCTGACGACACCGGCACCACCGTGCCCGGCGCGCAGATGAACGCGGACGCGGTCTACGAACACGGGGCAGGGTGCTCCCTACTCGGGGAGCACGTCTACCAGACGTCGCCCGTGGCGTTGGCCGTACTTGACAACTCCGGTGGCCATGGCGAACAGCGTGTCGTCCCGGCCCTTGCCGACGTTGTCGCCAGGGTGAATACGGGTTCCGCGCTGACGGACGATGATGGTACCTGCATTGATTACCTGGCCATCGAAGACCTTGGGGCCGAGCCGCTGAGCGGCAGAATCGCGGCCGTTCTTCGACGACCCGCCGGCTTTTGTCTTGGACATCGGGTCAGTCCTCCTCAGCCTCGGTGGATGGGTCGCTACCGCCCTCGGTGGCCTCGACCGGTTTCTTGGTTGCAGAAGCCTGGGCGACAGCCGGCTTGGCCTTCTTTTGGGCCGGTAGTTCGATCGCCATCACTTCGAGAGTGGTGTACTTCTGGCGGTGGCCCTGCCTGCGCCGGTACCCAGTCTTGTTCTTGTATTTGAAGATGTCGACTTTGGGGCCCTGCGCTTCGCCGAGCACTTTGGCGCGTACCTTCACCTCGCGCAGCTGGGCACGGTCGCTGATGGCGTTTCCGTCGGCGTCGACGACCAGCAGCGGCGTGAATTCGACTGTCTCAGCGCCGTCTTTGAGGCGCTCGACGTCGATCACGTCACCTTCATGCACCTTGGATTGCTTACCGCCGGTGCGGATGATTGCATACATGGAAATACCTCGATCTGAAAGCCCGGTAACTCTAACCGTTCCCCCGTACTTGCCAATTCTCCTTTTCGAAGTCTCCGACCGGGCTGCCGTGAGTGGCCGCCTCTTCGTGAAGGAGCACTCCCCGCCCATTACAGGTCGGGCAGGGATCGGAGAAGGTCTCGAGCAAACCTTGCGAAACATTCTTCCTGGTCATCTCCACCAGACCCAGATTGGAAACATCGAACACCTGAGTGCGGGTCTTGTCCTTGGCCAGCGTTTCGCGCAGCCTCCGCAGCAACGCAAGCTGGTTGCTCTCGGTCTCCATGTCGATGAAGTCGATCACGATGATGCCACCGATATCGCGCAGCCGGAGCTGCCTTCCGATCTCTTCCGCAGCTTCCAGGTTGTTTTGAAGAACGGTCTCCTCGAGGCTCGAACTACCAACGAATTTGCCGGTGTTCACGTCGATGACGGTGAGCGCTTCGGTCCGGTCGATAACGAGATGGCCACCGGAGGGCAGCCACACTTTCCGTTCAAGCGCCTTCCGCAGCTGGTCCTCGACATGGAACCTCTCGAAAAGGGGCAACGTGTCCTCGTAGAGCTGTACGGTTCGGATGAGGTCGGAATCGATTTCCTTCAGGTATTCGATCACGGCTTCGTAGGCATCGGTGTCATCGATCATCAATCGGCGGAATTCGGGCGTGTAATGCTCCCTAAGGACGCGCAACAAGAGGGCCGGCTCCTGATACACGGCGCGGGGCGAGCTCCCGCCCGTACGCGATCCCTGGATCTCCTCCCACAGCTTGGACAAGCGATCAATATCCGCGCGAATCTCGCTCTTGGATGCCGCCGCGGCCGCGGTCCTGACAATCACCCCATAGCCTTCCGGCCTGGCCTCGCGGAGGATGTCGCGCAATCTATCGCGGTCTTCGTCGGGAAGTCGGCGGCTTATACCCTGCACATCCGAATTGGGGACGAGCACGAGATACCGGCCGGGCAAGGAGATTTGGTTGGTCAAACGGGCACCCTTTTCGCCCATGGCGTCCTTGACGACCTGCACCAGCACCTCGTCGCCCTTGCTGAGAGCTTCCTCAATCCGCGGCCGGCGTTTCCCATGATTGGCGGAATCGTGCTGGATATCCCCCGCATACAGCACCCCGTTCTTCGCCTCGCCGAAATCTACGAACGCCGCTTCCATACCCGGAAGCACATTGCGGACTCTCCCGAGGTAGACGTTCCCAACGACGGAGGTCTTGTCAGAACGAGCCACATGATGCTCGACGAGCACCGGGCCTTCCATGACCACAACCTGGGTCTGGTGCGGGAGGACCCGGACAAGCATCTGTTTCCGCTCAGTCTCGGGTGCGACGATGATCTCTTCATCGCGAAATGCAGTCCGCCCCCGGCCGTTGGGAGGACGCCGCGACCGTGAACTGGTCGGCCTTTTTGGTTTGGGTTCGGTCTTGCGTTCAGCCTTAGAAGGCGCTTCTCTTATCCGACGGACCTCGACCACTCGACGCCCTACGCGTCTGGTCTTGTGCTCGACGATCGAATCGCTGCCGACACCCTTGCGGATAATCTCGGGCGCCTTCCGGCGAAACATGGCCATAAAAATGTGCTCCTTTTCCGGCGCCAGACGCCGGGTGTATTGGGGGGGTCCACCGGGCCCTACCGGCCGCTGGGGACCCAACAGAGCGGCGTGGGAATGACACCGGAACGCCTCCGGCGATGTGGCCACAATGTGCTCCTACCCGGGGATCCAAGCGAAGGATGCCGGAACCGGGCAGAAACGGCGACAGGAAACCCACCGCTCTCTCCGTTCGAATTCGCGAAACAACAGTCATCGACTGACGACTCATACCATCGTAGCACGCAGAGTGGTTCTAGATGGCTTCGCCATTTAGAACTACCTCGTACCTTGTACCTCGTACTTCGACACGACCTACTCAATCAGTTTCGGTTGCTCCGGTTCGGTGGGGTCGTAGCACAGCCGGCACCGGGCTTCGTAGGCGTCGGTCGCACCCAAGACCACGAGTTCGTCGGATTGCACGATCCGCTGGGTGTAGCCGGCCGGGGCACCGCATCGGTGACAGACTGCCAGCATCTTGGTTACATACTCGGCGTGGCTGGCCAGGGTCGGGATCGGCTCGAATGGTCGACTCAGATAGTCCAGATCGAGACCCGCAACGATGACCTGTTTGCCGGCCTTGGCAAGGTGATCGACCACCTCGACCAGGGCCTGATCGAAGAACTGTGCTTCGTCGATGCCGATCACCACCGTGGAATCCTCAACGGCCTTTAGTAAGGCAGCCGAGTCGACAACGGGACTCGCCGCAACGGACAGGCTGCTGTGCGAGACAACCTTTCCTTCTGCGTACCGAACATCGATGGCAGGTTTGAACGTCTGGACCGGGATGCGGGCGATCTTGGAGCGGGTCACCCGGCGGATCAGTTCTTCGCTCTTGCCTGAGAACATCGGACCGCAAACAACCTCGACCCAGCCCTGTTCGCCCCGTCGGTACATGCAGAGCAGAGTAGTCGTGTTGAGTGCGGGCAATCCGACGTCGAGACGTACTTCGTATCTCGCACCTCGTATGGCGTCGGAGTTGAGGTACGAAGTACGGAATACGGAATCCGATCGAGCGAAGCTCGATCAAACGATGTACGTCTCGCCCGGTACCGGGGACCTCCGTAACCAGACTGAATTGGCAATGCCGAGTGAGATCGCCATGGTTACATATGTCGATCCCCCGGCGCTCATGAACGGCAGGGGCAACCCCGTGACGGGAGCGATACCGACCGTCATCCCGATGTTGATGTAAACGTGAAAAGCGAACATGGCCGCGATTCCGGCCACGAGCAACACCCCGTACCGATCACGAGCATTGCCGGCGATCACGAGCAGCCGCCAGATGACAATGGCATAAGCAAGCAACACCAGCGCCCCGCCGACAAAGCCGAGCTGCTCGCCGACGGCTGTGAAGATGAAGTCAGTGGTCTGCGCAGGAACAAAATCGAGGTTCGTTTGGGTGCCCAAGAAAAGCCCCTTGCCGAAGAACCCTCCGCTGCCGATGGCGATCTCGCTCTGGATGAGGTTGTAGGCAGCCCCAAGTGGATCGGCCGCGGAAGGGTTGAAGACGCTCTGGAGCCGTTCGATCTGATAGTCACGGAGGAGTCCGAGCCTCCAGATCGCCAGCGCACCGGCGCCGGCAGCCGTCATCAGGACTGTCAGTTGGCGAAGAGTCGTTCCCCCGATGAACAGCATGACCAGCGTGATGAACGCGAACACCAGCATGGTCCCCAGATCCGGCTCCAGGTAGATCAACACCGCCGGTAGGGCAACAATCACAATCGTCTGCACGAGCCGCCGCCAGCTCATGCCTTCCTCCTTGGCAGGCACCAGCACCGAAGCCAGGACCAGGATCATCGCCATCTTGGCAAACTCGGCCGGCTGGAGCTGGTACGACCCGATGGGTATCCAGCGCTGCGCCCTGGCTGCACCCGGCTCGAACAGGAAGACGGCGCCCAGGGCGAGCAGCGTTGCAATGTAGACGAACGGAGCGACATTGCGCCATTCGCGGTAATCGATGAACGAGGCCACAAAGAACAGCACTAATCCGACGGCAGCAAAGATCGCTTGATCGACCATCTCACCGGTGGGATCAAGACCCAGCGTTTCGAGCCGGGTCCGCGACGCCGAGTACACCATCAGCACTCCGACCGCGGACAGGGCCACCATCGCGACAAAGAGAATGATGTCTGGACCCGGGCGCCGACGATCGGCTACAGCCGCGGGGGTACTGCGGGCGATAATGGCCATCAGTCACCCTCCACTCGCGGATCGACGATATCGGTCGGTTCGAGACCCAACAGGTACTGCATGATATGGCGAGCGACCGGGGCGGCCACGCGTCCACCGCTTCCGCCCTCTTCGACAACGACCACAACCACATAGCGGGGACTGTCGATCGGAGCTACGCCGGCAAACCAGGCAGTGTTGTCACGGTCTTTGCAGATTCGTGCTTCCCCGACGCCTTCGCACTCCTGTCCCATCTGGGCCGTCCCCGTTTTGCCCCCTACGCGGAACGCGTCGGCGCCCATGTCGGAGAAAGCCGTCGCAGCTGTGCCTGCCGTGGTCACGCGCCGCATATCGGCGAGCAGCGATTGGGTGGCGGCCGGCGTGATGCCGACGTTGCGAACCGCGACCGGCTGGTACTCCTCGACCAACTGTCCGTCTGCGTCGAAGACCCGCTGCACGACCCTCGGCTGCCAGAAGGTTCCTCCGTTGACGAGCGTGGCGTAGGCGGTAGCGAGTTGCAACGGTGTGCTCAACACGGCGCCCTGGCCTACGGCGGTCTGCATCAGGTCCCCACCCAGCCACCCCTCGTCGCGCACCCGCCAGGGTTGCTCCTTGGCCCATAGATCAAATAGATCCCGGTCGGGCACGATCCCCTGCGCTTCGTAGGGGAGATCGATCCCGGTCCTTTCGCCCATGCCAACTGCCCGCGCCCAATCCTGGATCACGTCTTCTCGCTCGGTCCCTTTGAAATCGTTCCAGATTCGCAACGCAATCTGCCAGAAGTAGATGTTGCAGGAACGTTCGAAAGCAGTATGGAGATCCTGGTACCCGTCGGCGTTTGGCCAAGTCCAGTTCCTCCAAACGAGCTGCGAGGCGTCGGTGAATGGAGCGTTGAGCCGGGCGCTGCATTCGATCAGGTCGTTGGCCGACACGGCTCCTTCAGGGAAGAGTCGCTCTTCGAGCGCCGTCGTGTAGGTGATGGCCTTGAACGTCGACGCCGGGGGGTACAGAGCCTGGATGGCCAGATTGCTGAACACCTTCCTCTCGAGCAGTTCGTCGAATTCCCGTTGGGTCAATCCGCTCACGAACACCTCAGGATCGAAATCCGGATAGGAACCCATCGCCAGAATGGACCCGTCCGTAACATCGATTACCAACCCCGCCGACCGCTCAGCAAAATTGGTGTAACTCCCGGTCGCCACCTTCACCCGGTTGGCGAGACGAACACCTTCCGCAAGGGCATCTTCCAATACTTTCTGGGTATCGATGTCGGTCGTCAGTTGCAGGGTCGCGCCGGCCCGGGCCGGTTCACCGCCGAGCGGCTTCAGTACTTTGCCGACCGCGTTCACTTGATTGGCCAAGAAACCTGCGGTGCCCTGGAGGAAGGCGTCGAAGGAGCGCTCCACTCCCGATTTTCCGACCGTGCTGTTTGGGTCGAGCTTGGGGTTCTCCTCCAGGTCTCCCGGCGAGGGCCGGCCTATGTGACCGAGTACATGCGCCATGACGTCGCTCTGGGGGTATCGGCGCACCGGCACCTCTTCGATCCCGACTCCCGGCAGATCATCCTGGTGCTCGAGCACGTAGAACTCAATGCCGGCATCAACTGCTGCGAGCAAGAATCGGCTGCCGGAGCCGGCATTCTCGAAGGCTGCGGAGACCTCAACGGCAGCCAATTCGAGCAAACCAGACAGCTGCTGGATCACCCGCTCCTCGTCTTCGAGGGGGATCTGCTTTCGGTCGACCACGATCCACGGTTCTAGGCTGCTGGTGGCCAGCGGAATCCCGTCCCGGTCGATGATGTTGCCGCGCGGAGCGAGGGTCGGATCTATGCGAACATTCTGATTGCCGGCCTGTCGGTCGTACGTCTCCCCGGCGGCGATCTGCACAAACCAGAGTCTTGTGAACAGAACCGCGAACATCACCACGAACACGAGGACCATCCAGGTGAGCCGCCAGCTCAGTTTCACAGCAATAACTCCCTACGTCGACGACCCCCCAACACGAGCGTGACCAGCGGGAAGATCCCGATCGCCAGCACGAGGTTGTAAACGGGAATCAGGAGGATCTTGCGAAATACGTTGGGATCCCGAAAGCTTGCTTCGCCAAAGAGAGTACCGATCACCACGACCAATACCACGCCCAGCATGCTGAGCAGCACCGCGGCACTGCCGGTGGCCACGATGTTGACGTCGAACCGATCCTTGGTCCGCACCGTGGCGTGGGCGATCAGCGTCAAGACCAGAGCGCGCAGGCCCAGCGGCGAGCTTCCCAAGAGGTCCATAGCAAGACCGGACGTAAAACCGAGGAGCACCGCCGGCTCGGCGTCGAGACGACGTGCCACGGCGATCACCGTCAACATCACCAGATCCGGGGCAACCTCGAAGATCCGCACCTGGGCAAAGAGGGTGGTCTGCAGGAGCACCGCCAGGGCTGCAGCCAGCAAAGAAAAGCCGATAGCGCGGGTCCTCATGTTCCATCCGTTTCAGATCCGGCATTCTCCACCGGTACTTCTTCTGAAGGTGTTTGCCCCTGTTCCTGCTGACCTTCCGCAGAGAATGTCCATTGCAGAACAACGACGAACTTCAGCCGGTTGAAGTCGGCCAGAGGGATTGCTTCCGTTCGGATCTTGCCGGCTTCCGGGCTGGCCGAGGCGGCCACTTTGGCGACCGGCAAAGCGGGCGGGAACTTGGTGCTACCGGCAGTTCTGAGTAAGTAGTCGACGAACACCGGTTCTGTGGCCGGGTTCACCTCAAAGACCAGAATGGCGCTGCCTTGTCCAAGCACAATCCCGGTCTCTCCGGTCTGGGATTCAACGGTAACGGCCCCGGTGGGTCGAATGATCGGTACTACGGTTGCCGATGAAGGGGTGACCAGACTTATCTCACCCACGAGTGAACCGTACTCATCAACCACAGGGTTGCCGACCACGAGTCCGTCGCTGGTGCCCTTGTCGATGGTAAAGCTCGAGTCGAAATTGTCGCCCCGGGCGATCACCCTGGCATTCTTGGTGGAGATAGATTCGTCGGGAAGGGTTAGACCGGTGACGCGACGGAGGGTTTCGGCCTCTGCCTCAAGTGTTCCGATCTCGTCGATCCTGGCCTCGAGTTCCACAATCCGGCGGCGGAGGGTCTCGTTCTCCTCTCTCAGCCCGGCCAGATTGGCCAATCCATCGACGAAATCGACCACCGGGGAGATCAGTGACGTCGCGAAATCCTGCACAGGAGCGAAAACCGCCTGGGTCCCTTCTCGAAGTGTCCCCGCCACGCCTCCCCGCGAAGCCCGAATATCAAAGGTCATGAGCAAGAATGAGAGCACGACGAGCACAATCAGCATCGGCGTGGCTCGATCGTGATGGCGCCGTTCTCTCATGGCCCAGACATCTCCAGGGTCCAACCGCCTCCCGGGTCGGCCACGGGTGTCATGAAGGTCACCTCAGGCGCGGCTCGAAGAGACCAGGACCCCCTGTAGTGCATCAAACTCCTCGAGGCATTTCCCCGAACCAACCACGACCGACTGCAACGGTCGATCGGCAGTCACGATCGGCATGCCGGTCTCGTAGGCAAGCCGCTCATCGATGCCATGGAGTAAGGCTCCCCCGCCCGTCATCACGATGCCCCGCTCCATGATGTCGGCTGAAAGCTCGGGTGGGGTCTTGTCGAGCGTGAATTTCACCGCATCAACGGTTTGCTGCACGGGTTCTTCGATGGCCTCGCGGATCTCAGGACTGGACAGCACGATCGTCTTGGGTAGACCCGAAATCAAGTCGCGGCCTCGCACTTCTGCTGCCGGTTCCGCTGCGTAGGGGAACGCCGACCCGATGGCCATCTTGATCTGTTCGGCTGTTCGCTCGCCGAGGAGGAGGTTGTACTCCTTCTTGACCCAGTCGATGATGGCTTCATCTAGCTCGTCGCCACCGATGCGGATACTGCGGGATACGACGATGCCGCCCAGGGAAATCACCGCCACCTCAGTTGTTCCGCCGCCAATATCGACGACCATGCTTCCGGAGGGTTCTCCGACCGGAAGTCCAACCCCGATGGCAGCCGCCATGGGTTCCTCGATCGTGTAGGCCCGGCGAGCGCCGGCATGGTAGGCGGCCTCCTCGACTGCCCTCCGCTCCACCGGAGTGATCCCGGAAGGAACACAGATGACGATACGCGGCTTCGCCCATCGCCGCTTGTGAACCTTCTGAATGAAATAGCGGAGCATCTTCTCGGTGATGTCGAAGTCGGCAATGACGCCGTCGCGAAGGGGCCGGATCGCTTGGATATAGGAAGGCGTTCGTCCGATCATCCTCTTCGCTTCCATACCCACTGCCAGCGCCCGATTGTTGCGGGTGTTGATGGCAACCACGGACGGCTCGTTGAGAACGATGCCCGAGCCGCGCACGTATACCAGCGTGTTAGCCGTGCCGAGGTCGATGGCCATGTCCTGACCAGCAACCGCGAATAGTGAGTCAGCCATAGAGCCCCAGATCCGAGAACCCAAACAGCTTACCGGCAGCCTGCCGGATTGGCTATGCGAGGCTCGTCACCAGGAGTTGTCAGGGGGGCACGGCCAGTGAAGAGAGAAGAGCTCATCGATCCCCGCTCGAAGCTCGCACAAACCCACCACCTCGTTCCTTTGGAACGAGGGACGAAGAACACTACTCCCCGAAGAAAAGGGAGATTTCTCTCTCTGCGCTCTTCACCGAATCTGACCCATGCACGATGTTGTTCGTGACGATGAGTCCATAGTCGCCGCGGATCGTCCCGGGAGCAGCTTGCTTGGGATCGGTTGCACCCATCAAGGCGCGGGCCACAGTCACGGCGGACTCGCCGGACCACTCCATCGCGACGACCGGACCGCTGGTAATGAACTCAACCAGCTCCGCGAAAAAGGGTTTCTCGGTGTGCTCGGCGTAATGCAATCTGGCCATAGCCTCATCGATCTGCAGGCTGCGGATCTGTTCGAGTCGAAGCCCTTTGCGCTCAAAGCGAGCGATGACCTCGCCAACGAGTCCGCGTCCGACGCCATCCGGTTTGACCATAGTAAAGGTGTTCTCGATGCCCATGCGATCTCCTCGTAAAGATTCCGGCGGGATGGTAAACGGTCAGGAGACGTCGCGAAACGCACCCGTGTCAGGCGAGGAGGCGCTGATTCCGCGCAGCACAGGTCTCCCCTCGCCGACTACGTACAACGAACCGGTTACCAACAGACCGCCGGTGGAGGGTGTTGCGTCTTTGGCCGCGGAAACCGCCGTGGCGACGTCGGCCACCTCGATCACTTCGACCTCCGGGCCGAACACCCGCCGGGCGGCGCTCGCCACCTCCCCGGAAGACAACGCCCGATCGCTGTTGGGGGCCGTAGCGTAGAACCGGGAGACATGCCCTTCGAGGTGCGTCAGCATGGAGTCCAGGTCTTTGTCACCAAGCACTCCCATCACTACCGTCCATCCGAACGGGGGAAAGTCTTCCGTCAGTGCGTCTGCCAGGGCACCGAAGCCCTCTTCATTGTGAGCACCATCGACGACTACCAGGGGCCTGTGTCCCAGCACCTCGAGCCGACCCGGTGCTGATGATGCGCCGGCACCTTCGATGGCCGCCTCGGCTGCCAGCGCTCGCCCATAGAACTCCTCAACAGCGGCAACGGCGACTGCCAGGTTGAGCGTCTGATGGCGACCGTGCAGCGGCAGGTACAGGTCGGGATATGTGCCGTAGATGCCTTCCACTTCGCATAACCAACCGCCAACCGCTCGCTCGGCCTCTCCCACCCGGTAATCGTGTCCGTAACGACGTAGCTCGATCGACTTCGAAGCAGCATGGTCGCGGGCCTCTCGATCTGCATCCCCGGACATGGGGCCTGCGATCAAAACGCTCCCCGGCTTGGCGATGGCCAACTTTTCCCGCGCTATCTGCCCGACGGAATCCCCGAGGTAGCTGACATGCTCGAGAGAGACACCCGTCACCACGGCCACCCGGCCAAAGGCGGCGTTGGTCGCATCGAGTCTGCCCCCGAGCCCTACTTCCACAACCGCCACATCGACGGCGTGGGAGGCGAACCACGCCAAAGCAACCGCCGTGGTCAATTCGAAATAGGTCGGCCGGTCACCGCGACGCCGCTCGAGCAGATCGGTAAACGGTTCGACATCGGCAACCGCCTGGGCAAACTGGTCCGGGGTCGCCTGGACGCCATTGATGGAAAGCCGTTCTTCGACTCGCTCCAGATGCGGAGAAGTGAAGGTCCCCACGGTCAGACCGTGGGCTGCCAGAAGTGAACTCGCGATGCGGGCGGTGGAAGTTTTCCCGTTGCTACCCGTGATGTGAATGATCGGGTACGCCTCATGGGGGTCGGCGAGCAAGTCGAGCAACTCCCTGATTCGCTCGAGACCCGGTATTACTCCGAGACCGATGTGACGGTCAAGGAAGGCGACGGCGTCGAGGTAGCGTGTCACGATCCTCATCTCACTCGCCCAGCTCGGCCAGCTGGGTCCCGAGTTTGTCGACCAGGACAGTCAGCTCAGCAGCCTTGGCAACTTCCTTGTCGACCACTGCGACCGGTGCCTTCTCAACGAACGAACTGTTGGCAAGCTTGCTTCGAGCTTGGGCCAGGTCAGAGGATGCGGCCTGGAGTCGCTTCTCGAGCCGGGCACGTTCAGCCCCCACGTCGATCAGACCTTCCAGCTCGACATAGCCCTCCAATGACCCCGCCAAGATCCTGGTGAGACCGGTCGCGGATGGTGGGGACCCGGCGAAGTGCGGCCGGGCGGCAGTCAGCGCCTCGAGCTGTTCGATCCACCAGGGCTCCGCCAACCCCTCAGGGTCGAGGACGGTAACCGACAACGGGACCCGGGGGGCGAGCCCGTGTTCGGCCTTGAACCGGCGAATGCCGGTGACCAACTCCTGAAGAGATTCGACACCTTCCTTGGCTCCGGGGTCGGGCGGATCAGGCCAGCGGGATCCCGCCAGCAGCTCGTTACCCACCAAGAAGCTCCAGAGCTCCTCGGTGAGGAAAGGGATGGCCGGATGGAATAGCTTGAGCAGATCGCGAAGCACCACGCCGAGCGTCGCCCGAGTGGCCGGAGCAGTGACCGGGCTCCGCAACGGAGCTTTGGCCATCTCGAGATACCAGTCAAAAACCTCCGACCAGGCGAAGTTGTACAGCAATCCGTACGCATCGGAGAATCGGTACAGATCGCACAACTCGTCGAACCGTCGGGTCACCCCGGCGAGCCGGTGGAGAATCCACCTGTCGATGGGCCCGGGATTCTCGGGGTAACCACCATCAACCGGCACTGATCGCGGCTCGAGATGTTGGAGCGCAAACCTGACCGCGTTCCAGATTTTGTTGCCAAACTTGCGAGCACCAACGACCCACTCCGTATCGAACGGCACGTCGTGGCCGGGTGCCGCAGCCTGGATGAGGGCTAGTCGGAGAGGGTCGGCCCCGTGTTCGTCGATTATGTCGAGAGGATCGATGGCGTTGCCTATCGACTTTGACATCTTGCGTCCGGAGGCGTCGCGCACCAACCCGTGAATAACGGTTTCGGCAAAGGGGACGTCATCCATGAAGTGGAGGCCCATTTGCATCATTCGGGCCACCCAGAAATAGATGATGTCGAAGCCGGTAATGAGCACCGCGTTGGGGTAGAAGCGTTCCAGGTCATCGGTGTGGTC
This sequence comes from Acidimicrobiia bacterium, assembly GCA_029863625.1. Classification (GTDB taxonomy): domain Bacteria; phylum Actinomycetota; class Acidimicrobiia; order Spongiisociales; family UBA4744; genus UBA4744. Next base: position 32,650 of record JAOTUY010000021.1, read on the forward strand.
GGGCCAACCGAGGGTGGAAAACGGCCAGAGCGCCGATGAAAACCAGGTATCGAGAACGTCCTCGTCCTGACGAAGCGACGTTCCGCCACATCGTGAACAGGAGGTGGGGTCCTCACGGGTCACCGTGGTCTGATCGCAATCGTCGCAATACCAGGCCGGGATGCGGTGGCCCCACCAGATCTGACGGCTGATGCACCAGTCGCGGAGATTCTGCATCCAGTGGAAGTAATTCTTCTCCCATCGGTGAGGAACAAATCTGGTTCGACCGTCCCGAACCGCCTCAATCGCCGGTGTGGTGAGGTCTTTGACGGCAACGAACCACTGCAGCGACAGATTTGGCTCGACCACCGTCCCGCAGCGGTAGCAATGCCCAACGCTGTGATGATGCTCGTCGATATGGTCGAGATAGCCACCCTTTCGAAGGGCATGTTTCACTGCTTCGCGAGCTTCAAAACGATCTAGGCCGGCGAACTCACCACCCGCCCGAGTGACCATCGCTTTCTCGTCGAAGATCTTCACCGCCGCCAGTTCGTGCCGTTCGCCTATCTCAAAATCGTTCGGATCGTGGGCCGGTGTCACCTTCACAGCGCCGGTACCGAACGCTGGGTCAACCGACTGGTCCGCAACAATCGGGATCTCTCGGCCCACGAGCGGCAGCAATACGGAGCGCCCGACGAGGTCCCGGTATCGTTCGTCGTCCGGGTGCACGGCTACGGCAGTGTCCCCGAGCATGGTCTCGGCCCGGGTGGTCGCCACCGTCACTCCCCCTCTGCCATCGACGAACGGGTAGGTGATGTGGACCAGCTCACCGACGTCGTCTTCGTATTCGACCTCGATCTCCGCGATGGCGGTCTCACAACGCGGACACCAGTTGATGATGCGGTTACCCCGATAGATCAGCCCTTCTTCGTAGAGGCGGACGAACACCTCCCGTACTGCCTTGCTGAGCCCTTCGTCGAGAGTGAAGCGTTCGCGAGTCCAGTCGACCGAATCGCCCAGCTTCCGCATCTGTAGGCTGATCCGGTCGCCGTACTGTTCTTTCCAGCCCCACACCGCTTCGACAAAGGCTTCGCGCCCCATCTCGTGACGATCGGTTCCCTGACCGGCCAGATTCCGCTCGACGACGTTCTGGGTGGCGATACCTGCATGATCAGTACCGGGCAGCCAGAGAGCGGCCGCTCCCTGCATTCGCTTTCTTCGTACGATGACGTCATAGATCGTATGGTTGAGGGCATGGCCCATGTGAAGTGAACCGGTTACGTTGGGCGGTGGAATCACCAGACAGAAAGGCTCGCCGTCCGGGTTGTGTTCAGGTCGGAAGACTCCCGCTTTCTCCCAGGCGTCGTACCAATCAGCTTCAACGGATTCGGGATCGTAGGTTTCCTTCATGACATCTTCGACCACGGTGGCTGCATCCGTTCAGAGCGATCGCAAGACGGTGAGCCTACTGTCCTCCTCGCTTCGAGCTGAACTCGAAGTCAGAAGTTGATGTGGTAGAAGTCCACCCGACGCGACCACTCCTGCGCGGCAATCGCCTCAGTTTCGCGGCGACGAATCGAGAGCACGATCAAACCGCCCAGCGCTACGAGGGCGATGGCCACGCCGCCGGTGCTCTCATCGAGAACGCCGGTCAAGGGCAATGTTTCGCTGCTGCCTGCTGCCGTGGCGGTGATGGTTGTGCCCAGGACGGAGACGCCGGTCGTATCACCAGTTAACGAACCCGCGGCACCCTCCGGTTCTGAAGAACCCGTCGTATCACCAGACACCGAACCGGTCGTACCCCCCGCCTGTGAAGAGTCCGTCGTATCACCAGACACCGAACCGGTCGTACCCCCCGCCTGCGAAGAACCCGTCGTATCACCAGACACCGAACCGTTCGACGTGTCGTCCGCAGTGGAACCGGCGGTGGTGGTCGTCGTGGGGTTGAACGGCGGGCAGTCGATTTCAACGTCGAGCCCGGCTGAGAAAACCGCATCAGGGCCCAGAGTCAAGGTCACCTTGACCGAGTCGGCTAGTTTGATCTCGCCCCCTGAGGTGACCCGGCCGTAGGCAGTACCCTCGACGTCGAGGATCAAAACGGAGGAACTATCCGAGCTGATGAGAAGATCGGAGTCGGGGTGCTCGGAGTCCTGATTGTCGGCAACGGCGGTCACCCGGCAGGTCTCTCCTCGACTCTCGACGGGTACCTCAACTTCAGCGAGTACACGCTGCGTACCGGCCGGGCCCCAAACGACCGTCTCGAGCGGAATAGTGATATCTACCGTCGCGGCCAGCACAGGGGCGGCCCCCAGCAGCACGACGACCAGCACCAGAGCGCCCAATCTGCGTGCCGACCGGCGCCCCATGATGTGCAAAGATCGATACAGAGAACGCGCGCCCCCGACCAACCGGTTGTGTTCCCGCATATTGTTCCCAACCCTTCAGGACCGGGCCGGTCTCACCATTGGCTCACTACGACTCAGGTGACCGAATATCGAGTCGCAGGTCTCCGCCTCCCTGCACCGCAAATTGACTATGGCTAGCAGCGTCTACCGTAGCGGCTGACCGGGCTGGAATTGCGCTCTTCGACCCGGAGATTCTCTTTTAATTCGCGCAGTGGGCTACTCGACCCACTTGCCGTCACGCAGAGCGCTCGTGGGGCTCCGCATCGAGTTCATGGAAAGGAACCAGCGTCGGGTTGACCCGCTCGGCCACCACCCGCTCGTCGATTGCCACCCTCCCGATGTCGGATCGGGAAGGAAGGTCGTACATGGTGTTGAGTAGCACTTCTTCGAGGATGGCGCGCAGGCCGCGCGCCCCGGTGCCCCGTGCCAACGCTTGATCAGCGATAGCGTCGAGGGCACCGTCCGTGAAGATCAACTCGACGCCATCGAGTTCAAAGAACTTCGTGTACTGGCGGACGAGCGCGTTTTTGGGCTCGCGGAGGATGCGGATGAGCGAGTCCCTATCCAGATCGTCGACGGTGGCCACTAAAGGCAGCCGACCAACGAACTCGGGGATCAGCCCAAACTTGATGAGATCCTCGGGAAGCGCCTTGGCAAGAAGGTCACTCGACCGTCCTTCAGAGCGGCCGCGAATATCGGCTCCAAACCCGATGGCACGGTTTCCGACTCGCCGGCCGATCAGTTCCTCCAGGCCGGCAAAGGCGCCCCCGACGATGAACAAGACATTGGTCGTGTCGATCTGAATGAATTCCTGGTGAGGGTGCTTGCGACCTCCTTGCGGAGGCACCGAGGCGACCGTCCCCTCCAGGATCTTCAGCAGCGCCTGTTGAACTCCCTCACCGGACACGTCGCGGGTGATCGAGGGGTTTTCCGCCTTGCGAGCGACCTTGTCGATCTCATCGATGTAGACGATCCCGGTCTCGGCCTTCTTGACGTCGTAATCGGCAGCCTGAATGAGCTTGAGGAGGATGTTCTCCACGTCCTCGCCGACGTACCCTGCCTCCGTGAGGGCTGTGGCATCGGCGATGGCAAACGGGACGTTGAGCAGGCGGGCGAGGGTCTGGGCCAGCAGAGTCTTCCCACAACCGGTCGGTCCGACCAACAGGATGTTGGATTTCTGCAGCTCTACGTCGTCTCTGGGCTGAAGGCCGGCCCGAACCCGTTTGTAGTGGTTGTACACGGCTACGGAGAGCACTTTCTTGGCCCGATCTTGGCCAACCACATAATCGTCGAGGAAAGAGTAGATCTCCTTCGGTTTGGGGAGTTCGGAGAAGGTGATCTCCTCGGTCTCGGAGAACTCCTCCTCGATGATCTCATTGCACAGTTCGATGCACTCATCACAGATGTAGACGCCGGGCCCGGCGATGAGCTTCTTGACCTGTTTCTGCGACTTCCCGCAGAAACTACATTTGAGCAGATCTCCGCCCTCGCCGAATTTGGCCACGCTCAACCCTCCTTGCCGCCTGCAACGGCGGTGAGCTCGCGCTGGGAGAGAATCGCGTCAACGATCCCGTAAACCCGTGCCTCCTCAGCCAGCATCCAGAAATCCCGCTCTGTGTCCAGCGTCACCTTCTCGAGGTCTTGACCGGTGTGCTCGGCGAGAATCTCGTTGAGCTGCTCGCGCATCTGCATGATCAACCGGGCCTGGATCTCGATGTCGCTGGCCTGCCCCTGAGCACCGCCGCTCGGCTGATGCAACATGATGCGGGCATGGGGCAGGGCGAAACGCTTCCCCTTCTGACCTCCCGACAGGATCACTGCCGCCGCGGAAGCCGCCATTCCCATGCATACGGTGGCGACGTCTGGCTTGATGTACTGCATCGTGTCGTAGATAGCGAACAGCGAGGTGATCGAGCCGCCCGGGGAGTTGATGTACAACATGATGTCTTTGTCGGGGTCTTCGCTTTCGAGATGCAGAAGTTGCGCCATGATCAGGTTGGCGACGGTGTCATCGATCGGAGTCCCGAGGAAGATGATACGGTCCTTGAGCAATCTGCTGTAGATATCGAACGCCCGCTCGCCTCGACTGGTCGACTCGACCACCGTGGGGACCAGGTAGTTCTCGAAGTTCAAGCTCATGTTTCCACAATCTCCTCATTGTCGTCTTCGGGGGTACTGAGGTCGATTCGATTGCCGGACACGTCAACGGGCACGGCAGACTCCAGAAGCACCTCGAGGGCCTTGCGTTTCAGGATATCACCCATCACGGCCTTCTCCCGGACACTTTCCGTGAACTCCGCCCGGTACTCCTCGACATCCCTGCCGGCCTGTCCGGCCAGGGCTACAACGACCTCATCGAGCTCTTCCGGTGACGCCTCCAATCCCCTCGCGTCGGCCACTGCCTCTAACAACAGGTCGGTACGGACGTTGCGATCAGCCTGGTTGCGCAAGTCGTCGACAAAGACTTGCTGGTCCTGGCCGGTCACCCGCAGGTAGTCGGCAATGGTGATCCCTTGGCCTTCCAGCTGATGGGCCAACCGATGCAGCGTGTTCTCCATCTCAGCGTCAATAATGGCCTCGGGGACCAACACATCGATCTCGGCGAGGAGGGCCTCAAGCACGCCGGTCTGGAGTTCGTTGCGAGCGATACCGCGCTTGACGTCCTCGATCTGCTTGCTCAGTTCGTTTCGCAACTCGTCGACGGTCGAAAACTCGGTAACCTCAGCCGCCCACTCATCCGTCAGGTCCGGAAGGACCTTCTGTTTCACTGCCTTCACCAGCACCTGCATCGTGACTTCCTGACCGGCCAGATCGCCGAAACCGGTCGGCAGGGGTGCTTCGAACTTCACGATGGTTCCGGTTGTCGACCCGGGAAGCTCCTTGTCGAGACCATCAACAAAAGACCCGGATCCGACTTCATAGAGCAAATCGTTGGCAGCAGCCTCCTCAACGGTCTCACCATTGCGTGTTGCACTGAGGTTGATCGAAACGAAATCACCTTCAATGGCTGGTCGATCTACGTCCTCGAGGTCGGAAAACTGATCGCGCAGCCTGGTGAGTTGCCGCTCCAGTTCCTCCCCAGTGGGTTGTGGCGGGGAAACCTCGATTTCCAGCCCGTCGTACGCTGGGACATGGTCCAGCACCGGCCAGGTGATGATCTTGACCTCGACTTCGAGGCCGGTTTCGATGTCCTTCATGTTCTCCACCTGGGGGGGAACCGCCGGGCGAACGTCGACTTCCCGCAGCGCATCAGCAACCAGCGACGGAAGCAAATCGTCGATCGCTTCGCTACGAAGACGCTCCGACCCCACGGTGGCTTCAACAATCCGGCGGGGCGCCTTGCCCGGACGAAATCCCTTGATCATGAGGTCCCGTGACATGCGGCGAGCCGCCTGGGTCTTGGCAACTTCGAGGTCCGCCTCGGCTACCTGCAAGGTGAGCAGCTTCTCGAAGGGACCGGCGTCGGTGACATTTGTGTTCAACTAGATACCTCGCTTGATCAAGAACGGCACAGCTGCACCGTCGATGAGGGTGACCGACGGGCTTCGAACCCGCGACCTCCGGGACCACAACCCGGCGCTCTAACCAAACTGAGCTACGGTCACCATGTATACGGACCGGCGGGCGCCCCCGGGAGGATTCGAACCCCCGACCAAGAGCTTAGAAGGCTCCTGCTCTGTCCTCTGAGCTACGGGGGCAGACTCTTGCACACGACCCGGCCCGCCGCGTCTACCTTACGGTCCGCAGAGCGGGTGAAGGGAATCGAACCCTCATGGCCAGCTTGGAAGGCTGGAGCTCTACCATTGAGCTACACCCGCAACACCGGCCCCACAGATTAGTGCAACCGGTCGTGTGTCGGGCTGGCCGGATTTGAACCGGCGACCCCCTGCTCCCAAAGCAGGTGCGCTGCCAAACTGCGCCACAGCCCGTAGCGATGCCTTCGGCATCGCACCACAACGTACTAGGTACGAAGGACGAAGCACGAAATATGGGTGACGAAACCGAAGTAGGAAAAGCGCTGGTTTCCGATGCAACCGCGGTGGGGGCTAATCTGCTCTTCGGGTCGCTAGCTCAACCTGGCAGAGCAACTGACTCTTAATCAGTAGGTTGTGGGTTCGAATCCCACGCGACCCACCCCAGACGCACGTCGAAGACCCCGGCGCTGCCACAATGATCAGCGGGGACTTCCGGTCCCGTCGAGCGGGTGTAGCCGAATTGGCATAGGCGCCAGACTTAGGATCTGGTGGGCGTAAGCCTGATGTGGGTTCGAGTCCCACCGCCCGCACGAACTCGAGCGACAAGGTTCCGGCTGCCCATCACCCGTTTGGAGTGAACCGCCCGGTTCCCTTCAACCTCCCACCCACACGAACCCGAGTCCCGGCAACACGATCCGACCGTTATCAATCTCCAGATCGCCATCGCTCGACAGCAGTGTCACCGGGTCGTCGATCCCCGCAGCTGCGAGCACGCCGGCATCAACGGTGCGTTCGAAGTCGGCGAAATTCGAGAGCCCGAGGAAGGGTCGCGATGTCGGGTGCCGGCGGGCGAAGGCAAATACCGCATCGTCGTCGGGCGACAGCATTGTCGGCGCGGCTGCTGCGTGGAGTGACGGAACGGCGGCCCTGGTCCTCGCGAGGCGCTGGAATCCCGCGAACACCACTTGCTCCAAGGACTGGCGATCACCGCGCTTGGCGGCCGCCACCCAATCCATGGCCGGCCTATGCATCCAGCGGTTGTCGGCGGCCCTCTCCGGAATCTCGAGGTACGTGAAGTCGTTGCGGAGGGCAACCTCATCACCCATGTACACAAGCGGAATCCCGCCGTAGCTGTAGGCAATGTTGTAGAGCAGCAACAACCGGCGAATCCCCGCTTCGACCTGGGCGGAATCACCGCTCCTCAAAGCCAGCTCAATGCCACATAGGGAAGCGGCCGATCCGGAGATGCGGGCGTCTCCGGTCGCCGGGTTTCTCTGAAACAACGCTCCGCGTGCGAACGAGCCGTTGAAGGACCCCGAGTAGTAATCGTTCAGGAAAGAACGGTGGCTGAATCCGCCCCACCCGACCGTGGCGGCGTCCTCATCCGTCACCGCCCAGCCAATGTCATCGTGACACCGCACATACGTTACCCACGAGGTCGACGCCGGAGCGGGGCGGAGGCGGGTGAGCGCCGCCCTCATCAGGCGGGCATCGCGTGACGCCAGGCTGCTCCACAACATCACCATCAGCAGATTGTGATAGGCGAGGTCGCACTCCGGGCGGAAGGCATCGTCGTGAGCGCCGAGATACTGAACGAGATCGTCTGGAGGGACGATCGCCTCCGCTTTGAGCAGCACACCCGGTGTGGCCATCGCCATCACCGCCCGGAAGGCTTGCAGAATGCGATGCGCCTCCGGTTGGTTCTCACAGTCGGTGCCGAGGCGCTTCCAGATGAAAGGAACGGCATCAAGCCGAAGGACATCAACCCCGCGGTTGGCCAGCCGGCCCATCACCTCCGCCATCGCCACAACCACATCGGGATTCTCGTAGTTCAGGTCCCACTGATAGTCGTGGAACGTAGTCCACACCCATCCCCCGACCTCCGGAGAGAACGTGAAGCTTCCGGGAGCCGTGTCGGGAAAGATCTCCCTGAGGGTCGCCTCGTACCGGTCGGGCTCGTCCCGATCCGGGTAGATCCGATAGAACGCCCGGTATCGCGGATCGCCCTTTATGGCGCGCTTCGCCCATCCGTGTTCTCGGGCCGTGTGGTTGATCACCAGATCGACACACAAGCTCAGGCCGCGCTCGTGCAGATCGGCGGCCAAGGCAACCAGATCCTCCATCGTGCCGATCCCGGGATCGACGGCATCGTAGTCTGCCACTGCGTAACCACCGTCGTTGACGCCCTCCCGCGGCATCAGAAGAGGCATGAGATGGAGATACGTGATGCCGAGCTCCTCGAGGTACCCGATCCGGTCCCGCACTCCCTGCAGTGTCCCGGCGAACCGGTCGGCGTAGGCCACGTATCCGACCATCTCCGGCCGTTGGAACCACTCGGGATCGATCTCCCGCTGTCGATCGAGCCGGCGCAGATCTGGGGGACGAGCCGTGACAATCTCGAGGGCCACCTTCGCGAGCCGCGTGGCCAGATCGAGACCTCCACGACCGTAGACGTTTTCGAGAGCTGTGATCAGATCCGGCCAGCGCAGGCCTGCCCGGGTCGCAAATGCGTCGCCTTCTTCGACTCCGAGCTTCGCCACGGCGCTAGAAGCGAGGTGATCTGGCAGCGGTGATACCGGTTCCATTCCCACTGGAAGTTAGCTGGCCATCAATACATGCGGACCATCACTCGAAAGCGCGAACCACAGACCGCCTACATCCTCCGTAGCATCTCGGCAAGGTCCCGCAGGGCTCGACCGCGGTGGCTGATGGTGTTCTTCTCCACCGCGGCAAGCTGAGCCAATGTCCGGCCGTCCACGTCGAACACCGGGTCGTAGCCGAATCCCGAATCGCCGCGCGGGGTTTCGATGATCGATCCTTCTAGAACGCCTTCGGCAACGATCTCCTGTCCACCTGGCATCACCAGTGCCATTACCGTCCGGAAGCGTGCCGACCGGTCCTTCACCCCCGCGAGATCCTCCAAGAGGACCCGCACGTTGTCAGCGTACGAGGCGCTCTCCCCCGCGTACCGGGCGCTCCGCGCCCCCGGCGCCCCTCCGAGAGCATCGACTTCCAGCCCCGTGTCGTCCGCGAGGGCAGGCAGGCCGGTGGCGGCGGCCACCGCCCGCGCTTTCAACAGAGCATTTTCCTTCAGGGTGGGCTCGGTTTCCTCGACATCCGGCCAATCGAGATCGGCCACGATGTGATTGACCAACCCGAGACCCAGCAACACCGCTTCTATCTCGCGGAGCTTGTCCGCGTTCTTCGAGGCAACAACCAGGCGATCGATCCTCACGGAGCCACAGCCTGCCGCTGCAAATCCATCAATTCGTCGATGCCTTTGGCTGCCACATCCAGCATGGCATTCAGCTCTTCGCGGGTAAACGGAGTTCCCTCCGCCGTCCCTTGCACCTCGACGAGGAGGCCGCGCCCGGTCATGACTACGTTCATATCAACATCCGCAGCCACATCGTCGATGTACTCGAGATCCAGCAGGATGTCCCCGCCCACGTTGCCGACGGAAATGGCAGCCAGGAAATCGTGGATCGGATTGGCCGCCAGGCGGCCGGTGTTGATCGCGTCTGTGAACGCATCGTGCATGGCGATCCAGGCTCCGGTGATGGCCGCCGTCCTCGTACCGCCGTCGGCCTGGAGTACATCACAGTCGACCCGCATCATCATCTCGGGCATCCCAGACAGATCAACCACCGACCGGAGGGCTCGCCCGATCAACCGTGATATCTCCTTGGAGCGCCCGCCGGTGTAGTTGTCCCGCCGGATCCGTTCCGCGCTGGAACCCGGGAGCATCCCGTACTCGGCGGTCACCCATCCCGTGGTACCGGCGCGCATCCAACGGGGCACGTCTGCTTCGATCGAAGCGGTACATAAGACCCGGGTGCGACCCATTTCGATCAACACCGACCCGGGTGTCATGTCCGTGTACCCCTGGGTGATGCGCACATGCCTCAGTTCGTCGGCCGGCCGCTCCCTCGACGTCACTCCGCTCTCCTTTTTTAGACCTTCACAGCCATTCCGGGAACCGCCAGCATGACCGGCTTCCCGAACGTATGCTCCGCTTCTTGGACGGATAATCCCGGATCGAGAGTAGGCCAGATGTGTGTCAGCATCAGCGCCCTAGCCCCCACCTGGCGAGCGATCAGCCCGGCTTCGCCGGCCGTCAAATGATGCGACCAGGGCTTCTCGTCCGCCGGCCCTTGATAGGTCGCCTCACATAGGAAGAGGTCGGCGCCTGCTGCGATCCAGGACCATTCACCTTGCGGACCTGTGTCGGCCGAGTAGGCAAGTACCCGACCGGAACCGGCCGTGGCTCGCACGCCAAGCGTTGGCACGGGATGATCGGTGATGGTGAAGTCGAATTCGATCCCACCGATCGTGACGTGTTCCCGGTCCGCGTGCACCCGGAAATCGAGGGTCTCACCAAGCGGGTGGTCCGGATCGCCCAGAAAGCCTTTCAAACGTTCGGCGAGGCCATTCGGAACATGCGTGGGGATGACGGTCTGAGGTCGCCCGCCGTATTTGATCGCGTGGTAGAAACCCAGCACATCAACACAGTGGTCGGCGTGGACGTGGGAGATGACCAAAGCATCGAGCGTGTTGAAGTCGATCACGCTCTGGAGCGCAGCAAAGCTGCCGGACCCGGTGTCCATCCAGATAGAGGTTCCCCCGTGTTGCAGCAGATACCCGGAGGTTGGATGGCTGGGGGTCGGGTACGTGCCGTTCGAGCCGAGGATGGTGATGCGCATGGCCCGGAGTGTACGGCACAACCGCGACAGGACCGCATAGGGAATCGGATTCGAATCAGTCGACGACCTCCAAAGCTACTTCGTTGAACGTTCCCTCCTGAAGAGAAAAGCCACGGACGTCGGGCGTGCCACCCGGCCCGACAATGAAGTAGACCCAATCCGGTTCCGCCGCCAACCGAAGGTCCGTTGCCGACGGAA
>JAOTUY010000134.1 GCA_029863625.1 Acidimicrobiia bacterium
TCGGTGACGTTGCATGGGTCGAAGAAGCCCTGGGTCGGCCGTTCGAGTTGCGGGGCGTAGTGGTAGCGGGGGACGGGCGAGGGCACATGATCGGTTATCCCACAGCCAATCTCTCGTTCTCCGGGGAGATGGCAGTGCCTGCTCGCGGCGTATATGCCGTCCGGGTGAAGCAAGGAGATGCCTCGTTTCCCGGAGTAGTGAATGTCGGCGTCCGACCGACGTTCGGCGGAGAGACGCTCACGGTTGAAGTTCACCTGCTTGGATTCGAGGGTGATCTCTACGGCCAAACCCTCGCCGTCTCGTTCAAGCACCGGCTGCGCGACGAGCAACGTTTTGCCGGGGTGGACGAATTGGTTGCGCAGATCAACCAAGACGTCGCGCAGGCTCGACGCTTGCTGGGTGACGATTATGAAGACTGAGCAGCGGTTCTCGGCCAGGCTGGAGGAGGCGACCCGGGGCGGTGCCTTTGTGACGGTGCCACAAGAGGTTGTTCAGAGACTGGGCGGGGGAGGTCGGGTTGCGGTTCGGGCTAAGTTCAACGGGGTTGGCTATCGCGGATCGGTTGTCCGTATGGGCGGGCGATCCGTCTTGGGAGTTACCAAGGCGATCCGCCAGGAACTCGGCAAAGTCATCGGCGATGAGCTTGTGGTGACCGTCGAACGCGACGAAGACGAGCGGCAGCTGATGGTGCCGGAGGACCTCACGCGTGAGCTATCCAACCGACCGGCAGCACGGGGCGTCTTCGAAGCTCTTTCATATTCCCACCGCCGTGAGTATGTGCAATGGATCGAGGCAGCCAAGAGACCCGAAACGAGGGAGCGACGGATCCGCGATGCAATGGACAGGCTCGGGCAAAAACCATGAGTGAGCGTCGACATTTCAAGTCCGGATCTCCCTACGAAGCGGAATACGGATTCTCCCGCGCCGTTCGAGTTGGCGACCGGATTCTGGTGGCCGGAACGGCCCCGATACCTCATCCCGGCGAGGAAGTCGCCGACACTGCCTATCGACAAATGCTGCGGTGCGGCCAGATCATCGTTTCTGCGTTGGAAGAGGCCGGAGCCTCGTCCGCCGATGTTGTCCGGACCCGCATGTATCTCACCGATCCCGCCGACGCAGACGAGGTGGGGCGTGCCCACCGGGAGGTATTCGGTGAAGGGGCGCCCGTCGCCACGATGGTGGTGGTGGCGGCATTGATCGATCCGTCCTGGAAAGTCGAGGTCGAAGTCGAGGCAGCGGTGGGGTAGAGGTCCCCGGCGGGTCGACGTTTGGGGCCTAGATCGAGGGGGAAAAGGAAAAACCTTGTCGCGGAGAATGTTGGGCCTCGTCGTCACCGTCGCCGGGGCGGTCCTGCTGTTGATCTCGGCAATGGCAGATGTGATCGGGATCGGGGATGCCACTGAGTTCGGGTTGCGCCAGATTTCCCGATGGTCGTTGGTGCACTGGCTCTGATCATCGGAGGGCTGGCGGTCCGGAGCTCGAGAGGGTAGAGACGGCATCAGTCCGGACTCGTGACAACGTCAGGCCGGTGCTACACTTCCGGCCGTTCCCCTTCCCCTAACTACGCGACGTGTGTGAATGAAAGACACGAAAACCATCATCGAAGAGTACGGCCAGCACGACAGCGACACGGGTTCGCCCGAGGTTCAGGTCGCGCTGTTGACGGAGCGGATCAATCACCTCACGGAGCATCTTCGTGAGCACAAGAAGGACCACCACAGCCGTCGTGGGCTCCTGATGTTGGTCGGCAAGCGCCGGCGCCTCTTGAACTACCTGCGGCGTGAAGACGTCGAACGGTATCGATCGCTGATCGCAAAGCTCGGCTTGCGCCGATAGAGATCTCGGGAGAGCGGCCCTAGGTCGCTTTCTCGCTTTTGGAGCAACTCCAAGGGTGACGGGCCCGGGACCCGCCGACAAACTCCGACAACAACCGACGCGAGGGACGGACGAGTCCAGTTGTCAGTTGCCATCCCTTTCGCACAGAGGGATGACCACTGGTAATTGGCCCGCCCTCCCTCCATACCGAAAGGGAGGTAAGCGTGACCGAAATCACGGTACGCGGCCTCGTGGGCGACAAAGAAGTCGCCATCAATACAGGCAAGCTGGCCGGGTTGGCCAGCGGTGCGGTGACGGTTCAGACCGGGGACACAAATGTCCTGGTTACCGCCACCGCCAATGACAGACTCCGGGAAGGCATCGATTTCTTCCCGCTCACCGTCGACGTCGAAGAACGCATGTACGCGGCCGGGAAGATTCCCGGCTCGTTCTTCCGCCGCGAGGGTCGTGCCAGCGAGCAAGCCATCTTGGCTTGCCGGCTGATCGACCGTCCGTTGCGACCGTCGTTCGCCGACGGGTTCCGTTCGGAGACGCAGATCGTGTCGACGGTCATGTCCATTGACGGCGAGAACCCCTACGACATCGTTTCGCTCAACGGCGCCTCAGCCGCGCTCACCATCAGCGGGATACCCTTCCAGGGCCCGATCGGAGCGGTTCGGCTGGCCTTGAGTGAGGGCAACTGGATCGTCAATCCGACCTACCAGGAACTGGAGAGCGCGGTCTTCGAGCTGGTCGTCGCCGGCCGCCGCAATGAGCAGGGTGAAGTCGACATCATGATGGTGGA
>JAOTUY010000135.1 GCA_029863625.1 Acidimicrobiia bacterium
AGACCTTCTCGGACCCTGATGTTTCGCTGTCGAGGCTCCAGGACCCGTCGGCTTCGGCGCCCATGGGCTGCCAGAGTCGGGTCTCCATATACGCTGATAGCGACATCCCGGTCGCGCGCTCCAATACGAGGCCCATAAGTATGAGGTTCCAGTCGTTGTAGTGAAATTCCTGGCCGGGCCCTGCCTCGATCTAGGTCTTGGTCAATGCGGCGGTGCGGAGATCGGTTCCGTAGTAAGTGTTGGCCGGATCATCCCAAGGCGAGGCGCCCTCCCGAAACCCTAGACCGGACGACATCGTGATCACGTGCCGGAGGGTGATGTCCCCGAAACGCGGATCCCGCTCGCCCGATCTTCAACGCAGCGCTTGTTACTGTTTTCGGCTTGTTGGCATTGGTGTTGCGCCATCGTCCGGTGCAATCGTCATACGCTACCTGCAGCTACGCGTTGTTTGTTGCGGCTTCGGCAATGCTCGTTGCGGTGATCGGACCGTTCAACTGGCTGGTCACCGCTGAAAGCGGGTCGGTCGAAGAGGCCACCCAAGGCAAGCTCGCCGAATTCCTGGCAGTAGTTCCGGTGATTCTCCTGATCACCTGGGCCACCCGACGATCCCGACAGTTGCTTTACCTCCAAAGAGGACTACCCAAACGATGGCTGATCTTTGGTCTGGGATCGTTTTCGATCGCCGCTATCGTTATCAGCGGCGTCGCGCTGGCGTCTGGGATCAGCTCGGAGACGCTGATACCGGCTTCACCCTGGATACTCGCCTTCGCCGCGCTCAATGCGTTTATGGAGGAACTCTGGTCCCGCGGCATCTTCCTCCGCTCCTACGCTGCCGGCATGGGTGGAGTGGCGGCCGTTTTGGTGACCGCTGTCATTTTCGGATTAGCCCATGTGCAAGCCACCTACCTATCGGCCGGTGAATACCTGGGCTTCACATCGTTGGTTGTTGTCCTTGGAATCGTGATGGCTTGGGCAATGCGATGGGCCGACACTATATGGGGGGCGGTGTTGTTCCACATGGGTCTCGATCTCGTCGTTGCCCTCGAGCTTCTGGAGGTGCTCTAAAGCAGCCCGCCGCCTATAACCGCTCAGAGTCCGCTCAGACGCGTTTGGCCGCGTCGTCATCACACAACCTGGCAATCCTCACCGGGTGGGGCCTCTTCGGTGCGATCGTCGCGGTGCTCTTCTTCCGCTGGAGCCCCCAACAAAGACGCGGGTAGGCGCCATCATTGGAGCATTCGAGCCAGCAGGCTTCGCCGCCCATATCGCCATATCGAACGCAATAACTCCCGCGTCTCCTACCCGTCCGCTGTCGGCACTGATGCGCTCGATCTTCGACTCGAGGTTGGGATCAAGTCTTTCGGCAGACCAGCTCGCCTTTGCCGATAGGCACGATGACTGTATCAACCCGTGGGTCGCTCATAGCCGGGTCCAGCCTGGGCTGGAGCGTTTCACGATGGTTGATCGCATCCTGGTGGAGTTGACAATAAGTAAGAAATATCTTACGCTATGTAAGAATTACTTTTCCACCCTAAGGAGGGATCATGAGCACGGTGTGGATCACCCTCGGCGTCGCCGGCGGGATCATTGTTGTAGTGGTATTTGGACGGTTCGTGTGGAGTCTCCGCCCCCAACCCGAGATGAGCGGGTTGCCGACAACGCCGCTGGAGAAGCTCGGTTGGGTCGGAGTGGCCGTCACTGCGGTGGTGGGAGTCGCCTTGGCGATCTTGGTAGTCGTCGCCGGGGTCACTGGGTTCCATGAAGAGGCGACGGCCCGTGGGATCTTCTGGCTACTAATGATGGGCGGGATCGGCGTCTGGTCCGTTGCGTGGTATGTCATCAAAAAGCGCACTGGTGGAACCGTGGTGGACGAACGCGACCGTGCCATCTTGGCGCGGTCACTCAGTGTCGAATCCGTGGTTGTGCTCCTGTCTTTGGTGGCATGGACGGTGACCCTCACAGAGGTGTTCTGGGACGAAGGAGCCATACCTTTGGGCTATCTGCAGCTCCTTTTCTGGAGTACGTTCATCGGGGGCGCATTCGGGAGATCGCTTGGCATCATCTTGGGATACCGCCGGGAGATCACGGTCGATGCCTAAAGCAACCATCACGAACTCCATCCGTCGGCTCCGGTTCGATCATGACGAAATGACTCAACAGGAGCTCGCAGACCGAGTCGGTTGTACCCGTCAGACGATCATCGTTCTCGAAAAGGAACGCTACGTCCCCTCCCTCAGCCTGGCTTTCCAAATCGCCCGGGTCTTCAACCAAACCATCGAAGACGTGTTCGCATGGGCAGAAGACGAATGAAACCACCCCGGGACCCATCCCACCGAGGCAGTACAAAACGATGCCTCTTTGGTCAAGGCGAAGCTTGCTGATGGGCAGGGACCCGGCGAGTCGGGACGGTGGTCTTGATGAATGCCGACTCAGGACGGAATCGGGATAGGCGCTTCGGCCTCAGGGGATGCGGACTCTCCGGTCTCGGCGGGCGCGTCACGTCTCCGGCGAACGACCCTACGCACGGCA
>JAOTUY010000022.1 GCA_029863625.1 Acidimicrobiia bacterium
CCTACCCCCCCCCGATGCTCTGAGCTTGACTTGGATCTCGCTTTCCAAAGGCCACAGACCGACGCCTTCTCGGACTTATCCGGGGTTGCCGCTGCTGTCGTTATGGGCGGCAGTCGCTGATCGCGCCGTCTTGCAGCTCACTCTTGGAGCGCCGCCAGCAAGGTCGCCGGCTCGTGGTACACGTTCTCGATGTGGATCAGTCCCTGCGGGTCAGCGTCGAAAGATGTCTCGTGCAGGGTGCCGAGGTGGAGAGTCGTGATGGCCTCCTGAACCCCCGCGACGCCGTTGTCGTCGACCTCGGCTCGGTAGTGGATGGCCACACCGACAAGGCGTCCTCGATCGGGGGCGGCTTCGGTGGGCGGGGAATGTCCGTCGGTCCAGGCGTAGAGACCCAGCACCTCTATGCTGAGGT
This sequence comes from Acidimicrobiia bacterium, assembly GCA_029863625.1. GTDB lineage: Bacteria > Actinomycetota > Acidimicrobiia > Spongiisociales > UBA4744 > UBA4744. Next base: position 413 of record JAOTUY010000022.1, read on the forward strand.
CCGCTGCTGATCCGAATCGTCCCGCGGCAAGATCACCGATCTCGTCGGCACCTGTGGCCTCAAGACCCAGCAGACTGTCGGTGAAGACGGCATCGCGGCTGTAGAGAGCGGCCACGGCGTTCGAAGCACGCAATGACCAGGCGGTTATGTACCGGTCGACCGTTTCCTGCATCGATGGGCAGCCGTCTATTGCGAAGCACCCGAAGCCGAAGCGTTCGTTCTCATCTGGCGGGTACCAGACCTCGCCCCAGGTGACCTGACCGTCTCGGAATCGATGGATGTCCAGAGCGTGTGATCCCTCTGGGTCGCGCGGCCCGGGCACGGAGAAGCCGTAGTCGGATGGCCATAGCCCCGGCCAGGCCTCCTCGTAGGCGGCACCGTCCGCCGACAGGTACATACCGGTCACGTTGATCGTGTAGTCGCTCATCGCGGCCCATCGACGCCAGTAGGCGACGGTGGCGTCCTTGCCTTTGCAGCAGTAGTCGCTATGGGTCGGATCGGCACCCCTGATGTCTTCGGCGTAGTCAGCGACGAAGGCGTCGATATCCGGCCACGCAGTGATGCTCCGATCGGCGAATGCCCCAGCCTCATCCCGTAATTGCTGGACCTCGGTTTCCGACAGAATCGGCTTGGGCATCGACGAAGCAGAGCCGCTCGACGAGCAGGCTGACATGAGGGTTGAGAAGGCGGCCATTGCCACCACCACGTTGAATGCGGGTTTCTTGGAGCTTGGTGTTCTCATGTTTCCTTCTCATTCCTGCAGCCGGCCGATGACCAGGGTGTCGTGCGTTCCTCCAACCCCGTAGATTGCGTCGGTGCCGACGGCGAGCTCGGGAAGGAAGTAGACCGATGCGAACGTCGGCGGGGCCTCGTACGGACCATCCCAGGTAGCGCCGTCAGCAGAGAACCACATGCCGACTGGGGCGCCGTCCTCGCTGGCGGAGAATTGGGAATTCCCGGTGAGAATCCATCCGAGATCGCCGCCGGCAATACCCTCTGCCGATTCCAGCTCGACGTCTGCTCGCTGCCAATAAACACCGTCATCAGAAAACCAGACAGCTCCCTCTGGATCTCCCTCGGGGTCGCGGGTAGCACCGATCGCAACGAAGCGGCCGGCATGCTCGGCGATGTTGTGCACGATCGCCCCCTCGCCGAAGGGGGACTGCGACGAGAGCAGCTCCCATCTGTTGCCATCCTCAGAGAACCAGAGAAGTGGTTCACAGATTGGCGTTCGGCTCCAGTTGTCGGGATGGGCCGGGGTGAGCACGACGAACCCCGCTTCCGATGCCATTACCGGGCCGATGTGGAATTGAGGCGGCTCGCTGTATGAACTCGATCCGCTCTGGACACAAGACGCCTTGTCCGTGGTGAGAAGCTCCCTGTTGGGACCCGCCTCAGCCGGGGCGAAGCTCACCCCGTTGGTCGAGTAGTAGACCGTGGGCTCGGTCGAGAAGGAGATCCCGGTCTCGCTCACCGCCACCGTTCCCCGTGGGCCCAAGGCGATGTACCTCACCGCACCGGGAAGATCGACGATCGACACTCCAGTCCATCGACTGCCGTCCCAGGCGTATCGCGCAAGCTCTTCTCCATGGACGATGAAGCCCTCATTGGCCGTGGTGATTCGCCAAGGATCGACGGTAGGGAGGATGGCCCCCCAGGTCACGCCGTCGGTGGACCAGCGCAGCGTGGTGAAACTGTCGATCGCCACCGGTCCGTGGCGGGTGCCGGCGAGCTGCCCTAGCCCGTGTCCGACGGGGAACTGCATCGTGGTGAATTCGAGGGCGCCGATGATCGTGGAAACCCGCACGGGGACTTGATCAGCGGCTGGAGTCAGGGTGATGGCTGGCAATCGCTGCGGAGCGAGCTCGGGCGGGACGACCAGCAGGGTCGTATCCGTGCCGTCGAAGCCGACGATCCCGGAGGCGCCCGACAGCCACAGCGACCCGTCTCCCGCGGCGGCGCCCCTGACGCCTTCGTCAAGGTTTTCGTCAAGGTCCGGGTAGGTCGCCCACGTCGAACCGTCGAACCGAGAGAGGCCTTTCGGTCCGATCTCGTGGTGCACCACCCACACGGTGCCGTCGGGCGCAGCAACCACCGAACCGCCGTTGGAGAGCAGCCCATCATCGACCGTGAACACCGTCCAGGTGCTCCCATCGAAACGGGCGATACCCCTGCCCGGGGTGTCAGACCGACCACTCCCAAACCAGATGGACCCGTCCGGCGCAACGGCCACGTTCGACGGCCCTTGTGGGGCACCGTCGTCTTCGGTGTATCGCTGCCAGGTCGTCCCATCGAAGGCAACCACGCCTTTGTTAGTCGTGCTGACCCACAGCGTGCCGTCCGGTGCGGTGGCAAGATCTTCCCCACCGGTGAGGGGATCGATGCGTTCGCCCGCAGAGGGTGCAACGGCCGTCCAAGAGCCGTCGAACCTGAGGAGATACTCACTTCCCTCGATCACCCAAACCACCCCATTGCGGTCCACGACCAGATCGAAGCCGAGCTGAGAATCGAGCTCCGGGACGTTCGCCGGTGAGAAGACCTGCCACGAGCCGTCGTAGCGACCGATCCAGTCGTTTCCGGCTATCCAGACGGTGCCGTCCGGTGCGATGTCGAGCGCCGTTACGTTGCTCGACGGAACACCGTCCTGCTCGCCAAAGGTGACCGGCGTGCTCGTTGCGATGTCCCACCGCACCAGACCGGCGCTCGTTACCGCCCACAGCTGCCCGTCGGGAGCGAAAGCCAAGTCACGTACATCGTTGAATAGACCAGCAGACTCCGTGCCCGGCGAAACAGTCGTCGTCACCGCGGGCGGCTCGGTGACGATCGGTGCCGGTTCCTCAGCGCTGAACGGTCGAACGAACAGGATCACGGCCCCGACCAGCAGGAGCACAACCGCGGCTGCTCCGAACGCCACCGCCATACCCCGTCGCCACCCCGGTCGGCCCGAAACCGACCCGCGGCCCGCGATGCGACGGGCACCGTCCAGCACTTCGGCGGCACCTCGAGGCACCCCGCGCTCGGCCAGCATGGTCAACGATCGGGTCAGCTCTTCACCCATCAGCAACCTCCCCCACCAACGCCTCGTGGAGACGTCGCCGTCCCCGCAAAGCTCTCTTCCGTGCCGCCGTTTCGCTGCAGCCCAACAGTCGTCCGATCTCGGCGTAGCGGTATCCCTCCACCTCGCACAGATACAGCACGGCCCGCTCCGGCGGCGGAAGCCGCAACAGATCGTTGAGATCGGACGGATACACGTCATTGGCGGATGCCGAGGACGCTCCGAACCGAGCCAGGGCGCCGCGCCGCCTGGCAAAGCGCCTGCGATGATTCGCAGCCAGGTTCACCATCGTCCTCCGAATGTATGCGCCGGGCTCGTCGAGCTCAGTGAGTCGCCTCCGCCGCAGTAACTGGGCCACTGCCTCCTGCAACAGATCATCCGGATCCACGTCGATGGGTCCCACCACCGCGGCGAAACGACGCAGCGGGCCGTAGAGGTCCGAAAAGAGCCGAGCCTCCTCATCCAGTTGCGACACGTCAGGCCGAGCCACGGCACAGTCCTCTTCCCTGTCCCTCACTAACAAAGACACCGCAGACACCCGTTTCGTGCCCACAGAATCAGCGAGGCTCGCTTCGTTAGAAAGCCAACCCAAAGGTGGCAGGCACCTCGAGAGCCACACCCACCGGGACCCCTACAACGATACGGGACAAACTCCCACAGCACACCTAGTCACCTATCAGGCACCTCGTGCGCTCGGTGTCTGCTCGGGTGCGGTCACGTTCCGTGGAAGAGGATCCATGATCGGACGCGATCACAAGACCCGGAGTTCTGAGCGTCGCAGCTGGACTTCTACTCGATCCTCCTTACCACGCGAGTCAAGACTGTCGGGGCTACGACCATTCGGGCAGTGAAGTCGTCTCATGGCGGTTGCTAGGACTGGCGCCGTCGGGATGTCGAGCCTCGACCGCTCGACGGCTCCACCGCTATAGAAGGAGGAATCCATGCGGAAGAATCGATGGACCATGCTGGTCCTGACCGTGTTGACGGTGCTGACGGTGTTCCCGGTGACGGCAAGCGCGGCACCCCCGGGCGGGGACGACTATCCGGTCTTCATCTGCCCGGCGGTCAATACGCGACGATCACCAGTCCGATCCCGCTGGCCGCCGGCGTGTTCTGGTAGACCAACCACCATCGAACGATCAGGGGCGCCCCTCGGGGCGCTCCTCTCGTTATCCGAATGTGAGAAACCCCGGTCCCGGTCGCGGCACCAGAGCGCTCCTAGATGGGCACCGATCAGCAGATACCCGGCCTGGCGTTGGGCGGTCGGAAGGGTTTCGGCGCTTTGGTTAGTGTCGGGTTGTGTTCTTGAGCTTCACACGACGCATGGATGAGCTGGAGCCCCCTCGTCGACTGTTCGGCCGGGCGCGTGCCATGGCGGTCGTAGAGCTGGCCATCAACGCCCGACCGTCCATGCGCTGGCACACGATGGATCCCAGTATCGACCACACAGTGCGGATCTCCAGATCTCGGGCTTGCAGTCGCCGCCTTCGTGATCGCCGTAACGGCAGGCGGGGTGGCGTTGGCGAGCCAGGGCGACGATGACGGTCCGAACATCGGCGACGCCACCGCCGTTCAAGTGCGGGTAGGTCCCGCCTTCAGCGGTTACGGGCTCGAATCGGGTGATCCAATCGCTAACGCCCGGATCACAGTGTTGGCGGGAGGCGAGCCCAACGGGATCGTCCTCTTCGAGGGTGTAACCGACCAAGATGGCCGGCTCGCACTACTAGCCGAACCCGGCCAGTACCTCATCATCGCCGAAGCCGAAACCACCGACCCCATGTGCTGGTGGTACGGAGGAGATAGCGATGTCGAACTCAGTCAGGACACGGGGGTCCTCATCACCGTCGACGCTGGGCTCATGTGCGAGTAAGGAGCAGCGTCGCTGCCACGCCACGAGCACCTGTGCGGTAGGCACTTCAGATACCGACCAAGAACCAGCATTCCTCCGAGCGCGCTGGATCGGAACCTCCGCGAGCGCGGTCTCGAACACTCACCGTGACGATCGTCATCCTTGACGTGCACCTATCTGCCGGTTATCGGATTCTTTCTGCTGAGTGTGTCAAACCTACCGGGGCGTCGATATGCGCTATCTGGCCCCTTCGTCGCCACCCCGAGGTGCGGGCCCTGCCGGGTCGTCCATCCCCAAAGCATGTCCGGAACCCGCCCGGGTCTCCTGGTGTAGCCTTGGAGTAGACGAACAGGAGACGTAGACAACCATGAATGTGTTGGTGGCAGTTGACATGGGCCCCGGCTCCGACAAGGTGCTCGGGTTCGCCGCCGGGCTGGTGAAGCAGACCGGCGGGGAGGTGCACGTCGTGCACGTCATTACGGAAGAGGAGCAGGAGGATCGCCGGCACAGGCCCGGGCCAAGCCAGTACGTCGACGTGATGCTGGAGGAAACCGAACGGGACCTCGAGAAGGGCCTCGTGGAACTCGGCGTGGCGCTGTCATCCATCACGGCGATAGCCCGAATCGGTAGACCGGTGGACGAAATCCAGAAAGTGGCCGCCGAGAACAACGTCGATGCACTGGTCATCGGCATGCGCCACCGCTCCCGGGTGGGGAAGTTTCTGCTCGGCAGCGTTCTCCAGGAGCTGCTCCTCTCCAGCGACCGGCCGGTAATGGCCGTCCCGACCGACGTGTTCGACTGAATCAGCTCCTCCGGACCAATATGGGCTCTTCGTCGGCGAGATAACCCGCGGCACCGCCCGGCTGAAGGTCCCGACTCTTTGCTTCTACGTCCGGTTCCCAGCCAACAGCACATCGGTGTCGACGGGTCGGAGAGGCTCCCGACAGACTCTGGTGTGGGCGCTGATTGGGTTGTTGTGTGACGGTCTGTCGCTGGGTCGAATGCCTCTGGTGTTGCGCCGGTGTCGGCGCGACCTTGGGGTAGGAGGTCGGGAATGCGTCGCGTGAGGGTCTCGCTGTTGATTGTCGTGTTGGTCGCCGGAGCATGCGGGAATGGGGGAACCGGCACCTCGGTGTCTGACACGACCGGCCCTGCTTCTGCTACCGGGGGAGAGCCGGTCACTGCCTTCGTCAACGTCGTGCTGGTACCTATGACTGCCAACGTCACGGTGCCCGACCAGACCGTGTTGGTTGCAGCCGATCGAATCGTCGGGATCGGCTCTTCCAGCGAGGTGGACGTGCCGGACGGTGCGGTCGTCATCGATGGCCGGGGTGCCTATCTCATGCCGGGCCTGGCCGACATGCATATTCATCTGAGTGATGCCTGGCCGGTACCCGAACTGTACCTGGCCAAGGGCGTGACCACCGTTCGCAACCTGAACGCCGAAGGTCCGTTCGTCCTTGAGTGGCGGGACTCCGTCAACGCGGGCACCCGCCGCGGACCGAAGATCTTCACAGCCGGACCGACCATCTACCTGGATGCGGAGAATCTCGACGGGGTCGTCGAGGATCAGCTAGGCGTGGGTTATGACTTCATCAAGCTGTACTCGTTTCTCAGTGCAGGGGGGTTCCGGGAAACAACGGCGGCGGTCCGGCAGAGGTCGGCGTACACGATCGGGCACATCCCTTTCGCAGTGGTCTCAATGGCGTCGTGGCCGAGGGGATGAACGAGATTGCCCACATCGAGGAGCTCGACTTCGAGCTCTTGGACTTGGATCGCACTGTCGAGCTCGGACTCGACGATTGGCTCCCCTACGTGTTCGAGCGATTCGACGAACAGCTGCAGGCGCCCGGCTTCGACGACCTGCTGGGCGAGCGGGTCGTCCAGGTGGTCGCCACGCTCGACGGCGCCGGAATCCCCGTTGCCACCACCCTGGTCGTGGCCGATGTCATCGTCGAAAAACTACTGCGGCCGGATGGATTTTTGGCGCGAGAGGAGTCGAAGTACTTGCCCGAGTCCTACCTCGCTGTCTTCCTGGCCGGTGAGGAGAAACATCAGGTGCAGTGGGCCGGGAACGAGGACAAGGCAGCGGTGCGGTATGCAATCGACCTCAGGCTGCTCGCCGCCCTACACGAGGCCCGCATCACGCTGGTGCTCGGCACGGATGCCGGCTCTGGAGGCATGGGCCTGATCCCCGGATACACCATCCATGACGAACTCGGCATCCTCACCAGCAACGGGCTCACCCCCTACGAGGCGATCCAGACAGGCACCGTGAATGCTTCGGCCGCCATTGAGGCAATGACCGGGATCAACGACTTCGGCACCATCGAGATCGGCAAACGAGCCGACCTCCTGCTGGTCGGCGGTAACCCGCTTGAAGACATCACCTACATCGAAAGCCAACTCCGCGGCGTGATGGCAGCCGGTTCCTGGTACCCGCAAGCCGAACTGAGGGAGATGATCGCCTACAACCCGTAGGCGACCCAACGCCAGCCGCCAGGGACCACAACGCGCGATGCCCATCCAGGTCCGTCGACGGATCTGTACCGAGCCAGCAAATCGCTCACCGACCGGGCCGATAGCGCGCATCGACCAGCACGCTTGGACCGGCAGATCGGGCGCACCAGCCAGCGACGCTAGCCACGGTCCGTGCTCGCCAGGGGCTGGGGAGGTAGCGCAGGAGGCTTCGTTATGTAAGGGCTAATAAGATCTCCGGCAAAACCCGGAGGTCGCCGCAGATCCTCATGGTTGTTTTCAGTAGCCGACAGATCCTTCGAAGATCCACCACGCCGGCATGACCGGAACGCCTAAGCCTTCCCAAACAATGGAGACGGAGCCGCTGCTTGGCGCTCGTTCTCGCTCCCGAAATGGCGATATGGGCGGGTGTCGGCGCGTTCAGAGAATGATCTGATCGAACAACGCATCTTGGTGTTCGGCGTCTGTATGAGCAGGCCCCAAAGTGGCGAGTGAGCCGATACCCTCGTTGGAACGTGATGGTGTTCGCTTCCTGGAAAGGATGACGCTGTGAGAATCAATCACCAGGTCGTCGTGTTCGACGCCGCTGACCTGACCGCCGAGAGCAACTTCTGGGCCGGGCTCCTCGGGGGCACGATCGACGCTGAGGAAGACTGGCACATGGTGATCGTCGACGGCAGGCCAATGGTGGGAGTCCAGCTCGCACCTGATCACATCCCGCCCGACTGGCCCCATGGAAACCCGCAGCAGATCCACCTCGACCTTTGGATCGACGACATAGATGCGGCCCACGAAGAGGTGATGTCACGGGGCGCAACGCTGCTCCAGGCGGCAACCGAAACCGACGCACCCGACAACTTCCAAGTCTATGCGGACCCGGCGGGGCATCCCTTCTGCCTCTGTTGGGTCAAGGATGCGTGATGCCCAGAGAGATGCCGTCACTGAGCCCGCTCCGGCTTTCGGTGCCCGAAGGGGCCGATACCCGACGCCGGGTGACGTATAGCGTCGCCGCTTTGGTGGCGACCTACTCGGTCAGATCGGTGCCGGTCCGAAACGCCTCCCGCCAGCCAACCTTGGACGTGGCCCGCGCCACGCCTCCCACGTAGATGCGTCCGGCCAGTCGGATCATGGTCAGGCCCGCGACGATCATCACGCCGAGGGCGACGGCGATCTCCCAGTTCTCTGCCCAACCTCTGGCGATCCGGCCCGGCATCAGCATGGGCGCCCAGAAGGGGATGAATGACGTCACCCGGATCAACAGCGTGTCGACGCCCCCCGAAATGGTTATCAAACCGAGAACGTAGCCGATACCGACCAGAATGCTCATCGGGCCGATAACACTGCCGGCCTCCTGGTTGTTGGAGGCCAGTGACCCTCCGGCGGCATACAACGATCCGTAGAAGGCGTACCCGAGAAGGAACCAGACGATGACCCAGACGACGATCGATGCCGAGGCAGCCGGGATCTCTAGTCGATCGCTGGCGAGACCGATGGTGAGTGCCAGTGTCCCGATCGCGACGATCTGAACCAACCCGAGCAGACCGATGCTCAATACCTTGGCAAGCATCAAGTGGTGGGGTTTGATGGCTCCCAACAGCAACTCGACGACCCGGTTGGCCTTCTCCTCGACGACGGCGTAGCCGATCCATTGGCCGTATGCGAGGATGGCCATGAACATCAGGATCACCGAGATGGCGGCCAGGACCTCGTCGGCGACCGAACCGGCTTCGGGTGATTCGACCGCCCGGGACTCGATTTCAGGATGAATCAGCCGATTGGCCTCTTCGGCGGTGAGACCCAAGCCGGCAGCCGTGTCACGGACTTGCTGATTGGAAACCGCCAGCCACACCGCATTCGCCAATCCGTTGGAGGTACTCGGTCCCCACACGACCTCGTCGTCACCGACGACCAGTGCGTCGACCTCTCGGTTGGCTAGGGCCGCTTCTGCCTCGGTCAGGGATGGAAAGCGCTCGGTCATCACGCGTCCATCGGGGTGGAGGAGTTCCTGGATGTCTCGCTCGACGGCAGCCGGGGGGTCGTCGACCAGACCGAGTTGGTAGGTGACCGTCTGGTCGCCCCCGCTGCTCAGAACCAGAGCCGTCATGCCGATTGCCACCACCGCTAGCACAACCGCCGAGGAAATCAGGAAGGGTTTCTTCCAAGCGTTGAGTTCCCGGCCCATGGCGAGCACAATGGTTGTGCGTTCTCTCATCGGCCCACCGCCGAGGTGAATACTTCGCTGAGGCGGGGAGGTTCTAGGGTGAACGATGAGATCTCTCCGGCCTGGGTGGCGGCGGAGGCCATCATCTCGAGATTTGCGTCCTCATCAACCAGGAGCCGGATCCGGTCATCCCGGCTCTCAACGAGACTCGCACCTGGAAGCTGGTCAATCCATGACGGATCGACCGGCCCGGACGTGGCGATCTCCAGGTAACGCTTCGGCGACGCCGATCGAAGCTGCGCCACCCGGCCTGACAAGATGACTTGTCCGGCATTGATGATGGCAACGTCGTCGCAAAGGTCCTCAACCAGGTCGAGTTGATGACTCGAGAACAAGACCGCAATCCCTCGCTCCGCCTGCTCGCGCAGAATCCGGGCCATGGTCACCACGGCAATCGGATCGAGTCCGGCGAAGGGTTCATCGAGCACCAAGAGCATGGGGTCGTGAACCAGCGAAGCCGCCAACTGCACGCGCTGCTGGTTGCCGTGCGAAAGCTCCACAACCTTCGCGTTGGCTCGATCCGTGAGATCGAATACCTCCAGCCAACGGTCGACTGCTTGCTCGGCGCTGGGAAGGTCAAGACCGTGTAACCGTCCGAAGTACACCAGTTGTTTGCGGACCCGCATCTTCGGGTACAGCCCTCGCTCCTCTGGCATGTAGCCGATCCGCCGGCGCACGGACGTTGTCAGTTCGCTGTCCTCCCACGTTACCCGGCCCCTATCCGGTCGAACCAGCCCGAAGATCGTGCGCATGGCGGTGGTTTTGCCGGCGCCGTTGGGGCCGAGGAAACCAAGCATCTGTCCGGGGGCCACGGAAAGACTGCAGTCGGCAAGAGCGATGACGTCACCGAATCGTTTGCTGAGTCCATCTAGGCGAAGCACCGGTTCATGGTGACACATACCCCGGATGATGGCCAGGGTCAACGGTCCGGTCCGATTCTTCAAAGCGCCCTATCGCCGGTTGCAGATCAACCCCTGGTCGGGTGTTCGGTTGATCCAATCGGTGGGGGACGGGTGTCCCGATCGAAGAGCATCCTGCGGACTATGACCCGGCGTCGATCCGGGTCAGGGGGTGGCAAGGGTCGTCGGTTCGCCTCGATCCGCTTCGCCAGCGTGAGGAGCGACATGGCCCCGGCCGCCACCGGAAGGATAGCCGGGCCGTCGACCATCCATGAGAGCACCGGAAGGGTCGCCAAAGCAACCATGCCGTTCCCAGAGGGAAGATCACCACCAGGACACCAAGGAATCCGCTGACGCCTCTTGCGCCGGCGAACCCCAGGAACAGCGGCCAGCTATGCCTGCCACCGGCGTTGCCAAGGGCTCGATCTACCTCCACTTTGGGTCCCGCGACGACCTGATCGCCGCCCTCCAAGCACAGGTCTGGACCCAGATGATGCAGACCCCACGCCTACTCGCAACCAACGATGAGCTGGTGATCCAGAGCGTTCGGTCGTCGCGCTCGTTGCAGCGCATAGCGGGTCTTGTCGGTGGAACCGATGGCGGACCCAACGACTTCACCGATCAAGGAGACCTGCGCGAACCAGGGGCGTCTCGGCGAGTTCAGCGACCGGCGGCGATGCCGGCCGGCTTGGTGCCCCGGACGAGCTGTTCCTTCGTAACCACCGACAGGACGGAGAGGGCGACGTCGACGAAGCCGGCCCCCTCCATCAGCCGCCGCGCGCCGGCATCGCTCCACTGCCACTGGCCCCAAGCGTCGACCTTGCCCGACTCATCCTGGTCCCGGATCCTCTGGTCCAACGTCAGCACGGCCCGCCCACCGGGGCGGAGGACCCGGTACATCTCCCGCAACGCCTGCTGAGGATCCGGGATGAACTTCACGCAGTTCAGGGAGGCGACGACGCTGAACCGTCCGTCCTCCCACGGCAGCGCCATGGCATCGCCCATGACAATCTCAGCCGTCCCGGCGGCGATGCGGTCGGCGAGACGCTGTCGAGCCATCCCGAGCTGGATCTCCGAGAGGTCCAAGCCGGCGACGTAGCGCACGTGCGAGGCCTGCTCCGTCAACAACCCCGCGGACCCGCAACCGACGTCCAGCAGGTCATCGTCGGGCTGGAGGGCCAGCTCCCCGGCCATCGCCGCGTAGAACGAGTGCCTCATCGCCAGCACCCGGGCGCCGAACCTCCCCAGCCGACCGGTCGGCACCCCGACCCACGCGGTCCAGAATGCCCTGCGCCACCCCTTGCCCGGCGCACCCTTCGACCGGGGCGCGACAACGAAGATGCCCGCCACGGCCGCGGCCACCCACCCCAAGACAATCCACCGACGCATCGCGCACCCCTCTACTCCGGCGCGGGTCGGGTCCGCCAGTGGCTCGCCGCGGTCCAGGCGACCGGCGTATGGGCCGCGCGTCATCGAAGTCACCTCCTCAACCAACGGTTCCTCGTAGTGAACTTTGGGCCACTTCCACGCATGCCACAGGATCGCCAGTCCGGCCACAATCGTGGCCAGCGCGACGAGGGGGCCACCGCTGAACTCCCCGCCGCCCACCACCAGATGCTCGATCAGATCCCGGGCCCACATCCCGGTGACCACCACACCCACACCCGCATTGGCGTACCGATTGATGACGGGATCCCGCAAGACCAGCGTGAGGAACGCCATCGCCAACGGGACGAACCAGAACAGGGCAAGAAGGATCAGCAGGCCTGCGGTGATCTCCATATCTCCGAGGCGTCCCGCCGTGACCTCACCGAGGGTGCCCGGTGACGCCAAACCCAGCAACGTGCCGGCGGACATGCCCACCGCAACGATGACCCACGGAACGGCGACCCTGATCCTCCAAAGCAACGGCTCCACCTCAATCACCTTCTCACATCCGTGCGCTCCGATGAACGACCTTCTCTGAGGTGACGGCGCCTGCAGGACCTCAGCGCGTCACCCCAAGGGCTCTACGCGTCGCCCGATGATGCGGGCCGCGGACACGAACCGCACACACCTCGATTATCGGTCCTGCCACGACCACTGGGAAGAGGGAGCTGGTCCGAATTCCCCCGGGGCCAAGACCCCCTCGAGGCTACTGATGATGGCGCAAGACCAGACGGTCTCGTCAGCTCTGCCGACCTGTGGAACCCGCCGGCTTCGATAGCGCATTATCTCGCCACCCGAACGCCTAGACGACCTCATCGGCTCCGAGCCGAACCGGCAGATCGAGCGCATCGGGCGAAACGACTTCGCCACGGTCCGCGGTCGCTGCGCAGCTGGGCAGGTAGCGCACGAGGCTTCGATAGCGGACGGATAGGCGAAACGTGCGATGTGGCGCGAGATCGGGGTGATCTGCGTGGTTACGTTCACTCCGGAGAGCAAGCGGTGAGAACGACAACGGGGCAATGACCCCTTGAGGTCGCAGGCATTCCCGAGCGCCCCCGGACCTGTCAGCGTGCCGTGGGGCCAGACGACCGATGCCCCCGGACCCTGGGCCTGTCCCTTAGGCGACCTGTGGCCGGGAGGCCCCTGCTCCTGATACCGGTGCCCGAGAAATCGACGGCCCGATCCTTGCCGCAGCCGCCTTTCGTGAACCCCGGCAGGACGATTCGGTAGCACTAGTTCCGATAGCTCACGACAAATGATCCCATCGACCTAGAGACACGCAGAGTGGTCTAGTGATAAGTTCGATAGTGAAGCCGCACTCTGACGGTTTGGGGCTAGCTGCACTGGGAGGTGCAATGACATACGAGAAACCAGAAGTCCGCGATCTTGGCGACATCGCCAAGCACACCTACATCGTTCCGGGTCCCGATATCTGCTGGCCCGGTCAATCCTGCTACGACACTACAGACGCCCTCGTTGACGGGTAGCCCGTCCAACCTTGGGCGTAGAGAGTGGTCCGAGCAGCCATGAAGAACCCTCATGGCTGTTCGGGCCACTGCCACGTAGGCTGTTGAAATGGAGAGCGTTGACACAGAGAGTGGTTCTGATAGTTTCTGGCATACACGGCACCAGCCGTTAATGGGGACGCTGCATTGGGAGGTGCAATGACCTACGAGAGACCAGAAGTCCGCGACTTCGGTTCGGTTGCCGAGCACACCTATGGGGGGCGCTGGCAAGGCGAATTCTCCGGATGCTCAGGCAAATACGAGGGCGACGACGAAGAACCACTCTGGTAGCCGTCGTTCGTTGTAGTCGCGCCCCGACCGCCGGGCACGGAAGTGGTCCGCGTAGCCATCAGAAATCATGATGGACACTCGGGCTGCTGCCACGTTGGTGACAGGTAGCCTCCCATGATGGACCGACCGCTTGCCTTCGACGACTACCCGCCGATCATGGGCTCCGCCGATGTTGCCGAAATTTATTGATCCCGAGCGTCCAGACGGTGCGACGGATGGCACCGGAGGGTCGCATCCCCGGCACTCCGGGATCCTGGTGCCCTGAAGGGTCGTTCAACAGGGACGAGCTGCTCGCCTGGATGCGCTCGGACAAAGCCAGGGTGCATCCTCCGTGACGGAGTCAGCCGGCGTTCCGAAGTGCTGGGTTGGCTTGAGGGACGACGGGTCGAGCCAACTAGCTGCCGCTCATAACCGTTACTGGCCGACAGCTAGACAGCACGGTTACGGGGTGCAGTTTTTGTCGACCTAGATCAACGAAGGTCAAGTCACTTCCTACGCCTACGCTCCCGCCATCGAAAAGCCCTCAAAAGGTAGTAGCGCGAGTCGGCAGCTCGCGACAAGATGATCCGATCGACCCAGGGACGCGCCGGGCGGCGGGTGATACGTTGGACACAGCACGACACCAGCCCTGTCGTGGGCAGGAGGTGTGTTGACATACGAGAAGCCCGAAGTCCGCGATTTCGGCGATATCGCTCAGAACACCTTCGGCTTCGTTTGCTTTCTCGGTCAATCCTGCGTCATAGTCGACGGCTAAGGGGCCTTACCGCGGTGGTCCGAGCATCCATGAGGAATTGATCATGGCTGTTCGGGCCACTGCCGCGTAGGTGACAGGTAGCCTTCCCGGACGGGCAAAACCGTGATCGCTCGACGACCACTCACCGATTATGACCTCCGCTCAGGTGGCTGAGATGTTGGGCTATCCGAGAATGAAGCGGGTCAAGTGCCCCGTGAGGGCCATATCCCCGCGTATCGGCTTCCCGGCTCCCGCCGATACCGGTTCCTGAGGGACGAGATCATCGCCTGGCTCTACTCCGAAGAAACGAGGGTGGACCCTCATTGATCTAACCCGCCGGACCGGGTAACCCAAGTATCTCGTCGAAGGCAACCAGGACCGGCGGGGCAATCTCAACGCTACATGTCACAGCCCGCAGCGAGAACCCCTTTTTTGTCCTAGGGGTCCTCTCCGTTTGACCCGCCTGCCGAGCACTCCTGGAGCCACCTGTCATCGGCATGTTGGCACTACCATGCCCGGGGCTAGAGTGCGGGCGTTTCGAGGACTGCCCGCGTCTAGCGGATCGGGTCCCGACCAATGGGAATCGGAAGAAAGGTTGGGGTTGCACTGTGAGAACATCGCGAAAGTTCTCGATGTGGCGCCGGCTAGTCGTAGTTGCCGTCTTGGCCTTCGTTGCAGCGGCGTGCACAGAGCGAACCGGCGACACTGCGACTGGAGAAACCGCCACCACGGCTCCGTCGGGCGACGATAGCACCAGCACCACGGTCGCGCCCACGGCCGAGGGCTTTACCTACAAGATCGGCATCGTCGGAGATCTGACCACCGACAATTTCTGGGCGTACGTCGGTCCAGATTCCGACGTCAACAACGGTTATGTGCTCGGACAAAGCCACCCGGCGTTGTTCACGGTGGCCTATCCGAACATCCTTCTGGCGCCGCGACTGGCCGACACAGAGCCGAATCAGGCGGTCCAAGAGGGCGGTGTGTGGGTCGTCGAGCAGACAATTCGCCAAGGTGTGAAGTGGTCGGATGGTGAGGAAGTTACAGCCAACGATCTGGTCTTCACCTACGAAGTGATGAAGGAACTCGACCTGGGCGGGAGATGGCCAGAGTATTTCGCGCTGCAGGTCGACGCGGTTGAGGACGATCCGGCAACCGACAACGTCGACGAGTCCTCACCGGCTCAGGCTGGCATCTCGCGGATCACTGCGCCGGACGACTACACCGTGCGCATCGAGTTCTCGGAGCAGCCGCGTCTGGCCGTCTGGCAATTCGGGGTTGGTCTGGCGCCATTCATGCCTGAGCACTTCTGGGCCGACAAAGTCGTAGAGGCTCGCGCCAGCGATGATCCGGGCGCCGAGTTGTACGCCTTGAGTGGAGAAGGCGAGCCCTCCGCCGGACAGATGATCTACGTGGGTCGTGAGCCGGGCGCTTTCGCTCAAAACACAATGAACACCAACGACTACTACGCCGGCACCACCTACACGTTCTATGTCGACGGCTCCTTCCGACAGACGAACGATGCGAGGGGTTTCGACGAGGTGTACAACGGATCTGGTGAAGGTGAGATCACGAAACAGTGGACGAGCGGACCCTATGCGAGCGGTGTCCGTTACTCGATCTATGCCGACCAGAATGCGGCAATCCTCGCCCTGCGAAATGGTGAGATCGACATCATCCTCACCTCCCTGGGTCTCCACTCAGGTCTAGAGGACCAGATCAATGCCGCCTCAAACCTCAACCTGGTCGAGAACGTGTCAAACGAGTTTCGTTACCTAGCGTTCAACATGCGGAAATCGCCGATGAGTTATCAGGGCTTCCGCAAAGCGATCGGCTGTGTAACCGACAAGGAATTCATGCAGACACTCTCACAAGGTGCGGCGATCGCCACCTACGGCCTGGTACCCCCGGACAATACGTTCTGGGCCAACCCGGACGTTGAGGAACTTTGCATAGGCCTGACCAGCGAAGAGCGGTTCAATCGAGCCACGAAATTGCTCAAAACCGACGGCTTCACATGGGCCGTCGAACCCGAGTGGAATCCCGAAAACGAGGAGCTGGAAGCCGGTACCGGAACGGGTCTCACCGACCCTGAGGGTGTCGCCGTCCCTGAGCTGGAGCTGCTTGCGCAGGGACCCGATTTCGACCCCCTTCGGTCGACCTACTCTTTGTGGATCGCCGAATGGGCGTCGAATCTGGGTATTCCGGTCAAGGCCAATCCGACCGGCCTGCGGGTGATCGTCGACAAGGCCTTCGCGCTGGGTGAAGCGGCCCTCAACTGGGATATGTACATCCTCGGTTGGGGTCTTCGTGACCCAGCCCTGCCGGCTTTCCACGAGTCGTTCTTCGCCTCATACCAGGACTCGGCGCAAGGTGGCTTCAACACACCCGGCTACGTGAACGATCGTGTCGACGAGCTGGTGGCAGAGCTGCTCGCTGCCACCGACGTCGAAACGGCAAGGGCTGCGGTCCGGGAGTTGGACCGGATCATCGTCGAGGACGCCCCCTATGTGGTGCTGTACGAGATACCGATTGTCGAGGCGTACCGCAACACGCTGGTGTTCCCCTTCACGGACACTCTGGCCGGCCTTCAGAACCTCAACGGTCTGCCTGCCGACGTCCGAACGGCCGACTGACCAGCGACGCGCAGTCAACATGCGATCAGCGAGGATTGGGGTCTTCTTCTCTTCTCGGCGGGGCGCATGGGCCATTTGCTACTCTGCTGCGACCGATCACCCGCCTCAAAGGGTCTGCATGCTGAAGTACATCAGCCGCCGCATGTCACAGATGATCCTGGTGCCCGTTGCGTTCCTGACCGCTACCCTCTTCCTTGGGCACGCCCAGCCCGTTGGTTCCAGCCGCGCCTGGTATTTGGTGAAGGATTCGGCTTGACCACCGACGCCGGTCTTTACACCATCCCCAACGTGATCTCGCTTCTCCGGCTGGCCGGCATTGGGGCGTTCTGGTGGCTGCTGTTCGGGCGTGACGATCCCGTAGCGGCCGGCGTCCTGATCCTGGTGATCGGATGGACCGATTGGCTCGACGGGGTGCTGGCCAGGAAACTGAACCAGGTTTCCGAGATCGGCAAGCTCCTCGATCCGCTCGCCGACCGCCTGGCTATCGCCGCCGCTCTGATCGGAGGCATGATCGCTGCGGTGATCCCCTTATGGCTGGGTGTGGCACTGATCGTCCGCGAAGCCGGGATCGCCCTGGGAGCACTGGTGCTCGGGGTGCGGCTCAAGGAGAAGCTCGAGGTGCGTTACCTGGGCAAGGTAGCGACCTTCATCTTGTACGGTGCCATCCCGTCGTTCTATCTCAAAGCCGGCGGGGTCGCCGGTGACCTGTTCTTGGTTTTGGGATGGTTCTTTGGGATGATCGGTCTGGTGCTCTACTACTGGGTGGCGGTCCAGTATGCAATCGACATCCGAGCCAAGTTCCGTCACCGGTGAGAGGCGACGGCAGTAATCTTGGCTGCCAGACGAGAGAGGATGTGTTGGGATGTACGTACCCGACGACAGGCGATACACAGAAGAACACGAGTGGGTGCTGGTCGGCGAGGACGGAATGGTACGGATGGGAATCTCGGACTACGCCCAGGACGCGCTCGGCGACGTGGTCTACGTCGAACTCCCGGCGGTGGGGAAGACGGTCGCCAAGGGTGACGCCGTCGCCGAGGTCGAGTCCACCAAATCGGTAGCAGATGTTTACGCGCCGGTGACCGGTACGGTGAGAACCGTGAACGAAGCCTTGACCTCCGAGCCTGAACTCGTCAACAGCGATCCGTACGGGGCCGGATGGTTCGTAGAAATCGACGTCGGTGATGCCTCTGGCTTGGAGGCGCTCCTCGCCCCCGACGCATACCGAAACCTGATCGCGTAACGCAGCCGACCTATCCGCGAGGCCACTACGATGTCGTCCATGGAGTGCCCGCATTGTCACGCTGAGATCGACGGGGACGTCGTGGTGTGTCCCTCGTGCGGTGCTGACATGGAACACGAGGCCACTGTGACCTTCGTTCCTGTCTCCACCACGGCCCATCCGGCCCTGAGCCCGGACCAAGCAGCTCACGTTCCGGGTGTTGCCGGGTATGCACTGGTGGTCGAGCGGGGACCGAGGGCAGGTATGACTTTTGTGGTCAACGAAGGTACGACCACCGTGGGACGGCATCCCGATAGCGACATCTTTCTCGATGACATCACGGTATCGCGTCACCATTGCCGGTTCCGGAGCGAAGGTGAGCTCTTCGACGTGGAGGACTCGGGTTCGACCAACGGGACGTACGTCAACGGGGAGAGGGTAGATCGAGGTGTGCTCCAGCCCGGTGACGAAGTCATCGTTGGCAAATTCCACCTGATCGTGGCGCTCGGTGATGATTGACGGCGTATCGATCGGCGAAGTCATCAACCTTCTCAAGGACGAGTTCCCCGATGTCAGTGTTTCTAAAGTGAGGTTCCTGGAGAGCCAGGGATTGGTCGACCCGCACCGCAGTGCTTCCGGATATCGCCAGTTCTTCGAAGAGGACATCAAGCGCCTCCGGTTCATCCTCCAGCAACAGCGAGATCACTTTCTACCGCTCAAGGTAATCAAGTCGAAGCTGACCATGTGGGAGCGCGGCGAGGAGAACGTTATGCCGGCGCCGTCGGGCCCGCCGCCGGAAAAGCTGTTTGCTCCGGCGGCTGTCCCCCTCGGACTGGACGAAATAGCTCGCGCCAGCGGTCTCACCCGACGCCTGGTCGTTGAGTTGATCGATCATGGGATCCTGCGTCCCGAAGGCGAGCAAGGTCAGGAGACGTTCAGTCAGGAGGAGCTGGCGATAGCCCGCGAAGCGCAACGGCTCTTGGCATATGGCCTTGAACCACGCCATCTGCGGTCGGTGCGCATATCGACGGAACGCGATTCGTCGCTGCTGGAGCAACTGACGGCACCGCTCCTCCGCAACCGGAGTCCTGACGCTCGCCAGCGGGCCGGGGAGATCCTCGCCGGGTGTGCAGATGCAATGGGCAAGATGCGAGTTGCCATCCTCACCGAGGAGCTTCGCAGGCTGTTGGAGTCTTAGTGCTGCGTCGATTGGCCCTCCTTGCGCTCACTCTGGCACTTTTTGCGGGAGTGATGGTCCCGGTGGGGGCGACGACTGCACCCACCGTGGCGGTCCAATTACCGCCTGTGCCGGTCGAAGGGTTGTTCACCGGGTCGCCGCCCGAGGTGTCGGCGCAGACCTGGATCCTGTACGACGCAACCTTCAATAGGGTGCTGGCCGAACAGAGCGCCGATCAACGGCGCCCCATGGCATCGACCACGAAAATGATGACGGCTCTGCTGGCCGCTGGGCAGGGATCCCGGTTCGAGCGGGTTACCGTCAGTGAAACAGCCCCGGAAGTCGGCGAAGCCGAGATCGACCTGATTGCCGGAGAGGTGTGGACGGTCCAACAGCTTCTGTACGCCATGCTCCTCGGGTCGGCAAACGACGCTGCTTTGGCGGTGGCCGAGCACGTGGGCGGCACAGTCGACGGATTTGTCAAGCTCATGAACGACGAAGCGGTCCGGCTGGAGATGGACGACACCAGGTTTGCCAACCCGCACGGGCTCGATGAGGAAAACCACTTCAGTTCGGCGCGGGATCTGCTCACGTTGGCCCAGGCGATGATGGCAGTCGACGAACTGGCCACCATCGTGGGAACCCGGGAAGCTCCACTGCCTCCTACCCCGGAGGGCGAAGAACGCACAGTCAGGACAACCAACCGATTGCTCTACGACTATCCAGGGGCGACCGGGGTGAAGACAGGGTTCACGGATGATGCGGGGTGGACGCTGGTTGCGTCGGCCGAACGAGACGGGCGCCTCCTCTATGCCGTAGTGATGGGATCGGCGACTCTCGACGGGCGTTTCGCCGACGCGGCTGCCCTGCTCGATTATGGATTCAGCGAATTCGGCGTAGTCGAGCTCATCGTGGCCGGGGTCGACTACGCCAGACGCAGACTGCCCGACGCCGCAGAAGAGGAAGCGGTTGCCACCGAGTCTGTTTCGATCTTTGCCAACCGCGACGATGCCGCGCAGATTGAGTTGACTCCGGCGTTCGAGGGCGATGGGGTGGTGGTGGTAGCCACGATCGGCCACGAAGAGGTGGCCCGGGTACCCCTCGAAGCGGCCGAACCCCTGCACCTTCCGGAACTGGCGGACGCGTTCGCATGGGCCAGCAATTACTGGGACTGGCTGTTTGGCAATGGATGATTCGACTCGGACGGTGGTGAGCCGGTGACCGGCAACAACGGGCCGTTCGTCGAGGTCATCTCCGCTGAGGCACTTGCGTCGCGGGCGCGAGAGCTCGGCAAACAGCTGACCGAGGAGTATCGGGACAGGGAACCGGTGTTCGTTGGTGTGTTGCACGGCTCGCTGCCGTTTCTCAGTGACCTGATCCGGCAGGTAGAGACGCCTCTGGATGTCGACTTTCTGGCGCTCAGCCGGTTCGGGGAAGGTGGCAAGGTCCGCATTGCCATGGACACCGAGATCTCGCTCGAGGGGCGGCATGTCGTTATTGTTGAAGACATCGTCGACACGGGCCTTACCTTGTCCTACCTGCGCCGGCTGCTGGAAACGCGCGACGTAGCCAGCTTGGCGACAGTGACGCTGCTCGACAAGGCGCCCCGGCGAATAGTCGAGGTGCCGCTCGAATATCGCGGTTTCGAGGTCGGTGACGAGTTCCTGCTCGGCTATGGGCTGGACTGGGAAGGTCAATACCGGAATCTTCGGTCGATTTGGGTTGTCCTCGATCTCGCCAGCCTTCAGTCGGATTCCGCATCGTTGGGCGAGAAGGTGTTCCGGGCCCACGGTGATAATCTGACCACATGAGTGACCCAAGCCGCCCGAAAACCGAAGGAATCCCCATGGAGCTCATCGGGGTCCGGATCGAGCTGCCGACCAACCAGCCGATCGTGCTTCTCCGGGAAGCCGACGGGTCGCGCTATCTCCCCATCTGGATTGGGGCCGTAGAGGCCACCGCCATCGCTTACGCCCTAGAGGGCATCGTGCCACAAAGACCCCTGACTCACGATCTCCTCAAAACGGTCTCTGAATCATTGGGGGCGAGTGTCGCCCGGGTCGTCGTGACCGAACTGCGTGACAGCGTGTACTACGCCGATCTGGTTCTGGTCAGAGGAGACGATGAGGTAACCGTGTCGTCTCGGCCCTCCGATGCGATTGCCCTGGCGGCCCGGATGGGGGCGCCGCTGTTCGCTACGCCCCAGGTGCTGGAGGATGCCGGCATCGAAATACATGACGACGATGAGGAAGCCGAGATAGAGAAGTTCCGGGAGTTCCTCGACGACATCACCCCGGAGGACTTCGAGGTTGGCGAGTCTCCGAGTTGATGAAGGGCGTCACCAGGCTACGGGTTGCGGCCGCCATCCTGGGAACCGTCGTCGTGGTGGGCACCCTCGGGTTTGTGCTCATCGAGAATGCACCACTGCTGGATTCCTTTTTCATGACGATGATCACGATCTCAACGGTCGGCTACTCAGAGGTTTTTCCGCTTTCTCAGACGGGGGAGTTGTTCACCGTCGGGCTGATCGTGGTCGGAGTCGGTACGCTCTTCTACACTGCCGGTGCGGCGCTCGAGGCCGCTTTCGAGAACCTGAGCGGCCGGCGGGGACTGACCAGGATGACCAGAACAATCGAACGGTTGACCGATCACCACATCATCTGCGGTTTCGGCCGGGTGGGTAGTGCCACCTGGGAGTTAATGGAAGGCAGAGGTGCCAGCATTCTCGTGGTCGAGGGCGATCCCATCGCGGCCCAGGAGGCCAGAGAGGCCGGCGCCCTGGTTCTGGAGAACGATGCCACCCACAACGAGACCCTCGTTGAAGCCGGGATCGAAAAGGCGCGATCTCTCATCGCCTGTGTTACGGCCGACTCGGACAACCTCGTCATTGTCCTGTCCGCCAAAGCCCTGTGTCCCGACCTGCTCGTCATCGCCCGCGCCGCCGAAAGCGAATCGGAGCGCAAGCTATATCTGGCCGGTGCCGACCGGGTAGTTGCTCCCCAGCGGGTCGGCGCCCACCGGTTGGCCTCGATGGCCTTCCAGCCGGAGTTGGCCGACTTCGTCGACCTGGTTCTGCAGGGCAATCACGTTGAATTCCGCGTCCAGCAAATGCAGATCCACGAGGATTGCGTCTTGGCGGGCATGTCGTTGCGGGAGGCCGCGATTCGTCAGAGGTCGGGGGCAATGATCCTGGCGGTGGAAGACGAATCGCGCCGCCTCTACCTGAATCCCGACCCCGACCTGATCATCACTCCCGGACAGGTCATGGTGGGCATCGGCACCAATGATCAGATCGAGAAGCTCACCATGCTGATGACCGGAGCGGGCTGACAACCACTCGACGAAGGTTATCCACAGATGTTTCGGGGGAGAGGTTATCCACAGATACTGTTGACAACTCCGTGACGTTCTGGGTAGGTTGTGGCTTCGTAATTACGAACGTGTAAGCTAGAACGGCTAACAGAGGAGCGTGGCGTGTCGGATACTGGTTATCGAGCCCCGCAAGTATGCAATCTGGTCGGGATCACCTATCGCCAGCTCGACTACTGGGCTCGGACGGGCCTGCTGCGGCCGTCGATTCAAAGCGCCAAAGGTTCAGGATCGCACCGTCGCTACTCGTTTACGGACGTTGTTCAGCTGAAGGTCATCAAGCGATTGCTCGACGCCGGCATGAGCCTCAAAAAGATCCGTCAAGCGATGGAGATCCTGGTTCTCCAGCTACAGAGCGACCAACCTCTGGTCGATGTCACACTCCTATCCGACGGACAGACCATCTACGCGGCCCACAGCGCAGACGAAGTCGTTGATGTTTTCCGACGCGGCCAGGGCGTGTTTGGGATTGCAGTGGGTCCTGTGCAAGCGGAACTCGAAGGTCAGATTCACCAGTTGTTCCCCGAACTGGAAGAGACCGGCACGCCGACCGCGGTCGCTGCGGCCGGGGAGGTTGGAGCCAACTGACCAGTCAGGACGTATTTGGGGCCGGCCCGGCAGACGTTACTGAGTTTGCCCACAACAGCGAACGACAGTTCGCCCGGCTTCTCGATTTCTACGGGATCGAATGGGCGTACGAGCCGCGAGCCTTTCCGATCGCCTGGGATGAGGAAGGGCAACCCACCCGGTTCTTCACTCCAGACTTTTACCTCGTGGGCGATGACCTGTTCATCGAGATAACCACCATGAATCAAAAACTGGTCACCAAGAAGAACCGCAAGGTGCGCCGGTTGAAGGAGCTCTACCCGGACGTCAGCTGCAAAGTCTTTTACCAGCGTGACTATCTGCATCTGCTGGTCAAGTACGGGCTCGAAGAACCCGACCACATGGACGAAGTGCCCGCTCCGACTAGGATCCCCGGGCCGCCGCAAGTGACGAGGGTGGTTGACGAGTCCCTGGGTGGCCAAGCGGCGGGTTAACGGGCCAAACGGCGCCTGAATACCTGCCATTCTTCCTGAAGGTGCGGGCGTGAAGTGCGTCTAGTCTGCCCATGAATACGTCTCCCTGTGGAGAGGAGTGACCCCAATGGCCCAGTCCCCCCTCTACGACGAACACCTCCGGCTCGAGGCCAGGTTCGTCGACTTCGCCGGCTGGGAGATGCCGGTCCAGTACGAGAGCGTCCTGGCGGAGCACGAGGCGGTGAGGACGTCGGCCGGCGTGTTCGATGTCTCCCATCTCGGCCGGTTCCGTTTGGAAGGACCCGGGAGCACCGACCTTCTTCGCACGTTGTTGTGCAACGACATCTCCGGTATCGACCCGGGCCGGGCGCAGTACACCATGGCCCTCAATAGACTCGGTGGGGTCGAGGACGACATCATCGTCTGGAGATGGGAAGACGAGCGTTACTGGGTCGTTCCCAATGGGGTCAACGAAGACAAAATCCGAGCTTCATTTGTTGCTGCGGCCCAGGCCGGAATCACGATCCAGAATCTCCGGGAGACGACAGTAATGATCGCCGTACAGGGTCCCGCCGCCCCGGCCGCCATCGAAACCGTGCTCGGATCAAGGCCAGCTCGGTTCCGCCTCTTCGAGGCCGAGTTCGCCGGGTACCCGGTCTGGGTGGCTGGGACCGGCTACACCGGCGAGCGCGGCGGGGAGATAGCCGCACCGTCTGAAGCGGCTGCCGGCCTCTTCGATGCATTCCGGGAGGCGGGTGTGACTCCGGCCGGGCTCGGATCACGCGACACCCTCCGACTGGAGATGGGATACCCGCTCTGGGGGCAGGAGCTCGACCCGCTGACGACTCCGCTCGAAGCCGGTCTGGGTTGGGTCGTCAATTGGGATCACGAATTTGTTGGCAAACCGGCCTTATCCCGCCAACGAGACGCCGTCGCACACAAACAGTTGATCGGGTTTGTGATGGAGGGCCGTCAGATTGCCCGACACGACTGCCCGCTCAGGGCCGGGTCGGCAAGCGGCCGGGTCACCAGCGGCAACTTTAGTCCCACCCTCAAACAGGGGATTGGGATGGGGTATCTCCACCCTCCGCCCCAACCTGAGGTTCAAGTAGAGGTCGAGGTTAGAGGTGTGTGGTTACCCATCGAACGCCGTGACCCGCCGTTTATCGAGAGGGCGTGATTGTGGATTTCACACCACACACAGACACGGACGTGGCCGTCATGCTCGATGCGCTCGGCTTGAACACACCGGCCGATCTTTTCGCCCATATCCCTTCCGGCGCTCTGCTCGATCACGATCCCGGGCTCCCTGAGGCGCATTCGGAACTCGAATTGATACGGATGGTCGACGCGCTGGGTAGCCGCAATCGACCCGACCTGACCTGCTTTGCCGGGGGCGGCTACTACGACCACTATTTGCCACCGGTCGTATCGGCGCTGACGATGCGACCCGAGTTCGTTACCGCCTATACGCCGTACCAACCGGAGGTCTCGCAGGGTGTCCTGCAAGCGCTCTTCGAGTTCCAGTCGATGGTGTGTGAGGTAACCGGGATGGATGTGGCCAATGCGTCGCTCTACGACGGTGCTACCGCGGCGGTCGAGGCAGTCAATCTGGCTGTGGCAGCCACGAGCCGGAACGCCGTGTGGGTATCGCGAGGCGTCCATCCGCGGGCTAGGGAAACCATTGCCACGTTCGCGGCTGCTCGCGGCATCGAGGTGGTAGAACACGAGTTGGTGGACGGAAGAACGGTATGGGATGAGTCGGCCGAACCGGCTCCGGCGGCCGTGATCGTGGCCCAGCCCAACTACCTCGGTGTCATTGAAGATTACGACCGGGCAGCGTCGGTCGCCCACACTCTCGGGGCTCTGGCGGTTTCCGCCGTAGATCCGATGACGCTCGGTCTGCTGCGTAACCCCGGCTCTGCAGGGCTCGATGTGGTGGTCGCGGAGGGACAGCCCCTCGGCAACCCGCTGTCTTTCGGTGGGCCGGTGGTCGGCCTGTTTGCAACCACCGTCGCCCTCATGCGGCGTATTCCGGGTCGGCTGGTCGGCCAGACGGTCGACCGGGACGGCAATACCGCGTACGTCCTAACGTTGCGAGCCAGGGAGCAAGACATACGGCGGGCCAAGGCATCGTCGAACATTTGTACCAATCAGACGCTCAACGCTCTGGCGTCGGCAATCCATCTGGGATGGCTCGGTCCTGAGGGGCTGCGCGAGGTTGGGGAGCAATCGGCTCAGAAGGCCCACTACCTGGCCGACCGGCTTGCGGAACTGCCTGGTGTCGAAACCGTCACCAAGGCAAGTTTTGTTCGGGAGTTTGCCGTCAATCTGCCCAAGGATCCTGATGAGGTCATTGCCGCAATGGCCGAGCGAGGATTCTTGGCTGGGATCTCTCTGGGCGGTGACTATCCGACTGTGCCGCACGGCATGTTGATTGCGGTCACCGAGAAGAGATCGAAGGCCGAACTCGATGGCTATGTCACGGCGCTGAAGGAGGTGTTGGCACATGGCTAAACCTGGAGGCCGCGCTTCGTCTGCGCCCTTGGTGGGCGGCGATTCGGAACCCGCTCTGTCTGAGTTCTCGAGCCCTGGTCGGCGGGCATCGTCTTTGCCCGCCCTGGACGTGCCGTACCGGCTGCTCGATCTTCCCGAGGCGGCGAAGCAGGTGCCCCGGCTACCGGAAGTGTCCGAGCACGACCTGGTCATGCATTACACCCGTCTGGCCCACCGCAATTTCGCAGTTGATCTCGGCGCCTATCCACTCGGGTCGTGCACCATGAAATACAACCCAAAGGTGTGCGACTGGGCAGGAGCCCATCCCGCCTTTGCCGGGCTACATCCGGCCACGCCGGCCCATCTGGTGCAGGGGGCACTGGAGGTCTTACTAGAGACTGAACGAATCCTGTGCGATCTCACCGGCATGGCGCGGGCCACCTTCCAACCGCCGGCCGGCGCCGCCGGCGAATTGACGGGCCTGATGATCATGCGAGCCCATCACACCGCCAACGGCAACCCTCGCACCAAGATCCTCATTCCGGACTCGGCGCACGGCACCAACCCCGCATCGGTGACCTTGTCGGGCTACGAGGCCGTCGAGGTTCCATCGAACGAACGAGGGATGGTCGACCTGGCCGCCCTCCGGTTGGCCCTCGATGATCAGGTGGCGGGTCTCATGCTCACCAACCCCAATACGCTTGGCTTGTTTGAGGAGGAGATCCTGGAGATTGCCGAGGCGGTCCATGAGGTGGGGGGTCTTCTCTACTACGACGGAGCCAACCTCAACGCCATCATGGGCATAGCCCGACCGGGCGACATGGGTTTCGATATCGTGCACTCAAATCTCCACAAGACCTTTGCCACTCCGCACGGCGGTGGAGGACCGGGATCCGGACCGGTGGCGGTGTGCACAAACCTGGTGCGGTATCTCCCCGGGCCTCTCCCGACCAGAGCCGAAACAGGGGATATCGGTTGGGAGATGCCTTCGGCCAGCGTGGGACGGGTGCACGGTCAACACGGCAATTTCCTCGTGGTGTTGCGCGCCCTCGTGTACATGCGGGCACTTGGTGGCGAGGGTCTACGGCGCGTAGCGGAAGGAGCTGTGCTCAATGCCCGCTACCTGGAACACCTGCTCGGTGACCGGTACGACCTCCCGTATCCGAGCACCTGCATGCATGAATTCGTCACCTCGGCCAAAACCATCAAGAAGGACACCGGGGTCCGGGCGATGGATATCGCCAAGGCTCTCATGGACCGCGGATATCACCCCCCGACCGTTTACTTTCCATTGATCGTCGACGAAGCACTGATGATCGAACCAACCGAAACGCAATCCCGCGAGACCATCGAGGACCTGGCGGCCGCCCTCGTGGAGATTGCCGAGCTGGCCTACCAGGACGCCGACGCGGTGAAGGACGCTCCGTTGCGGACACCGGTCCACCGACCGGATGATGCTCGGGCGGCTCGCAACCTCCAGGTGACCTGGGCCCACAACGGAGAGGAATGGTAATGGTGAAAGCTACAGACGAGATCGGGGTTTCGGCTTCCGGCCAGAGCCAGCTGCGGAGACATTGGTCGGGCGACGCACCGGCCTGGGCAACCGTGCTGATCGTGCACGGCGGCGGTGAACACAGCGCTCGGTACGACCACGTCGCCACCCAGATGGTCGAAGCCGGCCTCGACGTACACAGCTTCGACTGGGCCGGACACGGTGGGTCGGGGGGGACTCGCTGGCACATCGATGTGTACGAGACGTACTACGCCGATCTGGCCGAACGGATCTCCTCCACGCGCAATCCGGGCCTGCCGTTCGTGCTGTACGGTCATTCGATGGGTGGGCTTATTTCCCTCGGCTACTGCTTAACAAGGAGCAACCTTCCCGACTTGCTAGTCGCGACCTCGCCGTGGCTGGAGACGGCGGCACCGGCGCTTCTCAAAGCTGTCGTACCGCTCCTGGCCAAGATCGCTCCGCACATGAGGCTCGACGGCGGTCTCAGGGGTGAGCAGCTGGCCCGCAACCCCGCTGTGGGGGAGGCCTATTTCGCCGATCCACTGGTTGAAACCAAAATCACTGCCGCCTGGGGTGCGGCGAGTTTGCGCGAACAGGCAAGGGTGCGAGCCGGGTTGAGCAAGCTACGGGTGCCGGTGTTCGTCGTACATGGTGGTGCCGATACCATCGCCCGTCCCCATGCCAGCGTTCCAATCGGGGATTTACCGGATGCCGAGCGCCGTCTCTACCCGTCGCTACACCATGAAACCCACAACGAACCAGAAGGGCCGGAGGTGGTGGGAGCCACTATCGAGTGGCTACGAAAGCGAGTCTCCGGCTAGACCCCGGCCATCTCGTACCCGGGGCGGATCCGCTCGGTGAGCAGGCGCTCTTTGGTTGGCAGCGAACAGAAGGCGGCCATCATGGCCGCCTCGGTGACCTGCTGGAGGTCCCGGACAGTGAACCCGTGGTTCTCGGTTACCAGCGCGAACTCGTCCGACATCGACGTGTTGCTCATCAATCGATTGTCTGTGCTGAGCGTGACCGCGAACCCGGCCCGATGTAATGCTCCAACCGGGTGGTCGCCTGGTGTGGCGAAATCGCCGGTATGGAAGTTTGATGTGACACACACCTCCAAGGGGATTTGATGATCTCGCACGTAGGAGGCCAGCCTCCCCAGCGAGATGATCTCACCATCCTCGGTCACGCAATCGTCAACGATGTTGATGCCATGTCCGATGCGATGAGCGCCGCAACGCTGTAACGCTCGCCAGATGCTGTCCGGGCCGGCAGCTTCGCCGGCATGGATGGTGAGCGACATCGATGCCTCGCGGATGTACCGGCAGGCAGGCAAATGGTCGTCAGCCGGAAACCCGAGTTCCGGACCGGCCAGATCGAACCCGACCACCCCCATCGGTTCCATCTCGACGGTCAGGCGAGCAACTGCGAGCGAGTCGCTTTCATCGCGCATCGCAGTGAGGATCAAGCCGGTTTCCAGGCCGGTTTCTCGTGCGCCCAGGCGCAGGCCGGCCAGGGCCGCTTCGACCACCCGGCGGCGGGAAAGGCCGCCGGTAATGCACTTGGATGGGGCAAATCGGATCTCTGCATAGATCACCCCGTCGGCGGCAAGATCGATCACCGATTCATAGGCGACCCGCTCGACGGCTGCGGCCGTTTGCATGAGGCCGACCGTGTGCCGAAAGGATTCGAGGTAATGCTCCAACGACCTGGACCCACTCTGGTCAAACCAATGAGCCAGCGCGTCCGGGTCGGTGGTTGGCAGACCGGTGAAATGGCTTTCTGCGGCGAGTTCGAGGATGGTCTCTATCCGCAAGCCCCCGTCGAGGTGTTCATGGAGAAGGACCTTGGGGAAGACGATGTATTGCATCCAGCCAGGTTATCCCAGACGACCGGCAGCGGGGCGGCGATCGTTCTCAGCCGTTTGCAGGCTGGTGCCCAGCCACCAGCGCCGTTCGATGATGCGCTCCCCGAAAAGGGTCACCTGGATCGTCTCGCCCGGCACAAACCCTTTGGCCTCATAGAAGCTCTCGGCGGCCTGGCTGCCGAGCACTACGTCGGCGATGATCGGCAATGGCGGCGCTAGTGAGCGAATCCAATCGAGCAGCATCCCGGCCGCACCACGCCGTCGATAGCCAGGGTGGGTGCAGAGGGCGCTGGTCACGATCTGGTCGTCCTCGATGAAGGCATCTGCGAAGGCAATGACCGTACCTTCCTCGCACACCAGATAGATCGGGTGGTCCTCCCAACGCTGGCGGAGCGCGGCCGGCGAGTATGCAGCCTCGACCCAGGCCGACACTGTTTGCGGTTTGATTAGTCCGTCGTAGGCGGCTTGCCAGGATCCCTCTGCGATAGCAGCGACCTCGACGAGATCGGAAGGCTCAGCCCTGCGGATGATCACCCATCACAACCTAGTCCCGCCCAACCATGAGCGAGTCCTCCGACCGAGGGTTCTGCAACCCGGATCTGATCCACTAACGTCGTTCTCATGCCCAGCTTTGATGTTGTCTCAGAAGTTGATATGCAAGAGGTCCGGAACGCCGTAGATCAGGCCGCCCGTGAAACCAGAACCCGGTACGACTTCAAGGGTACCGAAACCGAAGTGCGCCAAACAGATGAAGGGATCGTGCTGGAGTCGTCTTCGGAGGCCCGCCTCGAAGCCGCGGTGGTCGTTTTGAAGGAGAAACTCGTGCGGCGCCAAGTGTCGATGAAGTCGCTTTCTGGTGGAACACCAAAAGAGGTGGGCCGGGCTCGTTTTCGTGCCGACTTCTCTCTCAATCAGGGGATCGATCAGGACTCTGCCCGGGAGTTGGCCAAACAGGTTCGCGATCTCAAACTGAAAGTGCAGGCTCAGGTGCACGGCGACCGGGTTCGGATAACCGGCAAGAAACGGGACGACCTCCAGCAAGTGATCGCGGCATTCAAGGATCTCGACTACAAGCTGCCGCTGCAATACGTGAACTTCCGCGACTAACGGAGGGTGGAGCCGGTTCGATGGCGCCTTTGAGTCGATGCCGATAACGGACATCGTCGGATACGCCGCATCGGCGGTGATCATCACCTCATTGACGATGACCTCGGTGGTGAAGCTCCGCGTCATCGGGTTGGCGGGGGCAGCCAGTTTCTCTGTGTACGGGTTACTGATCGGCGCCGTGCCGGTGATGATCACCAACGTCATCATCATGGGCATCCACGCCTTCTACCTCAGAGAGATGCTGGGTGCCAAGGACTACTTCACTCTGCTCGAGGTCCAGGAGAGCTCGGCGTACTTGCGGTACTTCATCGAATTCCACCGGGACGACATAAGTCGCCGCCTCCCCGCCTTTGCGCTCCGCAGTTCACCCACTCATCTCCGTATCTTCATCTTGCGCAATGCGGTCCCGGCGGGGCTGTTGATTGCCGAGTGCCGCCCGGACGGGATCATGGTCGTCGACCTGGACTACGTCATACCGGAATATCGCGACTTCAAGAACGCCAGGTACCTGTTCACTCCCCGCTCGGGGGCCCTGGCCGGCCGGCAAATCGATCGCGTCTACAGCCCGCCCGGTACGGAGGCCCATCAGCGCTACCTTCGCCGGATGGGATTTGTGGAAACGTCGTCATCTGAGTTTTCCGGCTACTTCGAGCTGGACGTGGCCGGCGCCTAGTCGCGCATCAGATAGGTTTGATTCGCGTGGCAAGATAGACACATGAGCGAGAATCTCACCGGCAGGCTGCTGGTCGCCGTTCCGCACATGCTCGACCCGAACTTCGCTCGTACAGTGGTCTTGGTTTGCGATCACAATGAGCAAGGAGCACTCGGTCTGATCATCAACCGGCCGACCGAGGCCGAGGTTTTCGAGTATCTACCCGGTTGGATTCATCTGGTGGGTGATCCTGCGGTCGTGTTTGAAGGCGGACCTGTGCAGCGTGAGGTAGCCGTTGGTCTGGCAAGGACCTCGGATAATCATCCGATCGCCGGGTTCACTACTATCAGCGACAGCCTGGGACTGCTCGATCTCGGATCCGATCCAGTTGGAGCTTCCGGCATCGACTCCGTCAGGGTCTTCAGCGGTTATGCGGGCTGGGAAGCCGGCCAACTGGAGGGGGAGATCGCGGCGGGCGGGTGGTTCGTCATTCCCTTGCAGCCAGGAGACCCATTTGCGGTACTTACCGATGGCTTGTGGAGCGAGACCCTGGCTCGACAGGGTGGGCGACTCGCCGTTTACGCGAATTTCCCGCTTGATCCAACTCTGAACTGAGACAACCGGTCAGATGATCGACCCCGGGTATCCTCCTCAGGTGACCTCCACCGTGCCCCGTCTCCGCAAGTCGCTCAAGACGCTAGCCCCCAACCTGGCGGTTGAGCATCGCATGTGGAAGCTCGGTCACGACGTAGTTGTTGGGGTCGACGAAGTCGGGCGGGGAGCCTGGGCGGGGCCGATCAGTGTCGGTGCGGCCGTCGTGCCAAAGGAATCCCGGGTTTACAAAATTCGCGACTCAAAGATGCTCACCGAGAGCGAACGCGAAGCCTTGTTCGACCGGGTGGCCGATTGGTGCGTTGCCTGGTCGGTCGGCCACGCCAGTCACCAAGAATGCGACGAGTTGGGGATGTCGGCGGCGCAGCGACTGGCCGCCCGACGGGCCATCGAGGGTCTCGGGGTGCAGCCCGACCGGGTCCTCATCGACGGTAACTGGGACTTCGTGGGTGGAGGAAGATCGACCATGATTGTCAAGGGAGACGCGACCACCGTGTCGATCTCAGCCGCATCGATGCTCGCCAAGGTCACCAGGGACCGCATCATGCGGGCTGAAGCTGAGAACTATCCGGCTTTCAACTTCGATGGGAACAAGGGATATCCGTGTCCGGTCCACAAGGCCGCTCTCCAGGCCTGGGGGCCGACCACCCTGCACCGCCGGTCGTGGGCCTTTATGGACGGGCTGGTCTTTCCCGGAGTTCGCCGGTTTGAGCGACCAGGCCCCCAGGGAACGTTGTTCGCCTGATATACCCAACATCTCAACTCCCGGCCGGTACGCTCCGCTCGATATGCAATTGCGGCGCCTCTCACTGCTTCTCTTGGCCGGATTGTTGGTGCCGGCACTAGTTCCCGGTGCCGCTCTGCGAGCCAGCGCCCAAACTGAAGTTGATCGGGCGGCGGACGAGGTCGCCCGCGCCGATGCGGAGAGGGCAGAAGCCCAGCGGCTGGTTGACGCGTGGGCGGCCCGCCGCGGCACGGTCCTCGATCGGGTCATAGCGGCCCTATTCTCCCTCGAACAGACCAACACACAGCTCGAAACAGCCACCTTCGAGGCCTTCGATCTGCGGGAAGAGATCTTCGATGCTGAGGCTCGGGTTGCCCGCCTCCGAGAGATCACGGAAAACCGCGCCGTCGTGGCCTATATGACCGGCACCGCTTCCGTTGCGTTCTCAGTCTGGTCGGCATCGAACTTTGAGCAGAGCGTTTTGTTGGAGGAGACCGCGGCAACCGCGCAACGGGCGGACACCCGGGAATTGGCCAACCTGATCGCCCAGCGAGATCGACTGGCGGATCTCCAGGAAGGCTACCGACGGACGCAGGAGCGCCTCCAAGTCCTGCGGGAGGACGCAGAGATCCAAGGTCACACCCTCCAAGAGCTTTTCGCGGCCGTCGATGCTGATTACGTCTTGTCCTACGAAGGGCTGCGGCAAGCCGACGCCGATTACCAGCGGGCCGTGAGCGAGTCCGAGGCCGCTCAGCGCCGCCGGGCGGCCCGGGCCGGAGTCGAGCCCTGGCGGCCGCTAGTGCAGCAGTATTTCCCGACAGCTCTGGTTGGGCAAGCGTTGCGAGTCATGCGGTGCGAGAGCGGTGGGAACCCTGATGCGGTGCATCCGGAGTCGGACGCTACCGGCCTCTTTCAGTTCCTGGCCGGGACCTGGGCGTTCTCGAGCGTTCAAGCCGGTTTCGCCGGGGCCAGCCGGTTCGACGCTGAGGCCAACGTGGCAGCCGCGGCATGGCTGGTCGGCTACTCGATCAGAACGGACCACCCGCGAGGAGCGTGGGGTCACTGGGTGTGTCAACCCTAGGAATCCAAACGGCAAGGCTCGCAGCGATCATCACTCGTTCGAGGCGTGGGCTCCTCGCTTGGCTTTGCGAAGATTCTTCCAGCGAGTGGCCAGGTCTCCGCCGTCGATATCATCGACGTCAAAGTCCTCATCCTCATCCTCATCCGACTCTTCGTCTGCTTCTGCTCCGTTGTCGGCCTGCTGACTCACAGCGTTCTCAGCTTCGTGAAGCCGGTGCAACTCTTCGAGCAGTGGAACCGGGTCATCATCGTCTGCCTCGCTCTCGACCGTCAGCCAGGTTGGCCCACCGGCCTCCGCGGTTTCCTCGGCTTCAAGAGCCGCGTCTGGGCCCGGAATCTCCTTGAGGCCCGGGAGGTCTCCGGAAATGGCCTCTTCAGCCTCAGCTTCGACGATGATGTCGGCTGGAGGTGAAACCTTGTCCTCCAGAACCTCGAAATCTTCGATAGCCTCGGCCGGGACTACCCCAGAAAGCAGTTCGGCAGCTGCCTGGGACGTCTGAGAACCACCCCCTGCATTGGCGAATTCGATCAGCCCGCGTTGGGTCAGTTCGGCCACCTTCTTCGCGGCGGCGAACTCAAAGATCTTCAGCTCCTGAGCGATCTGGTCGATCGTGGTGCTGGCACCGGTCGATGCCAGCAATGCCCAATCGCGGCGCCCGAGGACGATGTCTTCCGTCTCGCTGAGACGTGGTGCCATCCGAAATGGGGCGGAAGCCGACGGAACCACTTCGAAGATGCGCGTCCAGGCGGTGGAACGGGCCGACGCCTGACTGATCAAGTCCTCGACATCGAAAGAGTGGGGTATCTCGCGCCGACTGCGTATGTCAACATCAAACCGGAACCGGCCTTCGCTGACCCGTAACAATCTGCTCATCACCTCGACCACCATCTGTTCGAGGAAACGGTTGAACGCTTCTGGATTGTTTTCGAGGAGATCGCTCAAGTCGACGATGCGACGATCGTCGGGCGTTCCAACGTAGTCGGCCCGATACTCCATGTGCAGCAGGTCGTCGATCGGGTCGTTCTCGTTGCGGGTAGTGGCAAAGGCGATGCGACCGTCGACGATAAAGATCCGCCCGGATGGGGAGGCGTCTTCCACGCGGAGGAGGCCGGATTTGGCCGACGAGGCGATCAGCCGAAGCACATCGGGCAGCGCGACGGTGTCAAGGCTTCCATTCAACATCGTCACTGCGGAACTTCTCCTGGATCGAACGACGTCTCTGGTTTCTATCGGCTTTCGATCACCCGACCTGAAGCAAGTCGATGAGCCAAGTTGAACCACTGCCACCACTGTTTTCCGACGGTAGGTGGAAGAGAGCTGAGCAATACCTGTCCCCGATCTCGGGCGGCCAGGCGGACTCCTAGGCCCGGGCGGGAGAACCGGACAGCAACCGGCGGAACCAGATCACCGAGTAGGCAATCGCCACGCCGGTCATCACCACTGAAGCGGCCGTCTTTGAGATGACGAACAGGGAAACCGGCAGTTGAAAAAGCATCCACGTCGTGAGCGCAGCGTTACCCAGCATGGCCATGGCCCACAGCAAGGAGATCCTCATGAAGAAACGTCGCACGAACGGATTAGTGAAAAACTCAGGTGAAACCGGCAGAAAGTCTTTGGCCAGTCGCTGAACCAGTGGTTGTTCGGCGCTCATCGAGCCGAGGAAGGCGAATCCGAGCAGTGCCGTTGCCAGGCTGGGTTGCAGGAAATAGATCAATACGTTGCCGGTGGCGAGCGCCAACGCCGTCCGGAAAGTGAGGGCGAGGGCGCTGAGGAGAACGAGGCCGGGGATGGCCTCCTTCCTGAGAATGCGACGGGCGATGGCAAGGTACGACCAGCTCAGCGCCGCGATGAGGGCGCCCCACATCCCGATTGCCCACAAGGCCGCATAGAAGATCACGAGCGGCATGACGGTCCCTTCGATGATTGCGGGGAGACCTTGTCTGGCGAGCGATCGCAGTGGGGGGGTTTCGAGGGTGTGTGTAGGCATCTCTAGTTCACTATCGGAAAAAACGGGGGGAGAACTTGAACCGGACTTTTGCCGGAGAACGACAGATTCGTCCAGTGCCCGCGGAACAATAGCCGTGTTGCGTCGCCATGCAAGTGTTCGAATATATTTCGTAGGGCTGATCGACGGCCGCTCGGCCGCCGGGGAGTGAATTTGCTAGCCCCCGACGACGTAGCACGGCCCCTGGAAGTCGTAATTGGCGGCGAGGTCTGAGGCGAAAAAGTCAGTGATCTTCACCATGGCGGAGATGCCGCCGTTGCCGAGGCTGGCACCCAGGCCGCCCTGTGCATCGAACATTTCCTTGTTCGGTTTGTAGATTGCCGTCGCCCGCGTGACCGTCGAATTGGCATCGCCGCTGAACAGGTTGGAAGGAGAAAGGCCTTCGTAGCTCAACGAGCCGATCCCTTGGGCGGCAGCTACCACGCCGGCCGGCGTCATGTCGCCCAGCTCGGCCGCGTACTCGAGCACTCGCTTGGTGACTGAGAATTCGAGATACCCTTCGACCATTCCGGCGGCCGGATACCGGTTGGGATACTTCTCTTTGAGCACTTCCAGCACTTCGGCCATGCCTTGAACGTCCGCGCCGAGTGGAGCCATCATCGCCGACATGTACATGTTGTCGGCGATGTAGTCCCCCAATGCAGTCCCCAATAAGCGGTCGCTGAAGGTGGGCATCGACACCGACCACTGCCCGGTGTATCCCAACTGCAGGGCGGTCCCGACCAAGCCGGCGAGAGTGAGGGGATCCGCTGCCAACCACGTGAGATCGGCGCTGCTGTCGGCGATGTGCTCGGCAACGTGATGGATGTCGGTCGGATCGACCTGTCCGGCGCCGTCCCATACGACGGGCAGGCCGAGTTCTGTAGCCGCGTACATGGCACCTGCCGCCGAGTCCCCACCGTAGTCGCCTGGGACCGTAGCTATGGCCAGGTCCGGCTTCTCACCAGTCCGCTGCTCGAAATCGGCGGCCAGCCAACTGATGGTGTTCATGGCCTCCATGCAGTAGTTCGAGCCGGTTTCGAGGACGTTGGCTCCGAGGGTCGGGTCGGACCAGCCCGAATACCAGGTCACAGGCACCGCCAGGTGGTGGTTGGCGACCAGATCGGGGAGGATGGCCAGCGTGTGCGGGGAACCCGTCGAGTGGGCAATCATGACTACTTTGTCGGCCAGGGCGGCGTACTTCTCCATGTGCAGCGCGGGGCTGTACCCGGTGTTCTCGATGAGCAGTTCGATGCGTCGGCCGGCGATGCCGCCTTCTGCATTGGTCTTCGACCAGAACGCAATCTGCGCGTCGAGCACATCGATCACGGTGCCGGAGAAGGGGCCGGTGACGTCCGCCAGGAGCCCCAAGTAGATGGTGTCGTCGGTCACCGTCACCCCATCGGTCTTGACCGCCGGCGGAGCGGTGGTGGTGGTGGTGTTGACGACCAGGGCGTCCACCGTCGAGGTCGTCGACGAAAGTGAAGGCGTCGGGTTGGTGCCGGTGGTGCCGCTCGTACCGGTGGCGGTACAGGCCGTCGCGGCGAGAGCCAACGCGACGACCACGATGAGGGCGGAGCCGAAAGGATGCGGGCGGTTGCTCATGGTCCAACCTCGAACTCGATGCGGCGGTTCTGCTCGGCTGTGGCCTCCTGATCGGGGAACAGCTCGCCGTACGAAACTGCGACGAGCCGATACGAGGGCACTCCCCGGGTAAGGAGATAGCTGCGCACGGATCCGGCCCGCTGGCGGGCGAGCGCCTCGTTGCTTTCGTTGCTGCCGGCCGCGTCGGTGTGTCCGGCGATAAGAACCTGCAGGCCCGGCTGGGACTGGATGATGAGAGCGACCTGATCGAGCACTGATTGGGTCTCGGCAGTGAGGTCTGCGGAGCCGAGTGCGAACTCGACCGGAGTGTCGGCGAGCAGTGCCTGCAACTCGCTCCGCAGGAGGGCCCCGTCACCGCGGAGTGTGAGCCGGCTCGACACCTGGTCTATCCCGTCAACGGATAGCACTGTTGTTTCCGCCAGGTCGACGAAGGCGAAGAATCCGGATCCGATGGTTTCCAACGGCACGGTGCCGTCCAGCAGAGCGCGCCGGCCCTCGACCGAAACAGAAACGGTCTGAATGCCGGCCGAGGATAGTGCCGTGGCAGCAGCCGCTTCGAGCTGCTCAGGCGGCAACGCCGGCCCGACAGGCAGGGTCTCGTCGATGGCGAGCCGGTTGTCGATCTTGTCGATGCCCTCTGTGCGCAAAGCGGCGGCAGCCGCCTGCGAGCGGGCTGCTTCAGTTGGTACAGCACCCTTCAAAATGACCAAGCTGTTCTGCACTTCGAACGACACATACGCGAACTCGTCGGCTGCCAACGCTGTAGCCAGCGCTGACTGCACCTCGACCGAAGGCTGCACCGAGCCGATCACGAGTCGGTTGTCGAGCTGGGCCACCCCTGGCACGTTCAAGACGGCCGAGGCTGCCGCGCCGAGCGAAGCCTCGTCGGCCACCGCTCCGCTCACCGTCGCCATATCGCCTTTGACAACGACGGTCAAACCGCTGAACCCGGCTGCGCTGAGGGCAGTTTGAACCCGACCTTCCAGGGTTTCGATTTCATCGGGCGAGGCAACGGTGACCCGGTTGTCGACTTGCCGGATTCCGCTGAGGCTGAGAACCACCGCAGTCGCACGGTTGAGATCCGTTTGAGACCCGGCCGTTCCGGTCAATGTGGCGATATCCCCATCGACGGTTGCCTTGACCGAGTTGTAGCCGGCATTGTTGAGCGCCGCCTGGGCGTCAGGACTAGACGAAAAGACGGAATCCAGCAATCCCAATTGCCACAAGGCCAGTGCAGCTAGAGCAACGATGACCGCCATCAGTGGCAGCAATCCAATCCGGAATCCTTCGCTGGTGGGGAGTTGTCGGTGTCCGAGCGAACTGGAGGAACGAAGTGCGCTGATGTCGCCGGGAGGATCGGTGGTGAGCCAGCGATTCGGAGCATCTGAGCCCACAGCGGGAGGCGGCTTCGTTTCGCGCTTCTTGGGCGCCGGCTCGGCCGAACTCGACCCGGCGGCGGAAGGCTCCGTCCGCGGTGCATGTTCCACGGCGGGTCGTTTCGAGGAATTTTCCGTCCTTGGAGGCGGTCCGGGTTGATCGACCGGGCCGGTCATGCCCTGTTCTCTTTCACGCTGTAGCTCCCGCTTGCGGTCACAGTTGCGTGCCCGTCCCAGGTGCCTCAGCCTCCCAGGGTCTATTTCGGTCGCAAAACGCGCTTCCTTGAGCTTCTCGACGTCGAGTCAACGTTTACGGAGCGGCCCGATTCGTCCCGGGCTCACGAGAAGGTTTCTAGGCCGTGGTCCATGGTGCTCCACTCAAGTACTTCCATCCGTCGTCCGGGAGCAGTGCCACGGCCGTTCCGCCGTCGGCCGAGAGCGCCTCGAGGGCCGCGAACAGGATCGCTCCGGCCGAGGTCCCAGCAAAGAGGCCTTCCTCCTGCATGGCCATGCCAACGGTCGACTCAGCGACCGCTCGCTGCACCTCATGACGGTCCGTCACCAATGACAGGTCGGCGATAGGTGGTTGAAAAGGATCGTCCTGTGAGCGCATCCCCGAGATCGGGTCGTCGACAAAAGGCTCGACGGAATGCACCCGCAAGTCGGCCCAGATCATCTTGAGTCCCCGGCTGGTTCCGGTGATGGTTCCACCGGTCCCATAGGCGGCCAGGAAATGCGTGGGTGGCGTTTCGAGCTGCCAGTCTCGAAGCAGCTCTTGAGATGTGCCGAAGAAGTGAGCGTAGGTATTCCAGCGGTTGCCGTACTGGTAGAGCATGTGACCTTCGCCTGCTTCCACGAGTCCCGAGGCATGGGCTATGGCGTCGTTGGGTCCGCCCTCCACCACGAT
The DNA here is from genome assembly GCA_029863625.1 of Acidimicrobiia bacterium. GTDB lineage: Bacteria > Actinomycetota > Acidimicrobiia > Spongiisociales > UBA4744 > UBA4744. Next base: position 40,216 of record JAOTUY010000022.1, read on the forward strand.
CAGTTCGGCCCCGTAGGCGCGCAGCAGCTGCCTTCGTTCCTCAGTGGCGGCGCTCGGTAGGCAGATCACCATGGGGTGGTGATAGATCTGCGCCAGGCGGGCCAGACCGATGCCCGTGTTGCCTGAAGTGGCTTCGACAATTGTTTGACCAGGGTGGAGCTTCTTGGTTTGGACCGCGTTGTGGAACATGTACCAGGCCGCCCGGTCCTTGATCGAACCCGTTGGGTTGAACCACTCCAGTTTGGCGAACAGCCGCGTTCCGGAGGGGGCGAGATTGCGCAGCTCAACAAGGGGGGTGTTCCCGGGTTTCATCTCAGTAGGCACGGTAGTTGGCCGGGGGAGTTGCGAAGGATCAGCCGGGTAGCCTGATGGCATGGAAGACAGACCCTCAAAGCGCGGCGACGACGAAGAACTTGAACGAGTAGGCCGGGAACTGCGAGAGCGGGTCGGCGGAGAATTCCGGCTGGCAGCAGAGGAGGACGAGTACTGGGCGATGAAGCAGGCCAGGCGAGCCGGCGTTCTATCGGACATAGCCTACGACGCGATGAACCGCGGCGACCTCATCGAAGTCTGGGCGGGCGAAAGGGCTTTCCGTGGGTTCATCCAGCACACCCGCAACGACCTGCTCGTGTTGCAGGCTCACGCCAATGTTGATGTCAATCTTGGTAGTCCAGTAGTCCTGCGGGTCGTCGAGCCCGCAGCGAGACAAGGGATAGGAGTAGCGAGGAACGGACCAGCGTCGTTCGCGGCCCGAGTAGCTGAACTGGAACAGAGCGGCACCGTTTGCGATTTCATCGTTCCGTTTTCGCGTGCAGCAGTGCAGGGGCGGGTGGCAATCCGAGCCACCGACCATGTCATAGTCGATTGTGCAGACGGGCAGGAATGGGTCGTACCCCTCAAGTGGCTCACGGCAGTAGTCAGCGGCTAGGCACATCTCCTCGCTCGAACCGGATCTTCGCTGATGGGCACGACGGTTGGATCGGATTACAGCCACACCACCAAATCGTCTCGAAGGAATCTGTCCCATCGGCTCCCGGAAAATGGCGAGCGGGAAGACGTCCGTCGCGCCCACCATCAGTTGAACCTGTTTCATGCTCCGGAGACAACCTTGACCTTCTTGTGAACGCTGTGCGTGAAACGATTGTTCGACTCGAAGGTCCCTAGCACCGCTCCATGACATCATTTAGGATGAGGTAAGGTTTGCAAAGGGCGACTCCTGGGGAGGGGGGCAATGGCTGGGTTGGTCGACCCGACCACGCAACGCGGTCCGCAGGCAATCGACGCGCCTCATCCGCCGAGACGGAGCTTCAACAGCCGCCTCAGTCTTGGCCATGTGATCATGATCGTGGCCGGACTTTCTGCCTTCTTACTCGTGTTTTCAATACTGAGGAACCGGGACCAGACCTTCGAGATTGCCACAGCCGCCATCGAGCTTCGAGCCGGCACCACCGTCAATCATGACGCCTTCTCCTTCTCCTCAATCGGAGTGCCAGATCGCAGCGTCCTGGGAACCTTCCTAAGTCCGGAACAGGTCGAGCGTTCGATCAACGAGGGATGGGTTGTAACCCGCACGGTGTCGGCGGGTGATCCGGTCAGAATGACGGACTTCCGTATTGAAGCGGATCCTTCCGAACTTCGAGCGATGAGCATCCCGATCGATCGCGGCCATGCGGTGGCCGGCGTGCTGCAGGCGGGTGACATCGTCGACGTAATCGTGGTTCGGAAGGGAGTTGCCGGCTATGTGGCGACCGGCGTCGAGGTTGTGGATGTTGCGGGAGGTGACAACCAGTTCGCGGGTGGGTTCAGCGTTACCGTCGCGATCGATGGTCCGGCCAGTCTGCGGCTCGCTTCTGCCGTGCGGGATGGAGGCCTCGAAATCGTGCGAGCGACCGGAGCCACCCAGGTCGATCCACATGAGCTCTATGATCCCTCGCAGCAGAGCCTCCCGGTGCTACCCGACGGGCAGGACAGCCCCCCGCCAGACGTTGGCACAGGCTGAATAGTGCCGAATCGTGAACCAGTCATCATGATGGCTCACTCGCCAAGGTCATGGGCGCGGTTGGTCAAACAACATGTTATCGACCACGGTGGGGGACGA
>JAOTUY010000023.1 GCA_029863625.1 Acidimicrobiia bacterium
GCCACCATCGAGGAGTAGTTCTGGGCTTGCTCGGCACTCTTGGCGAAGCCGGCCACTACGGCCATGATTCCCAGGGCGGAAATGATGGCGGCGACCGTCAGCAGCAGCACACCAAACGGATTGCCCCACTCAGCACCGAACAACAGCGTGGTAGCGATCACCAAGACCACCATGCTCACGAAGCCAAGCACAAACGACATGATGCCCTTGCCGGCGATAATCGAAGACCGGCGCATCGGGGCAGCCATCAACCGGCTGAGTGTTCCGGCATGCCGTTCCTCCAACAGGCTGTTGACTCCGAACTGGACGGTGAAGAACAGAAAGAAGATCGCCAATCCGGCCGCGTAGAACGTCTTTCCGGCTAGTTCTTTGTTGACTGCCTTGACGTCTTCGAGTGCCACCGGCGGAGGCGCGGCGAGGGCGCGCAACCCGGCCGCAGAGCGGTCGCCGGTGCCCCCCAAGCTCTCAAAGCTGGATACGGCGATTCGGGCGTAGGTCATCTCGCTGGCGAACTGCTCGGCGAAGGAAACCGCCACGTCTGCACCCACCCCACCTTGACTGCTAATGACCTCTAGCTCGGCTGGGTTTTCCGATTGAATCGCGTCGGAGAATCCGACCGGAATGACGAAGGCTGCGTCCACGCCCTCCTCAGCGCTGAAGGGCTCAACGTCGGCGAGAGCAACGGCTTCCTCACGGGTCGCGACCTTGGTGATGGTGACTTTCGCTCCCCCGAATTGCTCCAAGGCCCCAATGAACTGCCTGGCCACCACGCCCCCGTCCTGATCGACAACTGCGTATGTGGCGGAGAAATCGAAGTTCTCGATCGGGTTGAAGATCGAGCTGAAAATCGCGGCCAGACCCAGGGGGGCGATAATGCCGACAATGAAGGCAGAACGGTCCCGAACTCGGAGCTTGAGGTCTTTGGCAGCGATGGTGAAGGCTGGCTGCATCATCAATCCCTCAAAGCACGGCCGGTCAGGTGCAGGAATACCGACTCGAGGTTTGGTTCGTCGACATCGACCGATGTGATCGTCACCCCGGCCCCGGACACCTTGCCGAGGATGGCTGCCAGCCACTGACCGGCATCGTCGACCACCATCTCTATCCCGCCGTCTCGCACGCTGGCCTTCTTCACAACCGGCAGCGACGCCAGGGCCTCGACCCCTGCTTCAAGGGAACCACTGGCCTGCAGCCGGACCCGATCGTGCTGGCCGACCATTTGGACCAGTTCCCGGCGTGTGCCTTCGGCTTTGATCAGCCCCAGATCGATGATGCCCACCCGGTCGCACAGCCGTTCGGCTTCCTCCATGTAGTGGGTGGTGTACAGGACGGCCATCCCCTCGTCGCTCAAGTGCTCAACGCTTTCGAGGATGGCGTTGCGGCTTTGGGGATCTACACCGACGGTTGGCTCGTCCAGCAACAGCAATCGAGGTTTGTGAAGCAATCCGATGCCGATATTGAGACGTCGCTTCATTCCGCCGGAGAACTCGTCGGTGCGATCGTCGGCACGTTCGGCCAGGCCGATAATCTCGAGCACCCCGGCAACTCGGTTCTTGAGATCGCTTCCCGACATCTCGTAGAGCTTGCCAAAGAAGATCAGGTTCTCCCTGGCCGTCAGATCCGGGTATATCGCCAGATCCTGTGGCACCAGGCCGATCTCACGCTTGGCGTCGACACTGGTGGTAGTCAAAGGCTTCCCATCGACGAACACCTCGCCACCGTCACGTTCCAGGAGCCCGGTGACCATCGAGATGGTGGTTGTCTTCCCTGCCCCGTTGGGACCCAGCAGACCGTACGTCTCGCCTTCGGCGATGTGAAAAGCCACACCCTTGACGGCGGCATTGTCACCAAAGGATTTCTTGAGATCACGGCATTCGAGAACCAGAGTCGAGCCGGCCAAGAGATTCCCCTCCCTGTGCTGCTGCGCCAGAGCCTATGCAAAACTGCCGGACCCTCGATAGGGGAAAAAGACCCCTTGTCATTTGGAGATTGTGACGGGATGCTGAGTCCATGCCTTTCCGAGATCGCGAGGACGCCGGGCGCCGCCTGGCCGACCGTCTCGAGCCCTTCCGATCTTCCGACCCGGTGGTGATTGGGCTTCCGCGGGGCGGTGTCGTGGTCGCTGCTGAAGTTGCCCGCGTCCTGGATGCGCCCCTCGACGTGGTGGTCGTCCGGAAACTGGGAGCACCCGGTCGTCCGGAGCTCGGTATCGGGGCAATCGGCGAGGACGGGATCCGGACCCTCAACCAGGAATTGATCAATCTGTTGGGCGTCACCGGACCCGAGCTGACTGAGGTGGAAGCTCAGGAGACTGATGAACTCGCCCGCCGGGTGGTGGCCTATCGTGGTAACCGGGAACCGGTGGCGGTGGCGGGGCGAACTATCATCGTCATCGACGACGGCCTCGCCACCGGCTATACCGCCAGGACCGCGCTGCGGGTTCTTCGCAACCGGGGGGCAGTACGGTTGATCCTGGCTGTACCCGTTTCCGCCCGGGACACGGCCAAGATGCTCCGGGAAGAAGCGGACCAGGTGATTGCTCTCGAATTGCCTCACGGATTCGGAGCCGTTGGTCAGTGGTACTCGGATTTCCGCCAGACTTCCGATGAGGAGGTCATTCGCCTGTTGATGAATGCACGTTCCGACGAGCCTCCGAATCAGCAGGATGTTTGGATCCCGATCGAGAACGACCGTTTGCCCGGGATCCTGCTGGTGCCATCTTCGCCACGCGGCATGGTCGTGTTCGCCCATGGAAGCGGCAGCAGCCGTCACAGCCTACGAAACCAGGCGGTCGCCGGGAACCTCAATGCGGCCGGATTTGGCACTTTGTTGTTTGACCTTCTCACCGACGAGGAGGCGCAGGATCGAGCCAACGTCTTTGACATTCGTCTCCTGGCCAATCGCTTGACATCTGCCATCGATTGGTTGGGCGGTTTGCCCGCAATGCCCAACGTGTCGATCGGCTTGTTCGGAGCCAGCACCGGCGCGGCAGCCGCCCTCCTGGCCAGCATTGGCATGAACATCGCGGCGGTAGTGAGCCGGGGCGGCCGACCCGATCTAGTCGGACCCCGCCTTCCCGCAGTGACGACCCCCGTCCTTCTCATTATCGGCAGCCGGGACGAGACCGTTGTCGAACTGAATAGGACGGCAGCAGCGGGCTTGTCGGGTCCTTGCGAAATCTCGATCGTACCGGGTGCTGGGCACCTCTTCGAAGAACCCGGGGCTCTCGAGGATGTTGCGGCGCGAGCGATCACTTGGTTCGCGCGTTGGTTGGATCCAGGTGGGCGGGCGTAGTCACCCCGGCGCGAAGAAGCACCCCGACTGACGCTTCTAGCATCGGATTCCGCCGCCGGTCTCCGCGCCCCTGCCGATCGGGGTGTCTCTTGGTTGCATGATTACCAGGCCGGCATGACCCGGCGGTAGGGCCTAAAGACTCTAGAGGGGCCGCCCGACCTCAGAGGGCCGGCTCCCGACAGGTAGATACGAGCCGATCACTCTTCGCCGATAAGATGCTCGATGGTGTTCAACAGCTGGGGAACTTGGAAGGGTTTGGCAACCAGGCCATCCATATCGGCATCGGCGAGATTGTCGGCCAGTTCTGACACAGTATCGGCGCTCATTGCGATGATGGGCACACGCTCGCCCCTCTCCTCCCTGGCTCGAATGGCGGCTGCGGCTTCGAATCCACCCATACCCGGCATCCACAGGTCCAGCAGCACGATGTCAAAACGGTGCGCCTGCACGGCCTCAACCGCTTCGTTGCCGCTGATGGCAGTGGAAACGCGGTGGCCTCGCCGCTCCAGCAGCCGTCTCGCCACCATGCGATGGGTCGGGCTGTCGTCGACCACCAGGATGTCCAAATGGCGTCGACGTTCCCGCAGCCAATGCTTGGTCACCAGCACGGTGAGGTCGAGGGGCGAAGGTCCGCCGATCACCGCCTCGATAGCCAACCTGACATCGTCGGCCGGAATCGGCTTCGTCAGGTAACCGGCCACGTTCAGATCTCGGCACATCGCCGCATCGCCGCGCTGACCCATCGCCGTCAGGACCATCACATGCATAGCAGCCAGGTCAGCATCGTTTCGCAGTTTGCGAGCAAAGTCCATGCCGTCGCCGTTGAGATCACAGACCGTGAGCGCAAAAGGCCGGTCCGATAGGCGGGCTTCGGTCAGCGCGGCAAGTGCTGCCGTCGGAGCCGCCACAGCAGTCGGCTGCATACCGGTTGAGCCAATCGCCCGGAGCAGCTTGTCATGATTGATTTGATTGTCTGCCACAACGAGTATCGGCAGACCTTCAAGGTCCGAACGCACCCTCGACGGGGGCGAAACTATCTCGTCCGCTGCCAGAGTCAGCGGAATAGTGATGTGGAAGGTACTGCCGTGTCCAAGCTCGCTCTGTGCCCAGATCTCGCCTCCCATGACCTGCACGAGCTGGCGAGAGATCGACAGACCAAGGCCGGTCCCTACCGGTCGCCGGCCGTCTGACCTCCCCGCCTGCTCATACGGCTCGAATATGGAATCGAGTTCGTCGGCCGGGATCCCGCGCCCGGTGTCCACCACCTGCAGATGCAAGGCAGCTTCGGGTAATCCCAACTGCTCGACGCCGACCAGGACCGTTACCCCTCCTTCGTCGGTGAACTTCATCGCATTGCCGACCAGGTTGATCACGATTTGCCGCAAGCGGCCGGGATCGCCGATGACGCGATCCGGCACGTCATCTGCGAAGCTCAGCTCCAGGCTGATGTCTTTCTGTTCAGCCGTTACCACCATCGAAGTCACAGTATCGCGGAGGTTGTCGCGGAGGCTGAACGGCATCTCCTCCACGTCGAGGTGCCCCGCCTCGATCTTCGACAGGTCGAGAAGATCATTCACAACGGTGAGCAAGGCGTCGGCGGAGGACGTGACCAATTCGACGTACTCACGCTGTTGGGGGGTGAGCTTGGTCTCGAGGGTCACCTGGGCCATACCGAGAATTCCGGCCAGTTGGGTCCGTATCTCATGGCTGACCTCGGCCAGAAACTGCGACTTGGCACGGCTTGCTTCCTCGGCGGACTCGACCGCCGCTCTGAGTCTCTCTTCCGTTTCTCGCCAATGCGAGGCCATGGTTTCGTCGAGCATATTCACCGGTCCGGGCCGGACAAAGTGGGCTGGCCGCTGCGATGGGACCCCTCCGGAAGAACCCCACCTAGCGGGTATCGGCAGCCGACGATGCCCAGTTGAGCAAAGAATCAGAGATAGGGCACCTGGAGATCATCGAGAGAGCCAAACTGGCTCTCGGTCGGCTCAGCTCAGCAGAACCACGGCTCTGTGAGGCGCGGCCTCCCTCCGGCCACGGAAACGGGATACTCCGGTGACTCCATGATCTCACCGACCAGGATTGCATAGAGCTCCCGCTCATTCAGACCGTTCACCACACCCTGTTCGTAGCGTTGGCTCAGCCTTGCTTGAACGGCGTCCACGCCCGGGTCTGCAGAGTGCCAACGCCAGCCGAGCTTCTCCTGGTCGTACGCGTCCAAGTACGGCACGAGGTCAGGCACTTCCAGGAGCAGCGAGCCTTTCGGGATGAGCAAACGAATCGTCAGCTGGACCGGATCGACGTTTCCGGCCAGGTCGTGATGCTCAAGGAAACGAACGATGTCCCGTAGGTCGTCGAGTGACGCCCACGGCGTGAAGGGAAGCCACGTCGGTCGTATCTCGATCCGCTGGGCGCGGAGGATTTCGATGGCTGCCTCTTCATCAGCGCGAGTGTGGCCCTTGTCGAGCAGGGCGAGTATCTGGTTGTTGGTCGTTTCAAAGGCAGACACGACGAACAGCAGCCCGGATCCAGCCAACTCGCTCCATAGCGGCGCGTGCCGCACTATCAGCTCGACCTTTGTGGTGATGTCAAAGGTCAGATCGGGATGACGGGCGTGCACCGCTCGAGCTACCCGCATGGAGTGCGCCGGTGCGTTGAGGAAATCTGCATCGCCGAAGGTGACATGACGGGCGCCCATTTCGACCAGCTGATCGATGTCCTGAAGCACGGAACTCTCTTCGACGATGCGAATCCTGCCTTCGTAAACAGCCGGGATCGGGCAATGGCGGCATCGGTGCCTGCACCCGTGGCTGGCCTCAACATATCCAACCTTCCGGTAATCGTCGCCCACCTGAAGGTGGGCGTACCGGTCGAGCGAAGGCAGACCGGTACGAATCGGAGTCCGGAAGGCTGTCCGGCCGAGTTCGAGCTTACCGGACGGCGAACGCTGATCCCGGTCGATGTCGCCTGCCCACCGGAGTAGTCCCGATTGGTATTCGCCCGAGATGGTCTGATCGATCGGAGATTCGCCGGATGGTGGTCCAAAACCAGCATACAAGCCGTACGCGCACACGGGTAGGTCCGGATAGGACGACTTCACTCTCCGCGCAGCCTGTACGGCCAACCGCATGGCCGTATGCATCGGAACCGAAAAGGCGAGGCCATCCGACCAGTCCAGGTCGTTGCGGGTGAGACGATCGATGGACAGATCGACCGCCCGCACGTCATGTCCGGCTTCGCGCATCGCGGCGGCCGGAGACGCCACATGGAGTGGTTGGTGACCGAGTTCATACGTGGATGCCAGCAGGATCTTCACCGGACAAACATCGTAGGCCGCTTCAGCTATCAGATCATGACCCAGCTTTGGGGTTAAGGTCCTTGCGGCGCTATGTTGACAACCAGTCCTGGGCCAATCTTGATCGTCGAGAAGGACGAACCGATTCCAGGCACGAAGACGGAGCAATTGATGGCAAAAGAGAAGGACGTTATTCGAGTTCAGGGAGTCGTGCGCGAGACCCTCCCGTCCGCCATGTTCCGGGTGGAGATAGATGGTGGGCACGAAGTATTGGCCCGCGCTTCTGGCAAGATGCGGCGTGGCCGCTACATCCGTATCCTTCCCGGAGATCGAGTCGATCTCGAGATGTCGGCATACGATCCGACCAGGGGCAGGATCGTCTGGCGCTACCGCTGACCGTTGTCGCCGGCCACGATCCTTTTTGTCTGCACCGGGAATATCTGTCGATCGCCGTTGGCGGAAGCCGTGGCCCGACACGCTCTTTTCGCTCATTTCCAGGTGCCGGACCTCATGACCATCGGTCTGCAAACGGTCAGCGCAGGAACCCATGCCCTGGTTGGCCGTTCGGCCACCCCCGAGATGAAGACGGTTGCCGCCGAGATCGGGCTCGACCTTTCACAGCATCGGGCCACCCAGGCTGATCCAAACATGCTCGCCGACGCATCCCTGGTTTTCGCCATGGAGATGGATCACGTCGATTGGGTGCGTTCGCGGCTGAGTGACATTCCCGTCCATCTCCTGGGAAATGCCACCATCGATGATCCATACGGCTTGGGCATTTCGGAGTACCGCCGGGCGGGCCGGGAGATCGTGGCGGCCGTCCAGATGCGAGTACCCGAGATGATCGCTCTTGCGGGCTGATAGGCGCCGGCGCCGCGACCGGGGAGCACCCATGAAAGCACGAACCGGTGGAGCGATCGCCGTCTTTCTCCTCGCCTCTTGCACCACCCCATCAACCGTCGCGACGGCGACCGAAGGGTCCTCAACTACCAGCCAGCCGACAACCACCAGCTCGGTATCCGGGTTCCTCTCCCCCAGCCAGGTATTCGCGGCAATCTCGCCTGCCCTGGCCTTCATCGAAACGTCGATCGGGACCGGGAGCGGCATCTTGATGGAAGGAGGCAAGCTGCTCACCAACGCCCATGTGGTGTGGCCGTACGCCAAGGCACGCGTCGTCTTCCCGGACGGGACCGAGTTGATCGACGCCCCGGTAGTTGCCTGGGACGTCATGGGCGACTTTGCAGTGCTGGACGTCTCCGCAGCCGGCCGCTTGCCCGATCCCGCCCCGTTCGGCAACGGCGAATCAGAGAGCATCGGCACCGAGCTGTTCCTGATCGGATATCCGGCTGAGGTCGAGCGATTCCCCCAGCCAACCCTGACGTCCGGGGTGCTGTCCCGTATCAGGACCTGGGACGCTATCGACATGACCTACCTCCAGACGGACGCGGTCATTGCCGGTGGTCAGAGCGGCGGCGCCCTCGTGTCAAACCACGGCGAGGTGGTCGGAATATCGGGGCTTCTCTTCGCCGAGGGTTTCGCCCTCGCTGCCTCGGCACCTGATGTACTGCCACGCATTCGGGCGGCGCTGAGCGGAGAGACTCTCGATGGGCTCGATGCTCGGTTGCTCGCCGGATCAGGAGCGCCCGCCACGGAAGCCGAAGTTGAGCTGGCCAACTTCATGGATGAAGCGACCTGGGTCTTTTCCGCAGCGGTTGGAGAAGACATCTCATTCACAGCGGATTCCCGCGGTGATGTAGCGCTGGCGGTTGTCTCCACGGACGGGTTCGTAGAGTTGTCTGTCGACGACTCAGAGACGGACCTCGAAACGGGTTCGTTTGAGGTCGTGGTCGGTGCGCCCCACGTCATATCGGTCACCGTGATCTCAACCCGCCGGGAGACGGCCAAGGTAGCATCCGACGTACCTTTTCAGACGTTCGTAGACCCGGATCATGGGCGTTCCATCGCCCCCGGTGAGTCGATAACAGCCAATATCGACTACCCGTTCGACGTCGATTACTTCTTGTTGACCCTCACTGCCGGGCAAACGGTGACGGTCGAAGTTGATACGATGAACTTCGACGCCGACCTCGTCATCGACCGGGCGGACAACGCCGGCGACCTGCTCGCTTCCGACGACGACACAGGAGGCGGAGTGATGGGATGGGACCCGCTGATCACTTACTCTGCCGACGTATCATCCACCTACCTGATCGGCGTATTCGACCAAAGCGGGATAGGTCCGGGAGGTTACTTCCTCCGCGTATCAGCTGATTAGGAGCCAATCTCCGGAATGGTGAACCAGAACCTGCTCCCTTTGCCCGGTTGGGAGTCGACTCCGATCTCACCGCCATGAGCTTCAACCGCTCTCCGGGTGATCGCCATTCCGAGGCCCGTGCTGTGCTCACCGCCGGTCGGCTTGGCCGACAACTCGGCGAAGTACTCAAACAGGCCCTGGCGGTCGGTCTCCGTGAGGCCCGGACCCTGATCCGTCACTTCCACCCTCCACGATCCGTCCCCTTTGCGATGGGTCACCGCGACGGTGCTTCCGGCCGGCGAGAATTTGACCGCATTCGAGATGAGGTTATCCAGCACCTGTCTGAGCCGCTTGCGGTCGGCTTGCACCACGCCATTGCGGAACGCGGTCAGGGTCACTTCTGTCCCCTTGCGGGCGGCCAGGTTGGCATGGCGGCGAACCGTATCTTCGAGAAACTCACCAAGATCGATCGCTTCCCAGTGCAGATCCAATCGTCCGGACTCGATCTTGGTCACGTCGAGGAGATCGTCGATGAGCTCCACCATGTAGGCGGCTTGCCGGTTGATGTCGGACAGGAAGGCATTCCGTTCATTGTCATCGAGGGGTGCTTTCGGGTCTGCCAGCAACTCGGCGGACATTTGGATGCCGGCAATCGGGTTGCGAAGGTCGTGGGCGACCATTCCCAAAAACTGGTTCTTGATCGCGTCCAGGCGGCGCAGATCCTCATTCTGAAGTTCCATCTCCTGTTTCTTGGCATCAAGCTCAGATGCCATCCTTCCCTTCTCCACGATCACCGACAGCTGCGCGGCAATGCTCTGGAACACCGAGACATGGTCAGAACTGTATTGATGAGGACGATCGCTGGAGAAGAACATGAACCCAACCGGTTCTCCGTTGACGATCAGCGGGCAGGTGAGCGATGATCGCAAACCTTCAGCGACGATTAGCCGAGTCGACTCGGACCCGGGTTTGGCGACGAGGTAGGCCTGCAGATCGTTGATGATACGAGGGCGAGCGGTTTCGAGGATGCCCTGCAAGCTACTGCCCTCGAGCGGAGCCCGGAACCCGGCTCCGAGCTCCATGGTTCCGAGATCTGACCGAGCCCACCGGGCAATAACCGTCGTGCCCTCGTCAACGATGAGCGAGAATCCGATCCTGTTGTAGGGGATAACCCCCGTGAAGCTCTCGAAGACCCGGTCGAGGATCTCGTCGAGCAGCAGGCCCTGGTTGATCTGCGTGGTGATGCGGCCCAAGTGTTCGGTCTCCAGCAACCTCCGATCGAGGGAATCGGCCAGCTCCTGGAGGGCAGTTCCCAGACGACCGACCTGGGCCGGTAGCTCACCAAAAGCAGACGTCGCCTCTTCGGGCGCCAGATGCGCGGCGCCGGCGTCGTCGATCGTAGTGCTCACGGGCTGGACCCCCTGAAACCGCTGGTGATCGAGATATCGGCACCATCGGCATCAGAACTTGAGCGTCCGCAGACTCGCCGGTCTGTCGGCTCGTCCCGATAGGGTATCGGCCGAGGCCAGGCGGCCTCTGGACGGAGCCATCGTGCGGCGAGTGGACGCCCACCCCATTCGTGCGGTCCGGGTTCTGAAGCAGCGCGTACACTGCACCGCCTGTCCGGCCTCCTGGGAGATCGAGATCATTCTCACCGTGGTCGGCGCAGGTGACCCGAATCCCCCTTGCTTTGAATGCGGCGGGGCGGTCAAGACTTCTATGGTGCTCTTCGGTGAACCGTTGTCAGAAACGACCTTCGACCGCGCAATCCAGGTGGCCGCCAGCGCCGATGCGGTATTGGCGGTCGGGAGTACTCTCACGTCTACCGGCCGCCGATCTCGCAGTCTCAACTGTCATCGAGGGTGCCGATCTGGTGATCGTCAACCAGGGCGAAACGGCGTTAGATAACCTAGCGATAGCCCGCATCGACCAATCCGCCGGTGAAACGTTGCCAGACCTGATGTCTTCCATCCTCTAGTGCAAACGGCTCAGGGCCCTCCCGGGTCGGCCGTGGATGGATCGATGGCGGCCGTTTCGGCCGGCCACTAGGTTGAGCATCAACCCTGCCGGAAAGGCAAGATATGGCTGATCGTCCGTATCGGATTCCTGTTCTGTGCGGAACCGTCCGCAAGGGCGCCCGCAGTGCCGAGGTGGGTCGTTGGGTAACTGCCCGGCTGGCCGAGCACCCCACGGTGTCCACCCAGTTGATCGAGCTCGGGTCGTTGGGCTTGGCCACCGACGACGAGGGAACGGCCATCAAACAACGGGAGTTCTCCGAGTTGATTGATCAGTCCGATGGCCTGGTGATCGTGTCCCCGGAATACAACCACGGCTACCCGGCCTCATTGAAACACGCTCTGGACACCAACTACACCGAATACGTTCACAAACCGGTTGGTCTGGTGGGTGTTTCGGCCGGACCCTTCGGTGGTGCGCGCATGATTGAAAACCTGCTGCCGGTGCTACGCGGGCTCGGCCTGGTTCCCATCCAACGTGACGCAACGGTCGGGAACGTGGCGACAGCTTTCGACCAAGCCGGCGCGCTCCTTGACAATGGCATCCGGCGCCGCATCGACGGGATGCTGACCGAACTCCGATGGATGGCAGCCGCCCTCCGCTACGGCCGCCAATCCGTCTCGACTCAAACCGAAGCACCGCCTGCGAAAGCGGACTGCCCGGAATGCGGTTTGCCGATGAATCATCATGCCAGCGTCATTGATGAGGAGGCAGGCGGGGCTACCACCAACGTGCATGCGTGCTCGATCTGCGGAGGTAGCGCGACGGTGAGCGTCGGACCTTCGTGAGCGACCGGAGAAGTTCAGGCGCTCTCGTGGTGGTCTATGCCTTCAAAGGTCCGGATGAATGTGTCGAGTTGCTCGCTGGACGAATCTGACAGGTCGTCGAAATAGAGAACCCGTCCCCACGCTACCGCCGCGGCTTGGTGGGCTAACCCATCGGGATCGACGATATCTCCGTACGGCATGACGAGCAGATTGCGTCCTTCGAACTCGGCCAGGATCTGACGAAAGCCCTCGACGAGTTCAGTGCAGCTGCTTTCGCAGCTATAGGCCAACACAACTCCACCGTCCTCGAGGTTGTGCACGTAGAGCTCGGGTGGCAATTCAACCGCAGACTCACCCCAATTGGCCAGGCCCCCCATGTGGGGTCCGGACGACGGCGGCCGGCTGTTGTACACGGGGTGTGGTTCATCGATGGCGGTGAGATGCCGGTTGCCCTGATCGGCGAAAACCAGGCCTGGAACCGGAGGCTGGATCGCCACCAGGACTATGGCCGCGCCGACCACGAGCACCGCTCCGACCGCCAGCAACGCGGCCCGGCGGCGGCCGGCCTTGGCAGCAGCTGCCTCCTTGCGTCTGGCTTCCTCCGCTCGCCGGCGTTCGAGTGTCCTACCTCTTTTTGGTCGTGCCATGGTGCCTCGTTTCCATCACGTTGCCCGCCGATTTTGACCAGGAACGTTGCGGGGAGATTTGCTATTCCGGCCTCAGGCCAAGATCCGCCGACACCCTGTCAAAGACGATCTCATACGTGTGGCTGATCTTGGCGGCGTGCGACAACATAGCGGCTGCCGAGCACAACTTCGTCTCGCTGAGCCAGATGGCTCGGGCGAACCGCCGTTCGTCGACGTCCCCTCGAATCCGGTAATGCAGTTCAATGTCGGTCCACACCCGGGGCGGCGCCTCGGCCCGCCGACCGGCCACCTCGACTTCGAAAGCTGTAAACGGTTGTCGCATCTTTGTGAGCAGGTCAACGACCGTAGACGCCGAGCAGGTTGCGAGTCCGACCAACAGCAGTTGCATAGGCCCCGGTCCGGTGGCGTCCGCTCCGGCGCTCGAACCCTCCACAAGGATCGAATGCCCGGCGGCAGTTGTCACGTCGAATGCGTCTCCCCCGACGTGAACCGCAGTAATGATCTTGTTCATCCAGTGAGTATGCCCGAGACGGCCGGTTAGGCGATCCGTACCCGCACGTCGATGCCCGTACCCCCGATCTCGCGAGTAGCCTCGCAACGGGTTGATTTCGATCTCATCAATCCGCCCATGGTCGGAGATGAGCCACCCGACCCGGAACAGAGCTTGCTCGACGGCCTGACGTCAGCACGACCCCGCGCGGGTTGGAGAATGCTTCAAAGGTCCCTTTGATTCTTGCACGGCTCGCATTCCTCGAAGGGTCTCTCGTCATGGTAGAAGCCGGCACCGACCCCCACTCCCGACAGCAGCAGACGCCATCCTCGCAGCACTCTCGGGCCGGTGGCGCCGGATACCGCTATGTTCGATCATGGCCCTCGCCCGGCCACCGGCGACTGCGATACGCCAGACCCAACGAGTGCTCGGACTCCTTTTCGACGCAACCACTACCCTCTGTGCAGATGTACCAGCTCGAACCGATCGACGGCCTTATCGCCCCGGCGCTCATCGTGGCCTTCCAAGGGTGGGTCAACGCAGGAAATGTGGGCACTGAAGCTTCCGGTCACATTGTCGCCAACGGCGACGTTGTGGCGACCTTCGATCCAGATGCTCTCTTCGATTATCGGTCGAATCGGCCCGTCATCGATTTCGTCGACGGGCGCCTGCAAGATGTCGATTGGCCGGAGCTGTCCTTGCGACGGGCTCACTACGACAGGCGCGACGTGCTGGTCCTCAGTGGCAACGAGCCGGATTGGCAATGGAAAGCCCTGGGGCGCTCGATCGTCGAACTGGCGTCCAGATTGGGTGTGGTCGAAGTGGTTTCTCTGGGCGGCGTGCCTGCGGCAACCCCTCACACCTACCCGACCCCCATCTTGACGACGGCCTCCCGACCCGACCTGATCGACGAGAGCGAGCAGCTCCCGGAAGGCCTGCTGCGCGTACCGGGGGCTGCTGTGAACATCATCGAACTCGCTCTGACCAACTCGGGCATACCTGCCGTGGGGTTCTGGGCCCAGGTGCCCCATTACGTTGCCGGACCCTATTACGCAGGCGCGGTGGCGTTGATCGATCGGGTGGCGCGACACCTCGGAATAAGGATCGAGTTAGGTGAGCTGGTCGACCGGGCCGCCGAACAGCGACAACAGTTGGACGCAACGATTGCGACCCAACCCGATTCACGCGCCTACCTCGAGCGGCTCGAGGGGATTGCCGCAGCTCAAGGGGAGATCCCTTCCGCAGATGACATCGCGGCGCAAGTCGAGCGGTTCCTCCGGGATGCTGCGGAAGGTGAAGAACCTTTCGGCCCAGAAGTTTGAGGCCCCACAACGCCCGCCGCGGATTCCGGCCATAATGTCGGCAACCAGGCGCCGGCGCAAGGAAACCGATTGAACGTGGCAATAACCGATCGACTGGGGAACCCCCTCCCGGAGCGGATCCGGTGAAGCGAGAACTGGGGATCTTCTCGGTGATCGCGATCAGCTTGGGGGCGATGATCGGCTCGGGGATCTTTGTGCTGCCGGGCCTGGCAGCCAAGATCGCGGGGCCGGCTGCTCCACTTGCCTACTTCGTAGCCGGTTTGATCGTTGTTCCGGCCGCCTTCGCCAAATCTGAGATGGCTACCGCCATGCCCGAAGCCGGCGGAACCTACGTCTTTGTCGATAAAGGCATGGGCCCCCTCATGGGAACCGTCGCGGGTTTCGGAGTCTGGTTTTCTCTCCTCTTCAAGTCGGCATTCGCACTGATCGGGCTCGGGGCCTACCTCGTCGTGTTCGCCGACGTGCCCGTCAAAGCCATCGCCATCGGATTGGCCGTCGGATTAGTTGTCCTCAATGCAGTCGGAGTGAAGCATACCGCCGGCGTGCAACGCGCCGTCGTTTTCGGAGTGCTGATGATGCTGCTGGTCCTCATCGCGCTCGGCTCGTCCAAGATCGACTCCACCGCTTTCGATGGCTTCTTTGACGAGGGAGCTTCGGGGCTCTTTCTGGCCACGGGCGTCATCTTCGTCTCGTATGCCGGCGTAACCAAGGTCGCCAGCGTCGCAGAGGAGGTCCGCAACCCGAACCGCAACATTCCTCTCAGCATCCTGGGCAGTCTCGGGTTGATGATGGTGGTGTACCCGGCCGTTGTCTTTGTGATGATCGGCGTAGTCGGAGATTCACTGGCAGATTCCAGCACTCCTGTGGTCGATACTGCCCGGCCGTTCACGAATGAGGTCGGCGTTGACGTCGTGGCCGTCGTGGCGGTCCTGGCGTTGGTCAGCATGGCCAACGCCGGTCTCCTGGCTTCTTCGCGCTACCCGTTTGCCATGAGCCGCAATGCTCTGGCCCCACCAATCTTCCAGCGGCTATCGCAGAGATCCGGAACTCCCGTTGCCGCCGTCGTCGTTACCGGCGCCGCCATGGTGCTTCTGGTGGCCTTCGTGCCGCTCTTGCAAATCGCCAAATTGGCCAGCGCGTTCCAATTGCTCGTTTTCGCGCTCGAGAACCTGGCGGTTCTCGCCTTTCGCGAAAGCAAGGTGGATTGGTACCAACCCACTTTTCGAGTCCCCTTCTATCCCGGGCTCCCAATCATCGGCATCATTGCGTGCGTCGCCCTTCTCACCCAACTCGGCACGTTGCCTCTCCTGGGCGCGGCCGGCATCACAGCCGTGGGAGTCGGCTGGTACCAGCTCTTCGGTCGTTCCCGCGTCACCAAACAGAGCGCTTCGCTTGATGCGCTACGAATCCGAGCCACGGAGGACCTGGTGTCGACAACCCGCCAAAGCCTCCAGTCTCCAGGCTCTGCGAATCTGCTGGTAGTCATGCGCCAGGGGATTGCAGAAGACCGCGAACGAGCCGTGCTCAAGCTGGGACTGCAGTTCGTTGCTCGCAACGGGCGGGTGGGCGTGGTGCATCTCGATGGCCCGGGCCAGGCCCCAGGCAGCCATGATCACCCTCTCGACGAGGTAGCCGACGCGACGGTCGCAACCGACGAACTCGATGTCGACGAGCAGCGAACCCGGATACGAAGGACCGCCCTGTTGGATGCGGTTGAGAAACAGGATCCCGATCTGCTCCTCATCGAGATACCCCTGCTCAACAGGCGCACCCGTCCCTACATCAACGACGTTCGCTGGCTCCGCGAACACGCCGATCGCACCGTGCTTTTCTTCCATTACCGGGGACTCGACGACGTGAAGACCATCGCCATCATGGGATCAGGTGGACCGGCCGATGTTGCCAAGATCACCCTGGCTCACCGTATCGCCGAGAAATCCGGTGCGTCGCTGCGGTTGGGTCACATGCTCAGCGAAGCGGCCTCAGAGACGGAGGGCAAGTCGATCCGTACGTATCACGCCCGGCTGGAGGAGGTCACCGAAACCCGCATCGAGAGCAGAGTGGCCCGGGCGGCGACTCTCTTCGCAGTCCTGGACGAACTCACCACCGGGGCGGATCTGGTCATCCTCGGCGCCGCCAGCCGAACCTCCACTCGGTTCAGCGATCTTTCTGAGCGGATTGCCGCATCGCTCGACCTTCCGGTTCTGACGGTGCGACCCGCCGTTCCCCACAAGCCCAGTCTCAGGCGCAGGCTCCTCGAGCGGATGATCTACTGACGAAAGCCCTCAGGAGAACTAGCCCGAATGCCGATATTCCTGGCAGCAAGGCGAGGTTCGAAGCTATGCCGAGACATGACCCTCTTCCCGAGCTCGAATTGACCGAACGAAGTTGGCAAGCCATCAACCGCGAGGCCTCTCAACCTCGGACCGAGCTCCACCGCCGCATCATCGAGGCACGCAACCGGGCCCGCCACAACGAAACCGACACGCTGCTGCACCGTATAGACGCGACACTGTCCACAGGCTGACCCCGGCGGCCATTGAGCGGGGATGATTCGGCGCGAGGAGTCCTGAGGTGCCCAAGTGGTTGGCCTCCGATCGGAATGCCCGCCGACAGAGTGTCGAATTGCCACCGAGGTAGGGTTGCGCCGTGCAAACTTTCGTAGCTGTACTGGCGGCGGCCGCGGCAACTGGATTTGCCCTAGATCTTGGTGTGGATTGGCAACGACGACCACGTCCGCATGCCGGCATGTGGGCCTTGGCTATCGGCGCGTACGCTCTCGCAACGTGGGCCCTGGTCCTTGGACTGGCGGCCGGGTGGGGAGCAATGAGCTTTCGCTTGTTCTATTGGCTCGGCGCCATCGTCAACATCCCCATTCTCGCCGCGGGGTCGGTGTTCCTGGTGCTTGGGCCCATCGCCGGACGGCGGTTTGCGTACGGTGTGGGGATTTGGTCGGTGTTGGGCGCGATCGCCACCTGGCTGGCGCCACTCAAAGGATCGACGGCGACCGACGGCATCCCGGAGGGGAAGGAACTCTTTGACTTCATCATCGAGGTGGGCGGGGTTTCCGTGCCGGGACCAAGGGTGTTCGCCGCATTCGCCGGTGGAGTAGCAACTTTGATCATCGTCGGCGCCGCCGGTTACAGCGTCGTGAAGTTCTGGCGATCGAATCGACGGTTGGCGATCGGCAATCTGCTGATCGTGCTTGGCACACTTGCAGCCGCCTCGGGCGGATCACTGACGGCACTCGGTGAAGCGGCTGGGTTTGCGGTGGCATTGTTGATCGGGGCGGTGCTGCTGTGGGTCGGCTATCGGGTCGCAGCAGGGTCCCGGCGACGAGTTGCCGAGCCCGTGTCAAGCGAGCTAACCCGAGGCGACTAGGTCACCGAAGCGGCTCTACGTCGGTCTCAGAACCGGCTTCTATCTCGCCCACTCACACCGCCGCACCACTGATGTCAGAGTGAAATGGCTAACCCGTCAGCCAGGAACACCCTCACCGCGGCAATGAACACTCCAAGAAAGACCAAAGTTCCCCACGACAGTTGCGCCGATTCACGGACCGCGTAGATCACGCGCGGCTCCGGGGATGCCACCAACGTAAAGACAAGGAACACGCCACTCCACGGCAGCAACTCCAATGCACTGCTCACGCCGCCGGGCAACAAAAGGGGAAGAGCCAGAAATGCGCCAACTAGCCAGGCCGCAATCCCCACCAGGCCGATGAAGGCAATCCTGCCCTGTTTGGTGGAAGGGTCTTCGGGCGCGAATCGGAGCAGGGCCGGTGCCGCGAAGAGCCCAAGTCCTAGCAACCCGGCGACCCCCAACACCCCGACCACCCAGGTCAGTGACTCGGGCATGTCTATCGCGGTCAGCGCCCGGCTCGGGTCGGAGTTTGCGTCGAAGGGAAGCCGCGCCAACGGCATCAACCCCTGCCGGAAGCAGTGCAGCATCACCCACAGCACTGCCATGCGGGTCCCGTCATAGCGGGTTCCTCCCCGATAGATGCTTGCGAGAGCCCAACCAAGAACCAGGACGAGCAGGATCCCACCGAACCAGGCGATCTCCTGGCCCGAGGCCGTGAACTCCACGCGATCCGGGTACCAGCGCGGCCCCCGGTCGTACAGCACCCCGGCCGCAACAAGTCCAAGGTTGTAAAGCTCGAGAGCCACCACCGTCCCGAACGCAAACCCGAGCGATGAGTTCGCCACCAAGACTGCCAGGTTCAACCATCGTTGTCGCATTAATCGAAGGCTACCGATCATCGGGGACGCGGGGCGGGTGCGAAGTCGACGGAGTGCTCCAGAATCGACCCAAGACGATGTCTTCCTTGGGCTTGCTGAGCAATGTCGTCGCGTAGGCTCGCTCAGAACGGCACGCCGACCGCGTCGCAGAGGAACTTCATGAACGGTGTGGCCCGCTTGCAGTTGTCGGTGAAGTACTCCATGAAGTGATCTGACGTGATCTGCCGTTGGGTAAGGCGTGTCGAGGCGATGAAATCCTTCCGTTTCAGATCCTCGATGAGCGGATGGTCCTCGGAGTATCCCTTGGGAGGACGACTCAGTGAATCGCCGGTGACGGTGAACACGTCAGTGAAGCGCTTCCCCCGGGTGGCTCTTTTCCAGGAGTTGGGGTCCTGGTCTATCTTTTCTCGGATGGCATAGGCCATCTTTGTCTCTGGCCTCCAGAGGCCAACGCCCATGTAGCACTCGCCCGGCTGCAGGTTCACGTAGAAACCAGGGGCATGCACGTCCTTGGCCGAAGCATGGCGGAATTGCAGGCCGGTGTTCTCCTTGTAAGGAGTCTTGTCCTTGGCAAAACGGGTGTCCCGCTGGATGCGGAAAAGAGACCCACCTACCTTGCGTGAATCGGCCACGAAATGCGAAGAGATGCCCTCAAGCGGCGTCGCGAAGTCGTTGATGAAATCAAGAGCAGGTTCGCGGACATAGCGCTCATACTGGTCCTGATGTTCCTTGAACCATTCCCGATTGTTGTTTTCGGCAAGGTCGTTGAGGAACTCGAAGAGCTTGGAAGAAAAATATCTGGTGGTCATCCGACCACGCTACCGAAAACAAAGGATCGGGGGAACCCCCCTTGTGGTCATCAGCTATCAGCCATGAGGCAACGAACCGAGAACCGAGGGCGGCCGTCAGGGCAGCCGACTGAAAACTGTCACGCCCAGGCGCTGAGTCCCTCTGCCGCTAGCGCCTCGAGTTCCGGCAACAACCGCTGCATCTGCTCCTCGAGATGATCCCAGGCTCGTGCGGTACCATCGAAATCCCCCAACTTCGCGAGGTCGTTCATTCGTTTGGCAGCGTCAAAGGGACCGTGAGCGGCAAACAGACCAACCGTTCCCTTTATGCGATGGGATAGTTCACGGGGTACCGCCAGCTCACCCGCTTCGAAGCCGGCGACAATCTGACTGCGAAGGCCCGGATACTCCTCGAGGAAGAGCTGCGCCATCTCCTTGAGCAATTCGGTCATCCCTTCGACCCGTTCGAGCGCCTCGCGACGATCGATGATCGTTTCCGTTACACCTTCCGCCTGCCCGGCATCTTGATCGCGTTCGGATCGGGACGACATGCCCACTAGTTGCTCGACGGTGGCGTAGAGCTCATCAGCGCTGAACGGTTTTGAAACGTAGGCGTCCATCCCCGCCTCGAGACACCGCTGCCGATCTGATTCCATGGCGTGAGCCGTCAGGGCAACGATGGGGACGTGAGCTTTACCGTTTTCCCACTGTCTGATCACCTGGGTTGCTTCCAGACCATCGAGCTCCGGCATCTGCACGTCCATGAGCACCGCATCAAAACTCCCCTCTTGAACAGCCTCGACGGCCTCGAGGCCGTCCTCAACGGCCACCACCGAGTGACCCCGTTTCTCGAGGAGCCGGATGGCCAGCATCCGATTGGTCGGACTGTCGTCTGCCAGGAGCAGACGCAACCTTGGCCGACGTTCGCGCAACCAGTGTTTGGTGACAAGGAACTCGGGATGCATACGCTCTGACGTCACCAGCCGGACCGCGTCGAGCAGTTCACTCTGGGAGACCGGTTTGGTGAGATACGCCGAAACCCCGGCGTTGCGGAACCGAGCGGCATCTCCGCGCTCGCCCGCCACCGGGACGGCGATAACCGGGATGTCCTTGAAATCAGGATGGGTGGTGATCCGACTGCACGTTTCGAGAATGTTCTCGCGCACATCAACGACCACCGCCCGAGGTTTCACCTGGAGTCGGGCCAGGTCGTGCATGGTGTCGAGTGCCGCGCCCAGATCGGTGACCACCGACGTCGCAACATTGCCCTGCCGAAGCATCTCGCTGAGACTGCGCTGGGCGGCAACGGCATCCGCGATGACCAGAACCCTCAGATCAGAGCCGTCGGTTGCATCGACCGGGGTCATCAGGTCGAGGAGACCCGCTTCCGCCAGACGGGCGGTGAAGTGGAATCTGCTCCCCGCTCCTACCTCGCTCTCGACCCAGATCTTGCCACCCATCATCTTGACCAGATCCGCTGTGATGGTAAGGCCCAGGCCGGTACCGCCGTACCTGCGCGTGGTTGACCCGTCGGCCTGCGCGAAGGAGTCAAAAATCCGGTCCCGAACGTCTTCTGGTATCCCGATGCCGGTATCCGAGACAACGAAATGAAGTTCCATCGCCTCAGCGGACACCGAATTCACAGAGACAGCAACCTTCACATGTCCGACGTGGGTGAACTTGAGGGCGTTGCCGAGGAGGTTGAACAGGATCTGCCGCACCCGCCCGGGGTCGCCCACCACCGCATCGGGCACAGCCGGGTCGAGTTCGACCGACAGTTCGAGTCCTTTTTCGGCTGCTCGAACGGCCATGGTTCGCACAGTGTCGCCGATGGTGTCACCGAGGCTAAAGGGAATCTCCTCGAGATGGAGCTTGCCCGCCTCGATCTTGGAGAGATCCAGGAGATCGTTGATCAGCGTCAGCAGGGCGTCAATCGAGGTCTTGGTGGTGCCGAGGTATTCGCGCTGCTCGGCGGATAGCTCCGTCTCGAGCGTCAGCTCGGTCATTCCCAGAATGGCGTTCATAGGCGTGCGGATCTCGTGCGAGATGTTGGCCAGGAACTGAGCTTTGCTGGCAGCCGCCTGCTGGGCTGCGTCCCGAGCTCGTTGCAGTTCAATCTCTGCTTCTTTGCGGGCCGTTACGTCTCGGGAGTTGACGACCCAGGCGTTCACTTCGGGGTCGTGGAGCATGTTGACGGCGGACGCCTCCATCAGCCTCCACGATCCGTCGGCGTGCAGCATCCGATGTTCGAATGGGATGCCCGACGCTCCCGCTGCCACTCCGTGACCCGACTCCCGGAAGGCGGCTCGATCATCAGGATGAATCAACTCAAACAAATCTGTATCGACGAGATCATGCGGCTGATAACCAAGGAGACGGCGGATGGAGTCACTAATGAATCCCAGCGTGCCCTCTTCGGACATGGTGTAAAGCAGGTCGGCAACATTCTCGGCAACCAGCCGAAGTCGCCGCTCGGTACGATGCAGGGCTTGCTCGGCTGCTTGGCGACGCCGTTCCGAACGATAGGCGACGATCAGGTTGGCGCACGAGGCCAGGAACGGCTCAATGGCGGTTACGAGAAGGGCGTCATAGCCGCCCGGGCGGTTGGCGATGCCAACCACGCCGACCAGGTCCGCTCCACGCCGGAGCGGAACGCCGAGGAATGAGTTTATCTCGGGATAGGAATCCGGTCTTTCTCCGCGGCCAACATCCTGATCGGGGTTATTGGAGATCACCGTCTCGCCGCCGGTGATAACAGCCCTGGATAGCCTATCCAGGTTATCGAACGGCAAACCCCCGGCGGGGTGACCGGTGTAGAACCCGGCAGATTCCGCGTCCCAGGCAACGCCGGAGAGAGCATGGGGCTGGAGATACGGACCGTCGGCGTTCTGGTGGATTTCACCAACGTACCCGAATGCACTTCCGGTGAGGCCGAGGAGGTCTTCCAACACACGCCCGAAAAGAACCTGAGGCTCGACATCCGCAATGAATTCCGATTGGAGATTGGCGATACTGTTGAGAAGTGCATTCTTCTTGGCCAGCTCCCGCTGCACCCCGGCCAGATCGGTTACGTCGCTGATCGACACCAGGACCCGGCTGAAGTCCGGGCCCCATCGACCGGCGGGCACCGACCAGTGCAAAACGCAGTCGATCGATCGCCCTTGGGTGGTTCGCCCGGTGAATTCGACGACCAGGCGGTCCTCGCCATCCCAGATCGCTTGCAGTTGATCAACAAAAGAATCAAGCGTTCCCTGATCGACGGTGCGGGGATCGATGGAACCAAGCAGTTGGTCGCGGTCTGCAGCTTCAATCAGCGCAACAGCTGCATCGTTGACATCAGTGACCCGGAGCAGCCGAAGGGTCTCCTCAACGAGTTCGGGGTTCTCGGCCAGGTACCCCCTGAGATCGGTCACCCCTTGCCTGCGCAGCTGCTCGAGCCTCTTCGCCGCCCCGCTGTAGTCTTCCTCCCAGATCGAAACTGGGGCGCGGTCGAACACATTACGGTATCCCTTCTCAGATCCGCTCACCACCCGCCACAACACGTGTAGGGCCCCGCTGAGCACTATGAAGATGCCCAACTGGATGGCCATGCCAAACAGCTCGTTCTGGTCAACTTTCTGGAAAACACCGGCTCCCTGGTCGGCCGCCCATATCAACTGGCCCACCCACACGATTGACAGAAAACTGAGGTACTTCCACAAGTGTCTTCGCTCAACAAACAGCCCGCCCAATGCTCCCAAGGCAGCAACTCCCACCATCATTGCGGCCCGGTTGTCGCTCGATTGCACGGGGATCTGAAGGGCGGCGATGGTGACCACTACCAGCACCACGGGCAAGGCTCGAGGCCGGTCGAGCCGCAGCTGCAGCAAGGCCATTAGTGCACCGGCCAGCGCCAGCGCGGCGAAGAGACCTATTGAGGCGTCGTAGACGAAGAGGGCCACCCCGCCGAGTATCGGGAACGCCGCCAACCCCAACCAGAGAATCCCCCGAATGAAGTCCCGCTCGATAGCCAGCAGGGCGCGGTCGATCGATGCTCGCCGGGGGATCGTCCCAACTGAAGGAAACCAACTGGTGGACATACCCACTGGAAATCGGCAGCCAGCGGCAACATCTTGAGACATCCGGTAGTCCGGGCGCAGTCAATCCTGAGTCCTTACCAACCCTTTACATGCCCTGCACCGTCTTCGAACCGGCCGGTCCGATGGTGTAGTCAGCCAACAAGGAGCGGCATGAAGAGGATGACCGGAATCGCACTGCTGATCGCCCTTCTGTCGACCGGATGCCGGCCGATGGGATTGCCTGCCATCTCAGACCCGGTGGAAAGCACCACCACCACGATTGCGACCAGGACAACAACCAGATCGATAGCCGATTCGGGCCCAAGCCAACCGTTGAACCCGGCCGGATCAGTCGCGCCCTCCGAAGGAACCGCGCCAGAAGTAGCGATCGACCTGACCGAACTCGACGCACTGCTTGCAGAACTCGACGACGTGCTGGCCGACGTGGATGGCGCCATGAAAGAAGGAGAAGAGCAATGAAGACGAATCTCGTCAAGCGAACAGCCGCAGGAGCCACCATTTCGGCCATGTTGATGGCAATGCCGGGCACAGCCTTCGCCCAGACCGAACCCGTCGATTCGACGGTCACCGAGACCGACCGATCCGCAACCCTCGACGGGCTCAAGCGTCGGGCACTCGAGACGATCGACACCCGGCTGGATGCCATCGACCGCTGGACCCATCGGGTAGAGACCAATGAACACCTCACCGATGACCACCGCTCGGTGCTCATCGCCGAGCTGAACGCCGCCGCCGGAGGGCTCAGAAGCTTGGCGGCCGACATCGAGGCGGCCACCACGTACTCAGAACTCGGCGGTTTGATCCCCAAGATCGTCGAGGGCTATTGGGTATTCGCCCTTCTCGGACCAAAGGTGCATCTGGTCATCGCCGCCAACGTCATGGCAGATATCAATGACCGCTTCGACGAGGTCGCGGCGTCGACTCAGGAAGCTATTGAAAGGGTTGAAGCTGCGGGATACGACCCGGTGGATGCCCGGGCCGCCCTCGATCGGATGCTGGCGCACCTGACTGCGGCTTCTACGTTGATCGACCAGGTTCCCGGGAGCGTTCTCCATCTGCGACCGGCCGATATGCCGGAAGCGGGAGAGCAGCTCCGCAGCGCCCAGGCCGATCTCAAGTCCGCAGCAGAAGAGCTACGGGCCGCACAACAAGCGGGCCGGCAAGCCGTCGAAGCCATCAAAGACGCCATCCATCGATAATCCTGTGCTGGGAGGCGACGGAACGCGGCCCGTCACCACGGCGGGCCGCCGACCGTTCGCGGCGCACTCATCGAAGGACCCTGGCAGTCGCCGGGCCGAACACGGGAGATTCCCGTTTTCAGACCAGGTCAGGGCCCATCATTTTCATTTGTTCCGGACGGTGCCAAGGAACGAATTGCGAGAAAGGTGATCCAGATCGCGGCCAGAGCAACGAAGAGCCGCTGGGGAATCCCCTGCACCTCGGGAGGGGTGAACAGAAAGATGATACCGACGGTCGTCATCGCCGATCCGAGCACGAGCGTGATAGCCCGCAGCGGCCGCATTACCTTGTCGACGCTGGCCAGCGCCGCCGCTCCCAGCATGGCCACGACGAGAGCACTGAACGCGATCCCCGATAGCACGTCGTGCACGGCACCTTCAAGCGTGAAGAATCCACCCGGGCGCAGATCATCCCGAAAGATCGCCACCCCGATCATCAGAATCGCATGACCGGCGACGGCAGTCCACAGAACCCGTCCCGGCCGGCTGGACTTGAAACGCCGGCGCAGACCGGCGGCACACAATGCCATCAGAACCGCGTAGACCACCAAACCCACCGTCCACAACCAATCGGAGACGCCCTGAGCACTCAGCTTGCTGATGGTGTCGGCGACATGCTCATATCCGGGCCGGCGGGCGGCGGCAACGAAGAAGGCAGATAGAGCCACCACCGGCGCCAAGATACCGCAGGCGACCAGGCGGCGGGTGCCCGGATCAGGATCACTTTCCGCCTTCGGTAGGCGAACCGATCGTTGGGCCTTCGTAGTGTTCCCCTTTGACAAACGCTCTGACTCCCTGAAAGAACATGGGCAGCACCTTGCCAAAAAACTTCTTGTACTCCAGCATCATCAGCACAGCAAGGGTTCCGAGCGGTATCGCCAGAGAGGCGCCTTCGGACGCGAAGATCAGCCAGAGGGCCGCTCCGTAGCCGGTGCCCTGCAGCACTTGGGAAACCGCCGGATTCTTGGTCCACAGGTAGATGCCTCCCACCAAGACGATCCCCGTGATCACGAGTCCTAGGGGAGCCCGATCGCTCAGCCCCAATCCGACGAGGACGCATGCCCCAACCCACGTGTCGACCAGCATGTCGGTTTCGCCGAACAACGTGCGCCGCCCGGAAGAACGGGCCAGCCGACCATCGAAGACATCCGTGGCCCATGCAACACTCAGGAGGATCGAGAACAGATGAACGCGATCTCCGATCAACGCCCCGGCAGCCGCCACACCAAGGATGAGACGGCTCCCCGTCAGCACGTCGGCGAGCACGGCACGAAACATGATGCAAGCATGGCAGACAAGATGACATCGATCCGCCTTCGCCGGTATTTGCAGAGGCCGGGTCGTCGAGGATCGGAGGCAAGGATGACAACAGACCAGCCCATCGTGACAGCCGACGACTACGTTGCCAGCCTGCGCGGCCGCAACCTCAGCGTCTACCTGTTTGGAGAAAGAGTCGAAGAACCCGTCGATCATCCGATGATCCGGCCGTCCATAAATGCTGTTGCTTCGACCTACCGGCTGGCAACCGATGATCCCGTTTTGGGATCGGCCGAGTCTTCGCTTGCCGGGCTCACCATCAACCGGTTCTTGCACATCACTGAATCCGTCGAAGACGTTGTTCAGCAGAACCGCATGCAACGGAGACTTGGTCAACTGACCGGAACGTGTTTCCAGCGCTGCGTAGGAATGGATGCGATCAACGCGCTGTATGCGGTCACCTTCAACTGCGACCGGCGGCACGGAACGGGGTATCACAGGCGCTTTCGGGACTTTTTGGAAATGGTCCAACAACACAATCTCGTCATCGGCGGGGCCATGACCGACGTCAAGGGCGACAGGTCGATAACGCCGTCTGATCAGGACGACCCCGACCTCTACGTGAGAATCGTGGCTCGGCGCGACGATGGGGTGGTCATTCGCGGTGCCAAGGCCCACCAGACCGGTTGCATCAACTCGCATTGGATCCTGGTGATGCCGACCATGCGTCTCACCGAAGAGGACCGTGACTACGCAGTCGTGTGTGCGGTGCCGGTCGAAGCCGAAGGGATCACCTTCATCTACGGACGGCAGTCGTGCGACACACGGAGCATGGAAGAGGGCGACCTGGACAGCGGGAACGCCGGGTTCGCCGGCCAGGAAGCGATGC
This sequence comes from Acidimicrobiia bacterium, assembly GCA_029863625.1. Lineage (GTDB taxonomy): Bacteria > Actinomycetota > Acidimicrobiia > Spongiisociales > UBA4744 > UBA4744. The sequence continues at coordinate 26,578 of JAOTUY010000023.1, forward strand.
TGATCCTGGATGATGTCTTCGTTCCATGGCACCAGGTCTTTATGGATGGGGAGTTCGAATTCGCTGCGCCGCTGGTGGAGCAATTCACGGCGTATCACCGTCGGAGCTACGTCTGTAAGTCCGGAGTGGGCGACGTACTCATCGGTGCTGCGGCACTGGCGGCCGATTACAACGGGGTTGAACAAGCCTCGCACATTCAGGACAAACTGGTTGAGATGACACATCTGAACGAGACGATCTATGCGACGGGAATCGCCGCTTCACACGAGTCGGTCCAAACGGAGGCAGGAAACTTCGTCAACGATGCGCTGCTGGCGAACGTGTGCAAGCTCAACGTCACCCGATTTCCCTACGAGATCGGCCGGCTAGCCCAGGATCTCGCCGGAGGTCTGGTCGCCACCCTGCCCTCTGAAGCAGACTTCCGAAATCCCACCACCGGCCCGTTACTGGAGAAATATCTCGCCGGCCGGTCGGGAGTACCGACCGAGCATCGGCTCCGAGCCGCCCGCCTCATAGAGAACATGACTTTGGGGCGCAACGCCGTCGGCTACCTCACCGAATCCCTCCATGGAGCTGGTTCGCCGCAGGCGCAACGGGTCCAGATTCGGCGGCAATCGAACCTGGAGGGAAAGAAAACGCTTGCAAAGAAACTGGCCGGCATTTCCGACGGCTGAGCCCCGTCGAATGGGTAGCGTCATCGCTCGGGAGGGAGTCGCCTGGATACGCGACCACGGCTTCGTGGAAAGAGCCATGTACGCGGATCCGCTCGAGATCGCCGATCAAGTTCGCGAGAGCCGCGAAAACCGAGGAGCGTTCTTCGTTATTGATTGTTCGTTTTCGGAAACGTCGGTCGGTGACCCGGGTGGGCGCCCCGACGAGAAAAGGAGAACGAAGAACCCTATTCTCAGCTCCTTTCGGGGCTGACGTCCAGGCGTCCCCAGACCACCACCACACCTGCGGCGACCATGACCCCTGCGCCGCCCAGTACGAGCCGAACCGGGTCGGTCACACCTAGGCGCGCCAGTAGATCCGCAGCTGCGCCGGCTACAACGGCTCCGATGCCGAGTGCGACGCGAACCGAGATATGAAAAGCGGTGAAGGCCAGCAAGCGCTGCTGTTCGGGTAGGACAATTTGGAGTCCGCTAACGGCCGAAACGATCGCAAAAACCGCCGCGGCACCGAATCCCACGGCCCCGAACAGCGTGGCCGAGATAGTCGGTGACATGCCCATGAGGGTAAGGATGATGCCAAGCGACAGCACCCCTCGTCGGACATCCCGGAACGGTAGATCAGACGCGGTCAGCTGGACCAGGCCGAGACCGATGAGCGCCCCAGCCCCAAAAAGGATGATCAAAAGGGCGAATTCGGTGTCCCCCGCACCCAGGCTGTCCTGAACGAACACGATGCCAACCGAGAACACCGCTCCCAATCCTGCGGAAACTGCCGCAACTGGAACCAGCGCCGACCGGACCAGAGGAATCGAGATTGCATCTCGGAAACGAAGCCCACCGTCGGCGGCGCCGGCCCGGCCGGCCGGAGATCCGATAGAACGGACCAACAAGAACGATCCGAGGAAGGTGACGGCGTCGACGAAGAACACGGGTCCCAATCGGCCTCCCGGCCAGGAAACGGTGAGCCCAGCCCCCATCGCGACCAACGCAGCGAACAACCCTGCGCCCACCGGTAAGCCACCGTACTGAGCGCCGAGCACGAGGCCATTGGCGAGCCGCAGATCTCGCTGCTCGACGAGGTCGGGTACCAGGGCGTCGCGAGCGGGTAGGTAAATCAGGGTGGCGGACTCGAGCACGAACACCCACAGCAGAACCCAACCGACATTACGGACGATCGGGATGGCAATCACCACTCCGATCCGCACGAGGTCCATTGCCAGCATCGTCTTCCTACGATCCCACCGGCGGGCCGCTTGAGCGGCCAGTGGACCGGCGATGGCACCCGGGCCCATCCGAATGGCCAGCATGGCTCCAACCGCTACGGCTGAACCCGTAAGATCGAAAACCAGCGCCATCAGCGCGACCGTTGCCATCCAGTCGCCGATGCCGGAGATTGCCTGGGCACCAAACAATCGCCGGAAGTCGGGCGCCCTCAACAGTGACGCCGCCGGGCGATGCTGAGACTCTGGATCGCTCATGGTCTTCCAAGCTAGACACTTGAGTGCCGCGACGCTAGAGCGTTGGGCGCATGCTCCGTTTCACACCGAGGCCGGCGCTGCAATCGAAGTCTCCAGGGTGGCTGCCAGCGAGGCCGCCGCCTCGAGAAAGTCGGCGATGTCGCACCGGCCCTCGACGGCAATGTGCACGGGGGCGCTCAAGTGGGCGGAGCAGACCGGGTAGTACACCTTGGTACCGTGTTTGACTTCCACAGGCGATCCAAAACAGCGGGTCGGTGAATAGAGATCGTCGCCACCGACGCACTCGATGGTCAACCCCAGCGGGCCATCGATGGTCGCTTCCAGCCCCCGGAATCCATTGTCGGTCAAGAACATCGGCCCACCAATGAGCACCCGCCCGTGCACCCAGATCCCGGGTCCCATGGGGCGGGCCAATTCGGGCGTTCCATAGCCGTAGATGCCGCACCTGCATCCTGCCGCAGGAGCCTGGTGTTGCTCGCGTCCATCCAGCGCCAGACGGTAGGACCAGGTGCGGGAAGGGTCGCACTCCGCCCGAAGCGTGCGGGCAGACCAGATGTGGTCCTCGTGAGCGCTGCCCAGCAGGGGTTGCCCCGATTGGTCAGGGCACAGCCGCCACCGACGCCATGCAACCACGAGACCAGGTGCGACCACGGCCCTCTCGGGACCAAACCCAGGATCGTCACGCATCGGATTGTTCATCTCGCCTCCACCCGGTCGGTGCGGCCTACCGACACCTATTAACATCATCGGCCGGCGGGGGGTCATCTCTTGAATCACCAAGACCTCTGGTCGCCGTCCATGACACCAAACCACGGTTTGCGAAACCTATTGCTACCCATAAGAGTCCAATTGGTTCACAATGGTCCAAGTACCCCAGGGAGGATCAGATCGTGGCGACGACCACAGTGCGTTACATGACCCGCGAATCGCTACAGGACGCGCGCCCCGTCTGGCACGAGGACCCGCATTGCGCAGGATCGCATCTCGTCGTCGTACTCGATGAGGTGGCCCGGAAGTTCGCGGATCCATGCGGGGATTGCTCGAATGCTCCCATGGTTATCGAGATCCGGGAAGACTCGAACCTTCGCCTCCTGGCGCCCTACGAGTTCTGAAGGTCCATCAGATCAGACAATCCGCCGGTCGGTAGCCCACCGGGTCAGCTCATAGCGCGACGATAGTTGCAGCTTTCTCAGCACCGCCGAAACATGCGACTCAACCGTCTTGATCGAGATCGACAGGCGCCTGGCCACCTGCTTGTAACTGTAACCACGGGCAATCTGGCGGAGCACTTCCTTTTCGCGAGGCGTCAGCTGATCGAGTTCCGGATCCATCGGTGCGGGGACTATCTCGGCGAAGGCATCCAATACGAACCCGGCCAACCTCGGCGAGAACACCGCGTCGCCTTCGTTGACACGTCGGATGGCCGCCGCCAATTCGTCGGGCTGGATCGACTTGGTCACATAACCACGGGCACCTGCTCTGATCATGGCGATCACATCTTCCGCTGCGTCGGAAACGGACAACGCCAGGAACTTCAGGTCGGGGTGCGTTTCATGCACGGCTTTGATAACGGCCAAGCCTCCTCCGCCGGGCATGTGCACGTCGATCAATACAACGTCGGGGAGAGTCGCCCGGACATCCTCAATGGCGTCATCAACGTCCGAAGCCACCCCGACCAACTCGAACGAGGTGTCCAGCTCGGCTTTGACTCCAGACAAAAAGAGCTGATGGTCGTCGACCAGAAACACTTTGATCATGGTTGCCTCACTGAGAGATGCACTTCGGTTCCTTCCCCAGGTTCGCTGTTGACGGTGGCCGAGCCGCCTTGACGTTGCATGCGACCGATGATCGACTCGGAAATGCCGCGGCGATCATCGGGAACGGAGTGCGGGTCGAACCCGACCCCCTGGTCGCTGACGTAGACATCGACGCTCGGCCCTTCCACCTCTGCGAACACCGAAACCAGCGTCCCACCCGAGTGTTTGGCGGCGTTGGTGACGGCCTCGCCGGCTGCCCCAACCAGAGCCCGGAGCGAATCGTTGAGAGGCAGGTCGCCGGCGGTGACCACATCGACCGGAACCTGGTGGATATCTTCGACCCGCGAAGCCAGAGCCTCGAGGGCTTGGCGCAGTGTCTCTCCGGCGGCGAGCTGTCCGTCGCCGTAGAGCCAATTGCGCAGTTCCCGTTCTTGTTGGCGGGCCAGCATCGCCATACGGCGAGGGTCGCCTGTTCGTTGCATGAGGGCCAGCGTTTGCAGTACGGAATCGTGCAGGTGGGCGGCTACTTCGGCCCGCTCGTCCAACCTGATCCGTTCCCGCCGCTCATCGGTCAACTGGTTGACCAATCGCCACATCCAGGGCCCAAAGACCAGTACCAATCCGGCCACCGTCACCGCGACCGCCAGGACCACACCCCCGACCAGACCAACCGCATTGATCGATTCGAGATACAGGCCGAGGCCGGCGGTCATGAGCACCCCACCCACGACGATGCGCGCCGCGCTACCGCCTTTGGTGGCCTCACCGACGGGAAAAGCCCTTTGGGTCCAACGAGACCGGCGAGTCTGATCGATGAGGGACCAGGTCAGTGCAAAGCCAAACGAAGCCATGGCCATGGGCCAGACGAGTGAGTCGCCGAACCACAGGCCGAACGACTTGAGCAGCAGCAGAAAGCCGAGGAAGATCATGCCAAGGGCAACGCGACGCCGCGTTCCGCGCACCGCCAATCTCTCACGCCATAGGGCGACGGCATGTGGGTCTGGATCGTCGAGGGTCAGGACCCAGCCGGCCAGATAGGCCACTATTCCTACTCCCCCGGCCAACGAACCCGTGACAAAAGCGGCTCGAACGAAAACGGGATCGATCTCCAACACCCGGGCTATACCGGACGCCAAACCGGTCAGGACGCGGTCATCGGCGGTACGGCGAACCGGCAGACCGATTCGTTTGACCCGGTCAACGCGTTGCACGGGATCGGTTGTGATGTGTTCGGTGACGATGTACTCCTGACCCATCATGATGATCCCACAGAGTTTCCCGGCTCCACAACAGGTGAATACCCTGAGACGAACCCCGAACATCAGGGTTTCCGAAGGGGCACACCTCATAGACGGATCACCTCACGGCTCCGACAATGCACCCATGACCAACGAAACGAATCTCGAGCTTCCACCCCCGGAAGCTGCCGGCCAAGACCAGCAGCACCGGTCCGGTGGAACAGGGGGAGCCCGCCAGCCCCTGCGTCGCCACGACGGAATACTGGGTGGGGTCGCCACCGGCCTGGCCGACTACTTTCGACTGGCCCCATGGTTGATCAGGCTGGCCTTCGTTGTCTTGAGCTTCTTCGGCGGGTTGGGCATCCTGCTCTACCTGGCGGGCTGGCTCGTGATTCCAGCAGAAGGAGCGGACGATTCGATCGTGGAGGGCTGGCTGGCGGAATTGGGAACCGGACGTTCGTTGATGGGTGCGGCCTTGATCGCCCTGGCGGCGATATGGTTGCTCACTTCGCTCGATATCGCTCGGTCAGGTCTGGCCTGGGCGGTTGCGCTTCTGGTGCTTGGCGTTCTTCTCTATCGAGGAGAAATACCCCGGAACCAGATCGAATCGAATGAAGCCACCCTCACAGAAGACCCCATTGCAGCACCGGCCGCGCCGTCGACACCCGGAACACCGGCACCTCGCCGGCTGCCATCACGCCGCCAACCTCGGCCCCGTCGGCCGCGCCCATCGTCGATGCTGGGGCGCTACACGTTCGCCGCCGGCCTGATCGGTATAGGAATACTTGCCCTGCTGGAGAACGCCGGCGTCCTTTTCCCGGACGCTCGCCACTACCTGGCATTAGCGGTAGCCATCGTCGGGGCCGGTTTGCTGGTCGGCTCGGTCTGGGGCCGATCTCGAATGATGATCGTTGCGGGCTTGTTCCTCGCCTTTCTGATGGGCGTTGCAACCATTGGAAACGCGGTTGACGCCTTCACCGATGAGGTGCGGACCTACGCCCCGGCGATCATCGGGGACGTGGCAACCAGCTACACGATGGAAAGTGGCACCCTCATCCTCGACCTCACCAAAGTCGATTGGCAGAACAGGGAGATCGACATCGACGCTGACCTCGGTGCCGGCCAACTCGAGATCAAGCTCCCGGAAGATGTCACCGCTACCGTGAACGCTCGAGCCGGGGTTGGACAAATCGAAATCTTCGGGCGCACGAGTGAAGGACTAGGCGTTGGTCGATCGACAACGGTTAAGGGGCAAGCCGGCGCCGGCAACATCACCTTGAGCGTCCGGGTAGGAGCCGGTCAGATCACCGTTTACCAGGAGAACAACTCATGAACGAACGACACTCTCTCGACATCATCTCTTTGATCTTCGGCGTGCTGTTCCTTGGTCTGGCGGTTCCGATCCTCCTCCTGGACACCCCGCTCAATATGGACATAAGATGGGCGCTGCCGGCCACGGTGATCGTCATCGGTTTGCTGATTCTTGGATCTGCGCTGCTGCCAAAGCGGACGCCGGTTGCTGAGCTCGAAGAACGGTCCGGCTAGGACTTCAACCTCCCGTCAATGCACTTGGGAGCCCCTCCGGGGGCTCCCAAGTTTCGCGCACAGAACGGAGTTGTGCGCTGCGTCGTTGCTCAAGAGGCTCATGGACCGGACTCCAGTACGCTTCGACCTCAACCGGTGCTACCAGCGGGATCAGCCAATTGGCATGAGGTCGAGGAAGTCGCTGACGTACCTCTCAGCCTCTGATGCGGAAACCTTTCTGCCGGCCTCAGTCGTCAGAGTGGTGAAAGGCAAAGGAGAAATAAGCAATGCAGGCGCAAACACCAACCCTCACAGCACCTCGCTCGGTGAAGCCGGCGACGGTTGTGTTCGCTTTCTTCGTAGTATCCGTCATCGGAGTCGGAGCGATCGCCTTGACTCAAATCAAGGGAACCAACCCCGCGCCGACAACCCTGGGTCCGGCTGAAGCGGGTTCGGCCGTAGCTATCGAGGTTGGCGACGACTTGACGATCGCGCTACCGGCCAACCCGTCGACGGGCTACAGCTGGGTAGTGACTTCGATCAATCCGGACTTCCTCACGCAGATTGGGGATCCAGAATTTGCAGCGGAGTCGGACCTCATGGGCACCGACGGAATCATGACCTTCCACTTCGAAGGGATCGCCGCTGGGCAGGGCTCCCTCCAGCTGGAATATCTGCGCCCTTGGGAAGACGCCGAACCGCTCGACACGTACACGGTCACTATCAACGTCCGTTGAATCGAGGGCGACCAGAGCAGGTCGGGTTCAGATGAGCCCGACCTGCTTGCCGACTTGCTCGAAGGCCTCGAGTACCCGGTCCAGCTGATCGGCGGTGTGAGTGGCCATCACGCTGGTCCGCAGCAGCTGTCTCCCTTTGGGAGTTGCCGGGGAGATGATGGCGTTGACGTAGACCCCGGCGTCCAGCAACTGTTTCCACATGAAGAACGTAAGCGTGTCGTCTCCGACGATCACCGGAATAACGGGCGTCACCGAGGCACCGGTGTCGAAACCCAGGTCGCGTAACCCGAACCGGAGTCGGTCGGCGTTCTGGTGAACCTGTATCACTCGTTCCGGCTCGGCCTCCATTACCTGCAGGGCGGCCAGTGCTGCAGCAGCGTTGGCAGGCGGGATGGAAGCGCTGAAGATCAGCGAACGGGCGTGGTGCTGGATGTAGTGAACGATCTGGTCATCGCCGGCAATGAAACCACCCAGCGAAGCCAACGACTTGGAGAAGGTTGACATGACCAGATCCACCGATTCGGTGACACCGAAGTGGGCAGACGTGCCGTGGCCGTCTCCCATTACGCCCAACGAGTGGGCATCGTCGACCATCAATCGGGCTCCGTACCGCTTACACAACTCAACGATCTCAGGGAGCGGGGCGAGGTCTCCTTCCATGCTGTAGAGGCCGTCGACCACGACAAGTTTGCCGCGATCGTCGGGAACATCGGCCAGCATGCGGTCAAGCTGTTCCATGTCGTTGTGCCGGTACCGCTTGATCTGACCCCAGCTCAATCGGGCCGCATCCACAATGCTGGCATGGTCATCCTTGTCGAGAATCACCGTGTCAAAACGGCCGACCAGCGACGACACCACCCCCAGGTTGGTCTGCATGCCGGTTGAGAACACCAGCGCGGCCTCTTTGCCGACCCAGGCCGCCAACTCTCGCTCCAGTTGAAGGTGCAGCTCGAGGGTTCCGTTCAGGAAGCGAGACCCGGTACAACTCGTCCCGAAATCGGCGACCGCCTGTTGGGACGCTTCGCGGACCTTGGGGTGCGTCGTCAATCCGAGGTAGTTGTTCGAGCCGAACATCAAGATGCGCCGGCCCTGATAGATCGCTTCGGTTCCCTCGTTGCCTTCCATGGCCAGAAAGTATGGATAAAGACCCGAGGCCTTGGTCTCGTGGGCGATGGTAAAGGCATGAGCCTTGTCGAAGAGATCGGTCATGACGCCCGGCGGCGCCGCGACGGGTTCCGTGCTCGTCATGTCTTGCCGACCCTCCTTCTTGCCTTGCTCAGAGCTTGGTCCAGGATCGCCCGGACCAAGCGCGGGGCATATCTTTGCAGCCTCCACACCATCCCGGCGCCACTTGGCAGGATATGGAACTTCCCTCTCATGATTCCGTCAAGGAATTGGCGGGCAACTTCGTCGGGCTGAGCGACTTTGACATTGGCCGACAGCTGGTGCGTTTCGACAGGTTTGCTGATGTTCTCGACCTCAAAGCCGGGCGTGTCCGTGTCGGGCGGATAGAGCACGGATACGCTGAGCCCGGACGGCCGTAACTCGTGGCGTAGGACCTCGGCGAGGCCCACAAGGGCGAATTTGGATGGTGCATAGGCGGCGTAACCGATGATCCCGAAGTAGCCAAGCATCGAGGACACAAACGCTATATGCCCTCGACCGGCCTCGAGCAGGTGGGGCAGCACGACCAGCGTCGGGATGAGCTGACCGTAGTAGTTGACATCCATCTGTTGGCGGAAGTCGTCCAACACGAGGTTGCTCACGTAGTCCGGTCCGGCATAGCCGACCGCGTTGATCAAGTAGTCGGGCACCCCACGCGCCTCCATGAAGGCCTCGAGCTTGGGGCCGACATCGTCCCGATTAGCCGCGTCCGCCTGGATCATGTCGACAAATTGCGAGCTTTCATGGACCAGGGCTCGCAGGCGCTCACCCGCCAGTTCCAGGGATCCGTTGCCGCGGGCTACCACTCCTACCGATCCACCCCGGCGAACGATTTCCGCGGCTGTAGAAAGGCCGATCCCTTTCGAACCGCCGCAGACTATGGCCGTTTTACCGGCCAGCTGTGTCGTCTTCGCCATATCGCCTCCGCCCGATGGGGCGTTGCGCCCCGGCCGGTTGTGGCGCCGTAGCGTACGCGTCCCGACCTCCAAGCGCCAGCAAGGAAAGCCATTCCCATGCCGGGCAAACCTGGAACAGGGGGGATGAAGCTCTCCGACAAGCCCTTCGCTCAGCGCCCTCCTATGCGTCGAGAATCTCGCCATCGAGCAGCAGGAAATCCCGAGCCTGAAGTCCGAGGAGCGCCGCGCGGACCGGCATCGGCATGTGCTTGCTCCCCAAAGCCCAACCAACCACTCGCGGATTGCTCAGATCGGTCGCACGTCCTTTTCGAATGAGGGTGCAGGTCCCGGCGGCCTGAACGTTCTTGAGCCAGTCGACATCGTGTCCATAGGTCAAGGCGATCGCGAAGCCTTCCTCGGTCGGAAAAGCGAAAACCGGCGTCCGGTACTCGGTCCCCGACGACCTTCCCTGGTGTACGACGATCGCCATCGGCGGGATCCGGTGAAAGTGCCGCATGATCGGATTGGTTATCCGTTTGTTGAGCCGGGCAAGGGTCTTAGGAAGGGGCATGTCTTCGAGGCTAGCGCTCCGCGCCACCCCGGTTCGGGTCGTCCTGCATGGGGAACTCAGCATGGGACGCTGAGGCCCGGAACCGCACGAAGGCATCCATGGATCGCGGATTAGCCATGGCGTCGCGGCGCACCGCCCTATCCACCGGGGTGCCGGCCAGGATCTGCTTGACCGGTACTTCCATCTTCTTGCCGTTGATTGTGAGCGGAACCTCGTCGATCTGGTGGATCTCATCCGGTACGTGACGGGGTGAGAGTCCCTCCCGCAGAGCATGCTGGATTCGCCGACGGAGTTGATCGTCGAGAGTGGTGCCGGCGGCCGGCACGACGAACAACAGCAATCGACCTTCTCGGCCCAATTCACCGGTGTCAATCACCAGGCTGTCCGAGATCTCCGGGAAGCCATCGATGACTTGGTAGAACTCGCTGGTACCCATGCGGATGCCGCCCCTGTTGAGCGTGGAGTCCGACCTTCCGTATACCACCGACGACCCATCTGCGTGGAGCGTGATCCAATCGCCGTGCCGCCACACTCCCGGGTACATCTCAAAGTAACTCGATCGATAGCGCTGCCCATCGGGATCGTTCCAGAAGTAGATCGGCATCGACGGCATCGGAGCTGTGATGACCAGTTCACCGACCTCACCAATCATCGAATTCCCGTTCACGTCAAAGGCCTCGACCCGGGCGCCTAGCTGCCGGCATTGGATGCGCCCCGCCTGCACGGGGAGGATCGGGCAGGCTCCGAGGAAACCGGTGCAAAGGTCTGAACCGCCGCTGATCGAGGCCAACAGAACATCCGCGCCTACCTCCTGGTACACCCACGCGAATCCTTCCGGGGTGAGAGGTGCGCCGGTGGAACCCACACTCCGCAGGCCGCTGAGATCGAATTGCTGCCCCGGATGGAGCTCGGCCCGGCCACATGCCTGGAGGTAGGGAGGGCTCACCCCGAAGTGCGTAACCTTCTGCAATTCGGCCAGTTTCCAGAGCACCGTGAGGTCCGGGTATCCCGGACTGCCGTCATACATCACGACGGTGGCATCAACCAACAAGCTCGAGATCAGGAGATTCCACATCATCCAGGCGGTCGACGTGTACCAGAAGAACCGATCGCCTTCAGCGAGATCAACGTGCAAGGCCAGCTCTTTCAAATGCTCGAGGAGAATGCCTCCCTGACTCTGGACGATCGCCTTCGGCAGGCCGGTGGTGCCGGAGGAATAGAGAATCCACAGCGGGTGGTCAAACGGCACCGGTTCGAACGTCAGCTGGTCGGCTTCCCGGGTGAACTCGTTCCAGGACGTAGAGCCGGGCAACCAATCGCCGGTCTTTCCGAGCCCGGCCACCAAAACGGTTGCTTCGAGGGTCGGAAGTTCGGACACGATCTGGGTGAGCACCTCGCGACGGTCGAACAGACGGCCGGCGAATCGATAGCCGTCACAAGCGATCAGCACCCTTGGTCCAATCTGTGAGAACCTGTGCACCACACTGCCGATCCCGAACTCAGGCGAGCAGCTGGACCACACGGCGCCGAGGCTGGCCGTCGCCAGAAAAGCGATCAGCGTCTCGGGGATGTTGGGAAGCAGGGCTGCCACCCGGTCGCCCTTTCCAACACCCAACCGGCGCAGACCGGTGGCCGCGGCCGCAACCCGGTCGTGGAGCTCGGCGAATGTGATGTGCATCGCGTCCCCGCCCTCAGAGGCGGCAATCACAGCCGGGTGATCATCCCGGCGCTGGAGGGCATGTTCGGCATAGTTGAGGGTGGCACCGGGAAACCACTCGGCTCCCGGCATGGTCCTGTTGCCGATCACTGCCTGGTAGGGCGTATGAGCGATGATCTCGAAGTACTCCCACAGCGATCCCCAGAACCCATCGAGATCGGACACCGACCACTCCCACAGCGATGGGTAATCGGTGAATTCGAGACCCATCTCGGTCTGCAACCAGGTGAGGTAGCGGGTGATCCCCGCCCGGGCCCGCGACCCCTCAGTGGGCTTCCATAGAACGGTTCCGTCGGTGACCTTCGCTTCTGACATAACTCCGCCTCCGTAGCCGAAGCTTAGGAAACCTCACGCATCGCCGGGGTTCGTCCGCCGGCGACTACGAGGGCGGCGGCCCCGGACAACAAGAAGGCGGTGATGGCGATGGGAAGCCGGTAGTCCCTGGTGGTGTCGTGCAGAACCCCAACTACCGCCGGTCCGGACGCTCAGATCACTGATGCCACCGCCCACTGAGCTCCCATCGTTCGACCGTAACCCGACCCCGAGAACCACTCGCTCATGACCATGGCCCGCAGCGGCAGAACGGCACCAAAGGACAGACCGAAGATCACGAAGTGGCCGGCTAGTTGCCAGTCGCTCGAACCGTCGATCATCAGGATGGCGGCAATCGCCATAAGCCCCATCCCGGTTGCCTGAACGCTGGTTGAGCGAAACCGTTGCGCCAGGAACGGAGCCGCAGACCGACCCGGCAGACTGAGGGCCGACGCGACCGCAGCCCACACCGCAAGCCCTGCCGCAGGCAAGACCGAGCCGATTCGGCCAGGTCATCGCAGCCTGACCGGACCAAGATCCGCGCCGGTTGTCTCGAGCGTCCTTAGCTCCGCTGGCAGGCGGCCGTCGACGATCAGTGTCTCGGCCATCCGTGATACGGCCGGGGAGGTCATGATCCCGAAGCCGCCCTGACCGGCCAGCCAGAAGAAGCCGTCCAGATCGGGATCCATGCCGACAACGGGTCGGCGGTCGGCTACGAAGGACCTGAGGCCCGCCCAGGTGGATGAGACATGACGAATTCGCATCGTCGTTGCCGCTTCGATGCGTTCGATGGCGAGCGCAACATCGATCTCTTCGGGACGCACGTCGTGAGGTTCCATCGGGGTCTCCTCGGCCAGCGATCCCATCAGCTGGGTTGCCTCGGGCTTGAAGTAGAAGGCTTCATCGATATCGCAGACCACCGGCCATAGGCCCGGAACGGTGCCATGCGGCGCTGAGAAGGTGAAGGCCGTCCGACGCATCGGCACCAGGCCGATCGGGCGCGCTCCGGCCATCGTCCCAAGTTGATCGGCCCACGCTCCGGCCGCGTTGACCACGACGCTGGTCGAGATTCGCTCGCGGCCGGTAGCGACCAACCAACCGCCCTGGTCACGTTCTATCGAGGTGACCCGCACTCCGAATCGCACAATTCCGTCGGCTGCCCGGACGCCACGAAGATACCCATGCAGCAAGGCATCGACATCGATCGTCATTGCTCCGGCCTCGTACACTCCTCCCGCGACATATCCCGGCCGCAACACCGGGCACAGCGCTTCTGCCTCGTCCGGCCCCACCTTCCTGACCTCCGGGATGTCCCGGCTGGCCCCCAGGGCGGCGGTCAGCGAGCCCAGCTGATCATCACGCCCGATAAAGAGAAACGGAAGAGGAGCGAGCAGGGGAAAACCGGCGAAGCCCTCAGGTGGCTGCTCGAAGAAGGGACGACTGGCCATCGCCAGCTCACGCACCACCCCGATCTCAAAACTCTCGGTAAATAGGGCCGCCGACCGTCCGGTCGTGTGGTACCCGGCGGCCGCTTCACTCTCGAAGACCACGACCTTGCCGTGTTGCGCCAAGCGGTAGCCGGCCGAGGCGCCGGCAATCCCGGCTCCGATCACCACGAAATCGGCGTGTTCCATTCGACCATGCTGCCAGGCGACGCATTCGACCTCCACCCCAAACGGGGGAATTCTTCGGACGTCATTCAAAGGAGGCGGGCTTCCGGTCGGGCCGTTTGGCCCTAGACGACCCGATCGAAGACGGGTATGCATGGGCAAGGCAAGAGGAAGGAACGAGTTGGAAACCATCGACTTCAAGAAGGAATACCGTGAGCTCTACTCGGCGCCAAAAGGCGTGCCGGGGATGGTCGATGTACCACCACTGCAGTATCTGATGGTCGACGGTTCGGGCAACCCGAACACCAGCCCCCGCTTTCAGGAAGCAATGTCCGGTCTGTATCCGGTGGCGTACACGCTGAGGTTCGCGATCAAGGCCGACGAACAGGTCGCCTACTCGGTGATGCCGCTCCAAGGGCTGTGGTGGCTCCCGGACGGAGAGTTCGATTTCAGCGTGAAGGACCGCTTCATCTGGACGCTGATGATCATGCAGCCCGACTACGTAACCGAGGATCGATTCGAAGCGGCCCGGGAGTCCGCCAAGAACAAAGAGCCTCTCCCGATCTTCGATGAGCTGCGTCTCGAGGTATACGAAGAGGGGCTCGCCGCCCAAATCATGCACATCGGCCCATACGCCGACGAAGCTCCGAATATCGAGAGGCTGCACACGTTCATCCATGAAAGTGGGTACTCGCTCAGAGGCAAACACCACGAGATCTACCTCGGCGATCCGAACCGCTCGGCACCAGAGAAGCTCAAGACCATCATCCGCCAGCCCGTCGAGACCTAACACCGGTATCGGTCGACGAGGACAGCTCCGCGACGATGGCCGTTTGGCCCGGACACCGTGAAGTGAGTCGGTGAGGGTCGTTGGGTGTGACTGGGCGCCCGCCAGAGGCCCAGGGCTGCTGCCGGTGAGGAACTCGTACGCCTCGATGAGCTGGTTTGGGCCGTTGTCGTCGATGGTGAGGAGCCGCCAGGTACTCTGGCTGGTCGCGTTGTCGATCGGCGCAACCCACGGTACCAGGGGGTTGCGGTCCATATGGTGTGCTTGTCGAGTCGGCACATGTGCAGGCTGCTCGAGGTCAGGTAGTAGGCCGGGCCGCAACAGCCCGCACCGGTACGGCCCACTACTGCGTTCGCTACATTCTCGCCGCAATGAAGCGGGGGCTTCTATCGTTGCATTGGCCCGACACCAACCCCCCGGTTCTCGTAGCATGCCGGATCACGAGGACAAGGGAGCCATCGGTGCCGAATGAGAAGAGACCAGCCATCGCCAACCTTTCCACCGAGGAACGCTCGTTCCCACCGCCCGCTGAGTTCGCGGTAGCGGCCAACGCACAACCATCGGTGTACGACGAAGCCGCGGCCGACTGGCTCGGGTTCTGGGAGAAGCAGGCGAAAGAGCGGATCACATGGTTCAAAGAACCGACCGTAGTCCTCGACGACTCGCAGGCACCGTTCTTCAAATGGTTCAGCGACGGTACCCTCAACATCTCCTTCAACTGTCTTGACCGCCACCTCGACACCATCGGCGACAAGGTTGCCTACCACTGGATCGGCGAGCCGGGCGACATCCGGACCTTCACGTACCGGAAGCTATACGAGGAGGTGACGAAGTTCGCCAACGCCCTCACCGACCACGGAGTCGAGCGCGGCGACCGGGTGGCGATCTACCTCGGCATGATCCCTGAGCTCCCCATTGCCATGCTGGCCTGCGCCCGGATCGGCGCACCGCATTCCGTCGTATTCGGAGGCTTCTCCGCCGACGCTCTGGCAAGCCGAATCAATGACGCCGAAGCCAAGGTGGTAATCACCCAGGACGGCGCATGGCGGCGGGGAGAAGTGGTTCCGCTCAAAGCGAACACGGATGTGGCGCTGGTGCGCTGTCCCACTATCGAGCACGCCGTCGTGGTCCGCCGAGCAGGCAACGACGTTTCGATGACCGCCGGACGCGACCTCTGGTACGACGAGATCACCAAGGGGCAACCCACCGAATCTGAGCCGGCGGTCATGCATGCCGAGGACATGCTGTACATCCTGTACACCTCCGGCACGA
>JAOTUY010000136.1 GCA_029863625.1 Acidimicrobiia bacterium
CGCCTGGAGACGTTCCGGGCGGCGCAGCAGCGAAACGTCATGATCTAGAGCTCCCACTACCTGACCTGCGGACCGGATATGGGTGCGGCTCCTCCCTTCTCCCACCTCATCGTCGATCACCCGGCCCCCACTGTCGACGAGGCCGTCCATATCGTCCGACCAGCGGAACAGGCGAAGCGTGTCATCACCCAGCGCCCGGGCCACTGCCGGCTGGAGATCTCCGGTGCCCCCCTCCAGGTCGACCACCAGGTCGGCCAGTTCGGCACGGTCCCACCGTCCGTACACGGTGGTCAGGGCGGATCCGACTGGTACCAATGCCACTGCCACCAGCCACCCGGCCGGGATGGCTCCGGCACTGAGGGCGGCGTCACCAACGGTGAGATCGATTGCGCCGATCGCTCCGACCGCGGCCCACAAGGCAGCACCGGTCAGCACCACCCACGGTGCGGGATCGCCTCGCGGCTGCCATGCCCGGCGCCGGAGTAGAACCAACACAACGACCGCGCCCATCGTCACAGCCGCCAGCAGCGCCACGCCCGCCGAGACGGTCCGGAAGACTTCGGGATCGTCCGTCAGGAGCGCCGACACCGGTGGGTGACCGATCCGGACCGGATCTACGAGCAGCATGGCGACGGTCCCGGCGATCGGTACCACTACCGAGGCCGGTATGAGCCATTGCCTGCCTGCAACGGGAGTCGCGTCGAGCAGGATCCATACGGCGATCGGCACCAGGAACACAGGGGCCAGCCGTCCAATCAGGTACAGCCCCACCGTGTCGCTCAGGACCAGCACCTGGGCGAAGGCGACCACCGCCCCCACAATCAGCCGCGCCGCGGTGGCGTTCCTTCGCGAACGGGCGGCCAGCCAGGCTGCTCCCACGAATGTCCAGCCACCCACCAGGATCAGTCCAGTCTGCCAGGGTGGGAGCCGCGGGCCCGCGAAATACTCGGTCAACTGCCACTGCGCAACCCGACCCAACTCATCGACCTCGAGGTCGTTGGACACCAGGAACCCATTCGTCCCGGTCCCCAGCGCCCCTGCGCTATCGCCGTCGATGTTGGTGACCCGAACGAGGCTGACGGCTCCCATCACCTCTTCCGCCCTATCCATCTCGGCTCGGAAGTCTTCGGCGGTAGTGTTTAGCTGGAGGCTCTCACCAAGCCGCGCTTCGAACTCGGCATCGGTCAGGACCCGCTGGCCGCTGATGATCTCGATGGTCCACGCCAAAGCGGCATGAACTGGAGAGAGCCCGGCGTCGATCCGGGGCTCGAGACGGACCAGGTCGGTGACCGGCAGGCTTTCCTGGTCTCTCCCCAGCCAGAAAGCGCCCGACGCCGCGGCGACGCCAACCACAACCGCGATGGCCAGCCCGAGTCGGATACGCGCTGTCGGTTTCACTCCTCCATCCTCGCGGATCGGAACGGATGTTGGCATCCGTGCCGGCACGGACCGGCCGTCCGGGTAGGGGCGGAGCCCGACCGGGGTGTTTCACCACCACCAAACCAGGGATAGCCCCGATGACGGAACGGCTCGGTTCGCATACCTTGAAAGCACGGACTGACAAGGAGGTACAGACATGACTGAATATGCGATCCGAGCTCGAGGTGTGGCCCGTCGCTACGGCACCATGCAAGCTCTGACCGGAGTCGACCTGGACGTTCAACGCGGCGAGATCTTCGCCGTGCTTGGGCCCAACGGCGCCGGCAAAACCACGTTCATCGAGATCCTGGAAGGCCTGCGACGCCGCGACATGGGCACCGTGAATGTCCTGGGTGAAGACCCCTCCGACGGACGTCGATCGTGGCGGGCCAGGATCGGAGGGGTGCTCCAGTTGGGCACCGAAACCGACGAAATCACCGTCCGCGAGATGGTCGAAGCCTTTGCCGCCTACTACCCGAACCCGCTCCCGGCCACGGAACTTCTTGCAGCCCTCGACCTGACCGAGCAGCAGGATCGCAAAGTACGACAGCTCTCCGGGGGTCAACGTCGTCGCCTCGATCTGGCCCTCGGCATGATCGGCAACCCTGAGCTGCTCTTCCTCGACGAACCCACCACCGGGCTCGATCCGGAAGTGCGGAGGCGGATCTGGCAGTTCGTTACGATGCTTGCCGAACAGGGTATGACCATTGTGCTGACCACCCACTACCTCGAAGAGGCCGAACAGTTGGCCGACCGGGTGGCGGTGTTGGTCGCCGGCCAGATTGTGACAACCGGCCGACCCGAGGAGATCACCGGCACAACCCAATCGATAGTGTCGTTCCATCCGACCGGCGCACTGGCCTCCGCCACACTCCCCGACGGTCTCCCCGCCACCAGCCTGTCCAAGTCAAACGGGCGGACCGTGCTCACCACGGCCGACCCAACTGCCTTGGTGACCGCCCTCGTCGCCTGGGCGGCAGCCACGCCCGGCGGAGAACTCCAAGACCTGCAGATCGAACGACGGGACCTCGAACAGGCCTACCTCGATCTGCTGACCAACCTGGATCCCAAGGAGGTTTCCGCATG
>JAOTUY010000072.1 GCA_029863625.1 Acidimicrobiia bacterium
GCGTACGTTTTCGCGCTACAACTGACCGGCAGACCCCAGACAGCACACGACATCGCCCAGGACAGTGTTCTTGGGTTCTTCCGGCACCTCGACCGCTTCGATACGAGGCGGCCGATCGAGCCCTGGTTGTACCAGATCGTTCGCAGCCGCGTGCGGGATCTGATACGCCGCGAGCGCCTCCGCGGGCACGAGTCGCTGGACGCGTGGCTGGAGCAGGGTCACCAGGAGGTGGATGCGTCCGCAGACCCGGCCGCGGGCGCCGAGCGTCGCGATTTACAGCAGCGAATCTGGCGGGCTGTCTCCCAACTGACGCCGTCGCACCGCGAGATCTTCGTGCTCAGGGACTGTCACGATCTCTCATATCGCGAGATCGCCGAAGTGCTTTCGATCCCACAGGGCACGGTGATGTCACGACTGCACGCGGCTCGAAAAAACCTGCGAGAGATTCTTGTCGCCGGGGGGGAAGCTCCCTGGGCGGACCGCCCAGCAGGAGGGGCGATCGATGAGTGAGTTACAGCACGGATTCGACGAGGCGCTGATCTCCGGATACCTCGACGGCGAGCTGACCCAGGGCGAAGAGCAGCGGGTACGGCTGCACCTGGAGGACTGTGCCGAATGCAAGAGCATGACCGACGAGCTGCGTAGGCTCAAGGAGGCGACGATGACGACAGAGTTTCGGGAACCGGAAGACACCCAGTGGGACGAGACGCCGCGAGGACCCGGTTCGGGATTCTTCCGCACCTTCGGCTGGCTGATCCTGCTGGCCTGGATTGTCGGAACGGTCGGGTACGGCCTCTGGCAGACGGCGATCGACACGGAAGACCTCTTCGAGGTCATCATCGTCTTCGGGTTCTGGCTGGGTTTCGGCCTGGTCTTTCTCTCGGTTCTGATTGACCGCCTCAAGACACGCAAGACCGACCGATATCGGAGGGTGCAGAAATGATCGTATCAACGAGTGAGAGGGTCGCCGGACACCGCGTCGTGCGAACCCTTGGTCTGGTGCGCGGCAACACGATCCGGGCGCGTCACGTGGGCAAGGACATCACGGCCGCTTTCCGGAACATCGTTGGTGGCGAGATCTCGGAGTACACGAAGCTCCTCGGCGAGGCCCGCGAGCAGGCCCTCGACCGGATGGTTGCCGAAGCGAACGGAATTGGCGCGAACGGCATCGTGATGGTGCGTTTCTCGACGTCGATGGTCATGAGCGGCGCAGCCGAGTTACTGGCGTATGGTACGGCGGTGGTCATCGAACCCGAATAGCCTTGGTGACACCAAATTCGGAATCCGCCAACCAGAGACCACCCCGGAGGGTGGCCTTGACCTGGTGTTTCTTGAGTCGAACGGCCGGATTCGAACCGGCGCCCTCAGCGTCCCAAACGCTGGCCGGGGAGTCTGCGGTGGACCGGGATGGACGAAAGCGCAGGTGACCCAGCCAGAGGAACAAGCCCCCGAGCCCCACGAAGGGCGGAGAGCATTCAATCTGGACCCCGAGTTACCGGGATGCGGGACATGAGGCGGATTGACGCTGGAGTTGGCACACGAAAGCGCCAACCTCTCAGGACGGCGGCCTTATCAGCACCGTGCGCACACTGAACTCGGCGAGAATCGTTTTCGACGCCGCGATGAAGATCTCTGAAAGTTGGCTTGGGTCTGGAGCGCAGAGGAAGTGGTCGCCGTCGGCGTTCTCGCTGTCGATCGAAGCCGCCGTGTTACATCCGCCGGGCAATCCACCCGGACCGTCCCCTCCGTCGTCGGAGGTCGGCGACGCATTCTGGGGGTCCGAGGCCATGTCTGCCAAGACCGCGGTGGCGAGATCGCTCCCACAGTTCACTCCCTGGAGCCGGTATGCGATGGTCACGACGACGACGCCGCTCTGTTTGACCTGAGTAGCCTTGGTTTTGGCATAATCGCAATTAACGCTGTTGCTGCCGTAGGGCTGGTTCGCTTCACCATCTGTCATGAACACGATCCCGTTGGGGACGTCTGGTCGTCCGTTGGCGACGAGATATGCGCCCGCGGCGGCCATGGGATCTCCAAGATTCGTTCCGGTCGACGAGGTACTCAGGCAGTTGATCGCCCTTACGATGTCGCTGGAGAGGTTCAGGCTCGGGGGACTATCCGGCGGGTCGTTGTCCGTGAGGTCGTAGAACGCTGCCACCCCAAAGGCCGTGATGAAGAGCGTCATGAACCCAAACCATGTGAACCCCGAGCCGAACGCCACGACTACGACCTTCCGCTCGTTCAGCGGGAACAGATAGGTGGCCTCGATCTGGGCGGCAAGAAGCGTCCCATCACCGACCGCCGCGTTCAGGTCGGCTTCTAAACGAGCCGCGTAATGGCGGGCGAAGAGCAGGTACGAGGCGTCGAACGCGGTCATGGTCGCGCCAAATAGGGCCACGACCGGAACCAGCAAGAAGGCCTCCTTCACTTCCCACCAGGACGAACAGTGCTAGCGCGGTGACTGCGGTGAACCGCACATTCGAAAAGAAGCGCTCGTGGTAAAAGCGGGTCATGCCCCGCATTCGCCCGAGTTGCGCAGCCGTGAGTCGAAGTCGATCATCCATCTATCCCAATCTATGAAGATGACGTCATCCATGCGGAGCATCGGCATCGAATATCAAGAGACAAATGTGACCGACAGTCGGCCCGCGGCCGACCCCCACCGGGAGTAATCTCCATGAACCTCCTTACGCTCGGTTTACGACGCCCATGGAGCGTCCCGTGAGGCTTTCGAAGGAAGCTTCGTGATCCGTCAGGTACCGGGACCCGGCCAGGAGTCGGTGTGGGATTACCCGCGGCCCCCGCGCCTCGAGTCTGAACCGCGCCCGGTGAAGATCGTTTTCAATGGAGTGGCCATGGTGGAGAGTTCGGAAGTGCTTCGGGTCCTTGAAACCAGCCATCCTCCGAACATTTACGTGCCGTTCGAACAAGTCGCTCCCGAGGTGCTACAACGCAACCCGCAGCGCACGGTGTGCGAGTGGAAGGGCGCCGCCGAATACTGGGATGTCTGCGTAGGTGAGCGGACCGCGATCGCCGCAGCATGGAGCTACCCACTGCCGCGTACCGGCTACGAAGCCCTGACCGACTATGTGTCGTTCTATCCTGGATCTATGGACGCCTGCTACCTCGGCGAAGAACTCGTGACGCCCCAGCCCGGGCGGTTCTACGGTGGCTGGATCACCGGCGATGTTGTCGGACCGTTCAAAGGTGGTTCCGGCACATGGGGATGGTGAAGTCCACCGTCTCGCCTGGAAGACCTAGGAGGCGGCGACCGGCGTTGGTTGGTGGAACAAGTTTTCCGGAACGGGAGCGCTGCTGCGGATCACCTGAGAGGTTCGGCCGCCATGTCATCCGTGACTCCTTGCCGATCCGAACAACATGGGCACAATCGTTTTCGCAAGGACCGTCATGAAGATCCTGGTCACGGGAGCATCTGGTTACATCGGAGGAAGGCTGGTTCCGGCACTCCTCGCCAAGGGCTACTCGGTTCGCTGTATGAGTCGAAACCCAGCGAAGCTGGCGCAGCAACCGTGGGTGGGCGACGTGGAGGTCGTTCGGGCCGACGCGTTCGACCGTCCCAGCCTCGACACCGCTATGGCGGGGTGTGATGCAGCTTTCTACCTGATCCACTCCATGGGCGGTCCTCAAACCGACTTCGGCGAGCGAGACCGGCTGGCAGCTGAACACTTCGCCGATGCTGCCGCGGCAGCCCAACTCAAACGCATCGTGTACCTGGGAGGTCTCGGCGAAGGTGACCAGTTGTCCAAACACCTCAGCAGCCGCCAGGAGGTGGGCCGCACCCTCGCCTCCGGTTGCACGGCAGTCACTGAGCTTCGCGCCGCCGTTATCATCGGCTCTGGTTCCGTCTCATTCGAAATGCTGCGGCACCTCACCGAGGTCCTGCCAGTCATGATCACGCCGAGATGGGTACGGACTCGTTGCCAGCCGATCGCGATCAGGGATGTGCTCGACATCCTCGTGTCGGCCGTCGAGGAGCCAGGCGATGAATCCCACCTGTGGGAGATCGGCGGCCCGGACCAACTCACCTACGAAGACATGATGCGGGGGTATGCGGAGGTTGCCGGCCTGCCCCGTCGAATCATCATCCCGGTTCCCGTTCTCAGCCCGTGGCTCTCTAAGCATTGGATCGGCCTCGTGACACCGCTCCCGACGGGGGTAGCCAAGCCGCTCGTCGCCAGCCTCAAGAACGAGGTAATCGTCACCGACAACACGATCGCCGAGACCTTCACCGGACGTCTGACCGACTATCGCGAATCTGTGCGTAGGGCCCTCCGCACATCAGCAATCTCCGGGGTAGCGACACGCTGGTCAGATGCCGCCGCCTCCCCAGCAGAGCCTTTGCCCACCGACCCGGAGTGGGCCGGCGCCACCCTCAAATTCGACGAGCGTACTGTGACGACAGGTGCCACGCCCCCCGCCGTCTTCTGGGCTTTCAGCAGGATCGGGGGCGAGGTTGGCTACTACTCCTCAGACTGGGCCTGGGAACTGCGGGGGATGGTGGACAGCCTCATCGGTGGTGTCGGCTTGCGTCGGGGCAGACGGCACCCAGAGGACCTGCGCCTCGGCGAGGCGGTCGATTTCTGGCGGGTTTCCTCCATCGAACCCGGTCATCGCCTCCAGCTCCACGCCGAGATGAAGCTCCCGGGTGAAGCTTGGCTGGAGTTCGAGGTGGAGGCGATACCAACCGGAAGCCGGCTTCGACAAAAGGCGTCGTTCTATCCCCGGGGGCTGCTGGGTCGCCTGTACTGGCTTTCTCTCACTCCCTTTCATCGCGCCATCTTCGAGCAGATGGCTCGCGGCATCATCGAGGCCGCGGAGGTCCGTGCCGGCGAATCTGAAGGGGAGTGATGACGGCTCCGGTCGGCTTCCGGTCACGTTGTCGGGAGGAACTCAATCGCGCCATACGGGCACGGCATCGGCTCCGTAGATCCTGGTGTGAGCGTTCCACAATCCTCGGCGTGCGCTAGAAATACCCATGGCTGATGGAACTCTGCGCCGCAGGCTGAAGACAATCCCCACGTTCGTGGGTGGTCTCTTGGTGATGCTGACGGCGGCACCCGTGTTATTGCCGTTGATAGCCGTGGCCGATGCGATCCGCTGGGTGGTGGGTCGCCACCCCTGGATGGGGACCCGTCTGTACTGTTTTGGACTCGTCTATTTGTCGGCAGAAACCGTCGGCCTGGTCGCGCTTGGTTCCGTCTGGCTGGCGGCTGGTTGTGGCCGGTTCCGCCGGCCTCTCCTGGACTGGACTTTCGCCATCCAACAGGCGTGGGCAGGGACGTTGCTGGCTGCGGTTCGGGGGATCTTCGGAATCAGGATCGAGGTTGAGGGTGGGAACGCCGTCTCACCCGGCCCCATTCTTCTGATGGTGCGCCATGCCTCGATCGTGGACAATCTGCTGCCGGCGGCACTGGTCAGCAAGCGTCACGGCATCCGCCTCCGCTATGTGCTGAAACGTGAGCTGTTGAGCGACCCCTGTCTGGATGTGGCCGGCAATCGCCTCCCGAATTACTTCGTAGCCCGCGGTTCGAACGACACTCAAAGCGAGCTGGCGGCCATCCGTAAGCTCGCCGATGAAATGGGACCACAAGACGGAGTGCTTATCTACCCGGAGGGGACCCGCTTCACCAAAGCCAAACAATCCCGGGCCCTCGAGAAGCTGGGGAAAGGAGATCCGGGCATCTTCGAGCGGGCTCAACAGCTGCGCCACGTTCTTCCCCCGCGCCTCGGTGGACCGCTCGCCCTCCTGAATGCCGCCGACCCGGCCGATGTCGTTGTACTCGCCCATCACGGTCTGGAGGGCTTCGCTCAGCTGCGTGACATCTGGGCGGGAGGCATGGTCAACGCAACGATCCGCGTGGAGTTCTGGAGAATCACCAGGACTGCGGTTCCCACCGAACACCTCGACCAGATCAGTTGGCTCCACGATGTCTGGTCCCAGGTCGACACCTGGATCGACGAGCACCACCGCCGGGACGCTCCAACATGAGTTCGGGTCTGGTCTGGTTTCGCAAAGACCTCCGGCTGACCGACAACCCGGCCTGGGCGGCTGCTACCTCCGACCACGATACGGTGCTCGCCCTATTCGTGATCGATCCCCGGCTCTGGAACCAAGCGATGTCGCACCGACGTGCCCAACTGGCGGCCAACCTGCAGGCGCTCGATCGACAACTCACCGGGATGGGCGGACGATTGAAGGTCCTATTTGGCGATCCGGCCGTAGTCGTTCCGGCTGCGGCTGACCCACATCAAGCCGTCTACTGGAATGAGGACGTGTCTGCCTTTGCTCGACGCAGAGACGAACAGGTCCGGCAAAGCACCGGCGCCGAGGCCATCACCTTTCACGGGTGTTTGGTACACCCGCCGGGGGCGGTCGTCACCGCCGGCGGCGACGCCTATCGAGTCTTCACTCCCTTCTGGCGGAAGTGGTCGGCGACGGAATGGCAACCGTGGCCGGAGGCAGGTGCCGCGAAGATCGTCAACGATCCGGGCGACGGCATCCCACATTCCGAGACCGCTCCGTATCTGGCGCCCGGGGAAGAAGGGGCCCTCCGACGTCTGAGGGCATTCGACGTTGAAGCCTACGATGCAAATCGGGACCTGCCGGGTGTGCCGGGCACGTCCATGTTGTCGGTCGATCTGAAGTTCGGAACCATCAGTCCCCGTACCATCATCCGTCACCTGCAGGGCGGACGGGCCGATCCATTCATTCGACAACTCGCCTGGCGGGAATTCTATGCCCATTTGCTGGCGACCTTCCCGGGTATGGCGACTGCCAATCTGCGATCCGAATACAACGGGATCGCCTGGCGCAACGACTCCGAAGAGTTCGAAGCATGGAAGATGGGCAACACCGGTTATCCCCTTGTCGATGCCGGCATGCGCCAACTCCTCGAGACGGGGTGGATGCACAACCGCGTCCGCATGATCACGGCTTCGTTCCTTGTCAAGGATCTGCTGATCGATTGGCGGTGGGGCGAACGGCATTTCCGTAAGTGGCTCCTCGACGCCGACCCGGCTCAGAACGCCGGGAATTGGCAATGGGTGGCTGGGACCGGAGCCGACGCAGCTCCGTACTTCCGCGTGTTCAACCCGGTCACCCAGGGCCGCAAGTTCGACCCAGAAGGCGACTACATCCGACGGTATGTGCCGGAACTCGCTTCCCTGCCGAAGCGTCTCCTCCACGCTCCCTGGGAAGCGGGGAGCCTGGAGTTGGCCGAACACGATGTCGTTATCGGCGACACCTACCCGGCACCGCTGGTAGATCATGCAATGGCTAGGCAAGAGACGATTGCCGCCTACCGGATGGCCCGGATCCGCAATCTGCCGTGATCCGTATCCAACCAGCATTACGTAAACATGTTGCGCAACGCCCATCAGGAGGAAACCCAGTGACCAGGCTCCGAGAACAGATCATCACGTCGACTCCCATCGAAGAGGCCTTCGCCAATACCGCCAACTTCGCCAACATCCAGAACTGGGACCCCGGCATTGCCGAATCCGCGAAGATCGGAGAAGGGCCGGTCGGAGAAGGAACCCGATTCGACGTATTGGCAGCCTTCGGATCTCGCCGGATCCCGATGGTCTACACCATCAGCGAATACGAACCGCCCCACCGGGTGGTCTTCGTCGGCGAGGGATCAACCCTGACCGCAGTCGACGAAATCACCTTTGCCGAGGTTCCCCAAGGTACGGCCATCACCTACACCGCGGATCTCACCTTCAAAGGTGTGATGCGGTTCGTAGCCCCTCTGCTCGGCGGCGTACTAAAAGGTGTCGGCCGCAAGGCAGTCGAAGGTCTCGCCTAGGTGCTGAACTGAGGAACCCGGCCGCAACCCACGGGGTCTCGCGTCCAAGAAGGCCTTACTCTTTTCGGACGACCGAGTCAGTCAGACCGGGCGGAGCGTCCCACCGAAGACCTGCCAGGCCAACGCAGTCTTGGCGAAGAGGCTCAACAGGATGTAGGCGCGTTCCCCATAGAGATAGTCGCTCCACTTCCCTACTTTGCGGTACTGGAGCACCATATTGATGGCGAACACATTGAAGAACAGGAAGATCGAAAAGAAGATCGCGTACACGAACGCGGGTGGTCCCTGGTCGCCCTGGCCGGCGCCGATCAGGTAGACGGCGATCCCGATCCAGGGGATGATCCCGGCGATGGTCCCGAACCAGTACGACGTCCAATTGGTCTTCTCGGTTGTCTGGTTGTGGAGTTCCATCATCCACCCGAAGAGGATCATCATGGCGTTGACGGCGAAGATGGCGATCAGGGCCACCACGTCGTAGATCCCGACCAGCATCGAGACGACCACGATCATCAACGATGAGCTGAGCGAGTACTCGATCCAGCGGGCGTAATTGGCGCCCTTCAGCAGGTTGCGGGAGTACCAGGAGTTGATCCCGGGGGAGGCGATGGCAAAGTGAGCAATCGCCGAGAGCAGCAGGAATGCGGCTACCAGAGGCCCGATAGGCAGATCGAATGCCGTGCGGAAGTCCGAAACGAGCCGATTGGCATCTGGGTCAAAGACCTGGAAAGCGGTGGTCACCGGCAGGGCGAAATCGCTACTCAGTACCAGCATGAGGATTCCCTGCACAAGGTGGAAGAACCCCATGATGAGATTGAAACGGCGCAGCTTGCCCAGTTTGGTGTCGGTCGGGATAGTGGTCATGAATCTCCCCTTTCGTACTGGAACCTTACGGTGCCGGACCTCATTTTGGATGGCAGCAATCCCCCGGACCGAACAGAAGCGAGGTCGCGGTCGGGGATGGGCACGGCGTACACAACCACGTTGCTGTCGTAGCTGCCTGAGGATTCGCTGAAACCGCCTCCACAGGTGATCAAGGTCAACACTGGCGACCCACCTTTCGCGAAGATCGTGTCGACAGGCAGTTCGTCCTTCTGGTAGGTGGTTCGTGCCTCGACGCCGAAGTGGCTCACCGAACCGTCGCTGAACTCGACCTCGATGAGGTCTCCCAGATTGATATCGCGCAGACTGAAGAAGACGCCGGGACCCTGGTTGGCGAGATCCACATGTGCGGCTAGCACCGCCGATCCGTCCTCTCCGGGCCGGGATCCGAACTCGTACCAGGCGACGTCCTGCACGTTGTTGGGCACGGCCATTTGCCCGGTGCGGTGGTTGACTCCGGTGGGGATGATGGGAGCGTCTACGTCGATCGAGGACACCCTGAGACCTACCGGGACAACGGTCTCATGGGCCGGATCGTTGGTGAGCAGGCCGGACCACACGGGCACCCCGGGTAACCGGATCTTCTGGTCGCCCGGTACGGGTGGCTGCGGTTGCCCACCGGGAAGCATAGACGTGGTCGAGGCTGGCGGATCGCCAAGCGAGGCTTCGATACCAGCAATGTCTCCCATTCGGGCGGGTTGAGCGAGGATCAAGTACGTGGCCGCAACGGCGGCCAGCGTGACAAAGCTGAGGGCAAAAACCAGGGTGAGTGTGCGGTTGTTCACTGCGTCATGGTAGAAGAACCCGGGAAGGCCGAGATTTGGCCTCCCCGGGTTCGACACCACATTTGGTGTTTGTTAGTTGCTCGAGCGACGGGACAGGGCTA
Source organism: Acidimicrobiia bacterium (assembly GCA_029863625.1). Lineage (GTDB taxonomy): Bacteria > Actinomycetota > Acidimicrobiia > Spongiisociales > UBA4744 > UBA4744. Next base: position 9,595 of record JAOTUY010000072.1, read on the forward strand.
CACCGGATCCGGCCAGGCCCATCAGAGCCAGGGCACCGGCGATAGCCAGAGCGATCGGGAAACCGTCAGTCGCGAAACCGGCGGTGCCGGTGGGGACACCCGAAGGCGCCGCACCCAGACCGGTGATGGTCTGCACAGCCACAGCGAAGGAGCCTCCTTCGAGCGAACCAATCGCATAGACGATGGTCGAAGTACCCTCGGCCAGGGCGAGGTCCGCTTCGAACACCACCGGGTCGGTAGCGCCGGTGGGGACAACCTTGGCGTTGTAGGTGTCGGCCGGCACATCCCCGGAAGCCTGGTTGGGGTTGCTGAGCCCTGAGAACAGGACACCGTCGTTGGCCAGCACGTCCACCGTTGGGGCAGCGGCCGTGTGGCGTACGGTCAGCCGGGTCTCGCCGGCGGCGATCTCGGAGATATCGTTCACGAAAACCGAAGCGGTCGCGCTACCGGACTCGTCGAGGTGGGCCTCGATGGTGGCGTTAGCGCCGGCCGGGAGCGTCACCGCCAGCGGTCCGAGGGCCGGATCGGTGCTGGTCGGGTCGGCGCCGACGGCGTAGATCTCAATCGAATAGTCGGCGGCCGGCAAAGTGACCGGACCGGCGAACTCGCTGAAAGTCAGGCCGGGAATGAACGGAGCGCTGTAGTCGCCGTTCACGTAGATGTCGACGGGAAACCCGCCGTCGCCGGGGATACCGTGCAGCACGGTAACCGTGCCGTCGGTGGTCTGGGCAAAGGCTGCTCCGGCCGGGAGGGCCAGCAGCATCAGTGCCACCATGAAGATGCGTCCGATAGTCCGCATTGTGGTTCTCCTTCTCGCTTAGGCCCGATGTTCGGGCTTGTTACGGGTCCTCTACGGAGAAGGTGTTGGAGGTGGATGAGGTTATTGTTGAACAACGTTCGGGAAAGCTACTTCCAACAAGAAAAGGGGCCGGTCCGTTAACCGCTCACAGGACTTCTCTGAATCAGACGACGCTTCGTTAGTCGCCGCCGTGGGCCGGTCCTCCCAGGAGGCGCTCGCTGAGGCCTACCGCAGGCACTCGAGGGCGGTGTATGGCCTGGCCCGTCGCATCCTGCGGGACGACAGCCTGGCGGAGGAGATCACCCAGGAGGTCTTCTTGCGTCTCTGGAACGGTCCGGAGAAGTTTGACGCTGCCCGTGGATCCTTGCGCTCTTTCCTGCTGGCTCACACCCACGGCCGCAGCGTTGATCTCATCCGCTCTGAGACCGCGCGCCGTACAAGAGAGGACACCGACGCCCGGCTCGAGTCCGGGTCCGGTCGGAGCATCGAAGAAGAGGTTTGGGACATGGCGCTAGCCGACTACGTCAAGGATGCCCTTTCCGCGCTCGCCGTGGATGAGCGCCGAGCTATTGAACTTGCCTACTTCGGTGGACACACCTATCGGGAAACCGCCGAGATACTTGGCGAACCGGAAGGAACCATCAAGAGCAGAATCC
>JAOTUY010000024.1 GCA_029863625.1 Acidimicrobiia bacterium
TCGCGGGACTGGGGTTGGGGGGGGGGGGGGTCGGGGGAGGGGCAAGAAGGTGCTAGCGAAAAGCTCGTTGCCCCCTCAGTCCTCGCTCTGCTCGGACAGCTCCCCCGCTGCGCCGGTGGAGCCCACATTGGGGAAGACCGCACAGTTCCGCCCGTATCTTGGCCCGCTCCTTCCCTACGCTTACTGGGGTACGGACGGGGAGCGATACCGATGACAGACCTCGCAACCGACCTGGCCACGAGTCTCATCGCAGTGTTTTCGACCTACGTAGAAGAGCGCCTCGAGGAGCAGGGTCTGGAGCGCCCGCCCTCCCTTGATGATGCTCTCGCGGAGGGCGAGGCCTGGCTCGGGCCAACCCTCGAAGAGTTGCTATCGCTTCCGTTCGACGAGCAACGCCGTGGCCCGCTCGAGGTTTTTCAGGAAGCGATGCGCTTTCCGACCGATGCCCTGGCCGGTGCCGGTGTCGAGGCCGTTGTACGTGACCCGGGAGCGGTGGCGGCACTGCCCGGCGACGTCTACAACCTGGCTCCTGCTTCTTCACGGCAGTTGGGTGATGGCGTCTGGATGGCGCACCTGGAGTGGGGGGCTACTAAGGCGAGAGCGCTCCATGGGTCTTCTGAGGTCGGGCTGCTCTCGGCAGACCTCATGGACCGATCCAGGGTCGAACAGATGGTTGCCCGGTCGGGCGCACAGCTCGTAGCGTGGGACGGCCGGGTCGCCGGGACCGTTCCCGCGGAGGGGCGGCTCCCCGGCCTGGTTCTGGTCGACCTCGCCGTACCGGATGCGATCGCAGCCATAGAGAGGTTGGTACAAGCCGGTGTCCGGGTGATCGCGTTTGGGCCTCATGTTGACGGGGCCGCTCTACGAAGCGCCCGACAGGCCGGGGCGGACGAGGTTCTGGCGAGATCAGTCTTCTTCCAAAAGCTGGGTGCGTTCCTCGGCTGACCGGTACAGATGATCCGGTACCAGCAGCACTGCGCCAAAGGTCATCTCGGATTCGGCCCGCCGATGTGCCTCGCCAACCTTCGAGAGTGGATAGATCGAATCGATCACCGGCAGAAAGGTTGCTTCGCTGAGGAGCTTGAGAACCTGATGGATATCAACGGCATCGATGTGCGCGGTCGAGCCGATGAGATGTGCTTGTTTGTTGACAACCTGGCGAACATCGAGCAACTGAGGGCGGCCGCCGCTGGTCAGGACGAGGCGTCCGTTTTGATCCAGCATCTCCACAGAAGGGCCCAATGCCGAGTCGACGACTTGGACGACCACCGCGGCTCCCTGGCCACCGAATCCTGCTTTGACATGCTCGGCCAAGTCCGGAGCCGAACGGGAAACGACTCGAGTGGCTCCGAGCGCAGCCAGCCGCTGGGCATGACGGCCGTGGGACACCGCGATAACTCGGCTGCCTTTCCATCGGCAGATCTGGACGGCCGCGATACCGATCGCGTCGGCGGCGCCGACCACAACCACCCGTTCATTCATGCCGAGCCGGCCGTTGTGGAAGATGGCCGTCCACGCTGTGGAGAATGCCCTACCCACGCTCGTCGAGCTGATGAACGACACGTTGTCGGGTATGGCGTGCAGTTCGGCAGCGGGAACGACCACATAGTCAGCGTATCCGCCGCTCCGGGTGCGCCCCATCGTTCCACTGATGGCAACAACCCTGTCGCCGGGGGACCATTCGGTAACCCCGGGGCCCACCAATATGACCTCCCCCGCACCATCCGAACCGGGAAGAAGCGGAAGGTCGACGGTAGCTGTTCCCGACCGAATCGACAGGTCAAGAGTGCTCACCGCTGCGGCGTGGACTCGCACCAGAACCTGGTCGGGGCCCGGCCGGGGGACTGGCAGGCGGACGACGTGTAACACCCCGGGATCACCCGGAGAGTGCATGACCACGGCGTTCATAACTGCGGGTGCCACTGTCCAAGTTTAGGTGTCACTGCAGCTACGTACCGGCCCCGCCGCGTGGTCTTCCGGCTAGGGCCGCCTCGGGTCTGACACTCCCGCGCACGTTGATCGCAGTAACCCCAAGGAGAATGACAGCCACGCCCGTGCCCTGCAGCGCGGACAACCGTTCGCTGAAGATCAAGGCACCCCAGATGAGCGCGCCAATAGGTTGCACCATGATCAATACGGAGGTGGTCAGGGCGGGGAGTCTTGGAAGAGCATGGCCGAGCATGAGCCATCCGAAGACCTGGGCAAGCACGGCGAGTATCAGGAGCCACCCATGGGCGGGCCATACGAAGCTGAGATCAATGGTTCCGGTGGCCAGACCGGCTAGACCGGTGCCGACGGCGGTACCGGCGGTCGCGTCGAGCAAAGTTCCGATGGCCGAACTCTGGCTGCGATTGGCTGCCCGATAGGTGAGGATGAACGATGCATACACAACGCCCGACATTGCCCCGAGGATCACACCTGCCACAGGATCGCTGCCGTACGTGTCGGCCCGCCCGAGCCCCGACAACAATGCCACTCCCGTGAAAACTACCGGTATAGCGATAAAGGCGGTTGGGCTGGGGCGTTCATCGTGGATCGCCCACGCCGCCAAAGCGACGAAAACGACTTGGATGTTCGCAAGCAGCGTGCCGAGCCCGGCGCCGATGGCGGCGATCGCCGAGTGGAACAACCATAGGTCTGCAGCCAGGAGAAGCCCGGAGACAAAACCCAACCGCCGGTCGCTCCGGGGACGACTATCCGATTTCCTGGTTAACAGCCACATCACCAGCAATATGGGAAGGGCATACGCCGCCCGGAAGAAACCTGCCGTCAGCGGAGTGACGTCGGCGAGGCGGACCAGCACGGCGGTGAAAGAGATGGCCATGACGCCGAGGAGGGCGATGAAGCGGATCACCGGAGATACTGTAGGGGCGGGAAGTGCAACGTCTGTTCCGGAGTACTCAGCAGACTCCTAGGCCTTCGACTTCGACTTCTTTGCGCCGGTCTTTTTGGCCTTCCTGGGGGGCTGGTCGACTCCTGCGGCGCGTCGCGCATTCTCATGAAGCTCGACGAAAGCGGCGGTCACGTTATTCGTGAAGGCTGAGACGTCGGGCACGACGTCCCAATCGGCGCTGATCCCCCACGCCAGCTCGCCGTTGTAGCTGAACAAGGCAATCCCTACGCCGTGCCCGGCCCAGAGAGGGACGGCCGGATATTGGACGAGCAGCTTCGATCCGAGCATGTACATGGGAAATTGCGGGCCCGGCACGTTGGTGACCGTCATATTGAACGGTCGGATGCGGGTGGCGCGTCTGGCTGCCATTCCCAGAAGAGTGGCCGGCGTCCCGGAGCTGAGCTGCACGATGGTTGAGGCGCCCAAGGCCTGGTTGGTGTCCTTCAAGTGCTGGGTGTGATCCCGGACGATCGCATAGCGGCGTAGCGGGTCGGGCTCGTCGATCGGTAGCTGTACCAGCCACATGGCGACCTGGTTACCCAATCGGCCTCGCTGATCCTTGGAGCGAACGCTGACCGGAGCCATGACCCGGAACTCCAGGTCATCCACGGGGAAGCCGCGTTCCTCGATGAAGAACTTGCGCACCGCTCCAGCCACCGTGGTGAGTACGACATCATTGACCGTTCCACCGATCAGGTCCTTTATCTCTTTTACGTCGGTGAGCGGAAGCTTGAGCCACTCGAAACGGCGGTTGGGTCCGATCTTCTCGTTGATGGGCGTGCGCGACGCCGGCGTTAGCCATCCTGAGGTCAGTGAATAGGAGACGGCCTTGGCGCGCCGTTGGATCTCGGAACCGATCGCTTGAGCTTCTTCGGCGAGATGCGGGATTCCCCGTGCCGCGCGAAAGGCTCTTCTCGCTCTCCGCAGCGACTCGCCGACTACAAGCTCGGCGGCACCGGGCGCCGGCCTCGGCTCGAATGGCTTGATATCTTCGATCTCGTCGGTGGGGACAAAATTGAGCAGCACTGCCATCAGGTCGACACCGGAGATACCGTCGATCATGCAATGGTGGATCTTGAACACGAGAGCGAAGCGGTCTGCCGCGATGCCCTCCACTACCCAGAGTTCCCAGAGCGGTTTAGCGCGGTTGAGTTGTTGGGATAGCAGCCGGCCCATCATTGCTCTCAGCTGCTCTTCACTGCCAGGTTTGGGAAGGCTCAAATGGCGGACGTGGTAGTCGAGATCGAAATGCTCATCGTCGACCCAGACCGGATTCCTTTCGATGGGCACGCGGGCGAGGTGCTGGCGATATCGAGGCACATAGTGGAGTTTGGACTCGATGAAGGAGTGGATCTTGTCGATGTCGATGCCGCCATCCGGCTTTGACAGCGGCCCTGCCTCGAAAATCGCGGCGCCCGCGACGTGCATATGCGTTGTTGGCGACTCCAGGGCGAGGAAAGAGCCGTCGAGGAAGGAAAGTCGCTCGTAATAGTGCTCGGGCATCAACCCGTAAGGCTAGTGGAGCGCCACACGACGAATTGCGGCGTGCGGCCGGAGTGGCCAGGAACAATCGGGATCAGCGGTCGATCTCGACCCCAACACCAAGCTCGTCGGCCCGGGCGAGGGCGGCAGCTGCCGCCGCCACATCCTGGGAGGCGATTCCCACTGATTTGAACAATGTCACGCCGCCCCCCGGAGACCGAATCCGTCCGGCGAGAAGGTCGCCCAGCGCCGCGTCGGGTTCTCGCCCAGCTTGAATGAGGTCACCCGCTTCCCGGGCCGCGGCCCCCACATCGTCCACAACCACGAAGGCCCTTTCCACCGTCTCGGCAGGTATTTCGACCATGTGCGGTGCGAATGCGCCGATTGCATTGAGGTGGGTTCCCGACCGCACGGCTCTATCCCCGAAGAGAGGCTTGAGGGCGGGGGTAGCGGTGGTGACGATATGGGCGCTGCGCACCGCCTTGTCTGGATCGTCGACTGCCTCGCCTCCTATCCGAGCTGCGAAGGCGTCGGCCCTGGCTGCATCGCGGCTCCACACGCAAACCCGCTCGATGTTTCGCACAGCCCGGACGGCCGCCACCTGATCTGCAGCCATCGCTCCGCAGCCCAGCATCGCCATCGTGTATGCCTCAGGTCGGGCGAGAAGGCGGGTGGCCAGACCGGCCCCCGCCCCGGTGCGGATGGCGGTCAGTGTCGGACCGTCGACCAAGCCAACCGGTTGGCCGGATGGGTCGAAGACTGCGACAATTCCGGCGGGACTGCCGGGAACCGTAGAGACCACCTTGATCCCGGTCATCTCGCCAACCCGGCCGGGCATGAACAGCGAAGGGCCAACCTGGACGCGAGGTGGTACCTCCCGATCGTCCCCGAACGCCGCAATCATCGCCTCAATAGCGACCGTCATAGGCAGGGCCGCCCGCAGGTCCTCGGGGCCCAAATACCGCATCAGGCCAGAACGCTTTTCTCTTGGACCGTCAAGGGTGTTCTGTCCACCGAAAGAAACGAAAGAGGAACATCGGTATCGAAGGGGCGGGTCGTGCCTGTGATGGCCTGAGCCATCATCGAACCCACCATGGGGGCGAGTTTGAATCCATGGCCGCTGAAACCGTTGGCCACCCACCAACCATCCAGAGACGTTGGTCCGATCACCGGGTGGACGTCCTCTTCGTTGATCGCATAGAGGCCGGCGATGCCGGTGACCGTACCTCTATGAGGAAGAGCGGGGATGCGGTGGTGCAAAGCGTGGATCTTGGAGTCGAGGAAAGTGGCGTCGGCTCCCGTTTTGAGGTGATCGGGATCAACTCGCTCGCTTTCGTCTTCGGGAAGAACCGAACCGAACACGATCTGTTGACCAGAGGCCTCGGGGCGGAAGTAGATGCCGGTCGCCGCGTCGGCCACAACCGGGATCGGCTCGGGGACCTCGGCAGGCCGGAGGCGATAGGCAACCTGAACACGGGTCGGACTGATGGTCCACCCGAGTCGGACTCCCGCCATGTCGTTGAGACGGTTGCACCACGGACCCGCCGCGTTCACGATGAGGGGTGTTCGGATCGTCCGGCCGTCGGTCAGATCCACTCCCGATACCTTCTTGGGGTCCGTCCGGACCGCCTGCACTTCAGATCGAAACAGGACCTCGGCGCCTTCGCGACGAGCGGCCTCGATCAAGTCTTGATTGGCGCCGGTCGGATCAGCGAACCCGGCGTCGGGTTCATAGAGGGCTGCCTCCAGGTCACGGCAGGAATGGGGTATCTGCCCGGTGAGATCGAAGGGTTCGGCACAGGTCGAGAGAGCCGGGAAGCGAGTCCGGACACCGGCTGCGTCGAGGACTTCGGCCACGCCTCCCTCGGCGATCAGGCGGTCCCGAGCGGCGGCCGCTTCGGCGTTGGTGTACCCCATCAGCCACAGCATGCCGATCGGATGAAACCGTGACCTCGGCTGCTCGATCCCGGTGAATTCCGCCCAATTTCGATATGCGGTCTGGCCGTGGAGAGCCAGCCGTACGGTCTCCGGCCGGCTGTACAAGGTGCGGACGATCGCCGACGAGGCTCCCGTCGAACCCTCGGCCGGCCCGGCCCCCTTTTCAACGACGACGACCCGGCCGACATCTCTGGAGGCAAGCTGGAAGGCGATCGAGGAACCAATAATGCCGCCTCCGATGACCACAACGTCCGCATCATCCATGTGTTCTCTCTCCGCGATCGCAACCCTGCCCTGTTTGCGCCCTCGGCAGGATTCGAACCTGCGACCTACTGCTTAGGAGGCAGTTGCTCTATCCCCTGAGCTACGAGGGCGGGATTTCACCTTTGTTTATAAGGCTATTCGCTGGTTCAGGTACCTCCGGTTGTTGAGCATAACGCTAGCACAGCGAATAACTTTGTGTCTAGAATGGTGCCGATATGCCATCGAAAACCGCGAGCGCCTCTGATATCTGGACGCTTACAGACTCCTGGCATCATCATCTCAATGCCTCCAATCTCTCGCCTCGGACTCTAGATGTCTATCTCAAAGCAGCCGAGCAGCTCGCCATGTTCTTCGCCTGCCCGAAGCTGGACCTCGACTTCGATGAGATAGTGACGGACCGGAAGCTTAGAGCGGAGCATATAGAGAGGCTGCGCGCCGTTCCTGTGGACGTGACCAACCTAGGCCGCGAGCAACTCGAGGCGTTCATTGTCCATCTTCGGGACACCCGATCGGCGTCGACCGCTAACAACCGATATCGGGCCGTTCAGCAGTTCTTCAAGTGGCTCTTCGAGGAGGTGGAGATCGAAGCAAATCCATTCGATCGGATGCGACCCCCGAAGATGGAGGAGCGAGAGGTGCCGGTTGTGGACGCCGCGGACCTTCGGAAGCTGTTCAAGGTCTGCGAGGGAACGGACTTCGAAGCCCGGCGGGACCTCGCCCTCTTCACCTTCATGCTGGACACCGGCGCCCGTCTCGCCGAAGTCGCCGGGCTGAAACTGGAACATGTCGATCTCTCGCTTGAGGTGGCGCTCGTGCTTGGAAGAGGCCGGCGGGAGAGGGCCCTACCCATGTCGCCGAAAACAATCAAACTCCTCGACCGATACGTACGTTCTCGCCGGCGCAGCAAGCACGCGAATCTGCCGTGGCTTTGGGTCGGTGCCCGCGGGCGGTTGACTTCGAGCGGGATCGCGCAGGCTCTCAAACGTCGCTCAGCCGAGGCCGGGATCACACCGCCTCTTCACCCGCACCAGTTGCGCCATAGCTTTGCCCACTACTTCCTCGCCGCCGGCGGCAACGAAGGTGATCTCATGCGCCTCGCCGGGTGGCAGTCACGTCAGATGGTCTCACGATATGCCGCCAGCGCCGCCGATGAACGGGCGAGGGAAGCGCATCGGCGTTTCTCGCCGCTGGATCAGCTCTGAACGGACGCAGGTTCGCTTCCGATTATCCCGGCATCTCGGCGGCAGCTCTACAGGTGCCTCCCGCTCGATAATGCGCCGATATGGGCGCATTGGGGGTCCCGGCCACCGCCGACCGGCAGTAGGGTGCGAACCCAAAGTCGCCCCGGCAGACACTTCCGCGCGGTGCTCTTGGCCGTCTGGTGTGGCTATCAGGATCTCGGCCGCATTCACGAGCATACATCACCGAATCGGGATGGCTATGCATCGGTGATTCACTTCCCGGATCCGCCCGGACATCCAGGACGCGGACTCTCTCATTCTCGAACACGACCGAGTCGGCCGGGTGGTTGGGCCGCCGGTGCGGGATGAATCCTTCGGCGAGGTGACGGCCCAGCACGATGCAGGCGACAGGGTTGCTGAGCGCTCCCACATAGGCGGCGATGTCGTCCGTCCGCGAGAATGTCATTCAGTCCGTCTCTCCGTGCGGGCCGGCCATGTACCCGTCGCCGCTGGTCTGGACCTGCAGCTTGAACGTCCGCATTCAGAGATCGAGTCCGACCGCCGCCACCGGGGCGGTGATCGTCATCTGCGGTGGGCCGGCGACCAGCGGACCAAACGCGGTCACGGCGGGGAGGGCCGCGGCGTCAAGTGCTCCTCGACGGCTCAGCGCTCGTCGGGCCGCAGTGCCCGGAGAATGCAGAATTCGATCGGACCGCCGGGACCCATCGGGACGCCTGCACACTCGAGCGGGGAGAACCCGACACCGGCCAACAGGCGCGCGCAGATCCCGGAGGCGCCGCTCGCACCCGCCTCGATCCCGTGCGGCACCCGCGCACCCCGCTCGCTCGACGCCCGCCTCGACGCCCCCGGCGGAGGGGTTACGCCGCGTCGACTCCCCGGATGAACTCGGTGATGGCTGCGGTGCCGGCGTCCGGCTGCTCGACGAGGACCATGTGCCCGGCACCTGGGATCGTCACCAGGCGGGCGCCCGGAATGACGTGCTGCGCCTGCAGAGGATCGTTGTGAGCCTCGTCGAGCCCCCGTGAGCTCGTCCTCACCGGCCATGATCAGGGTCGGTGCCTGGATCCGGGCGAGCAGCTCCGGTGGGTTGCCTGGATGGCCGAACACCTCGCGGAGCATCGGCACCGCCTCGGGCACCAGCTGCGCCATGAACCGTTGCCGCCACGTCTCGCGGTCGTCTGCGCGTGCCGAGTCGGACATGAACGTCGTCCCGAACATGTTCCGCATGACCTGCTCGGTCACGCGCTGCCGCACCGCGGCGCCGACCGGTCCCAGCAGTCGGCTGCCGCGCACCGCCCACCCGAGTACCCCGACCTGCCGCAGATCCGCGCGGGAGACGCGTCGCGTGCTGAGCCCGATCAGGACCAGCGAGCGGACGCGATCGGGGTGGCGAGCCGCCAGACGGATGCCGACGAACCCGCCGATCGATGCCCCGACCCAGTGGCACCTGTCGACGCCCAGCTGGTCGACCAGCGCGACCGCGTCGTCGTAGAGCCCTTCGGTCCCCAGCAGGTGCCGTGACGGCTGGGGAGCTCCGAGGCCGCTGTCGCCCTGACCACGGTGGTCGTACCTGAGGCACCGGTAGTCACGGCTCAGCGCAGCGAAGGGCGCGTCGAACAACCCCCGGTTCGTGAACAGCGCCGGCGAGAACACAACAGTCTGCGTGCCGCTGCCGACCTCTTCGACCCGCAGCTCGGTTCCGTTCACCGAGGCGGTCCACTCCCGGCCTTCTCGTTCTGCTCTCGGTTCTGCAGTCATCGAGACCACCTCCAGGCTAATTGTGTCATCGTCGGTCGTGCCCTTCCAGGGCCCAAGGTCACTTAAGGATCCCCGTAGCTGCGCTGCCCTAGTAGGTTCGGCGAACTCACCGAACGCAGGGTTGGCGACACCGTACGCGAACGAACGCGCATTTCGCTCACTGGGGTGAGCGTTGTCGGAGTCTGGTGATCATCGGCGCCAAAAGCGAAGTTTGTACTTTGTCTAGCGACGGTCAGTCCCTCCGACTCTCCGACCAGGAGAGGTTGGATCGGTCCGGGACGGGTCCGGACGCGGCGCCGCGTCCATTGCACGATCGAGACCGAGCGCGTATGTCGGCGGCCTTGTCGAGCCGGGGGTCTCGGGCGAACCCAGCCGCCTCCGCAGCCGTCGCGAACGATGCCGCGTGTTCCGGCTGTGCGAAGATGCCCACGTTCACGCCAATTAGTCCCCACTGCATGCCTGCTTCCCTCATCGACTCAGGTCGATCCTACGTTCAACCTCTTCGCCTGGAGCGGAGTCCTCGCGACGACAGAAGCTCCAGTGCAGGCTCGCCGCTCCAGACGCGTGGCGAGATTCTGTTACAGCGGTTGGGTAGGTTGGGTCGGGCGCAGCTCAGAGTGGGCTCGGGCGCAGAAGGAGGCGACATGGCCTATCCGCATGGCCTGTTCACTTGGACGGACATCTCCTTGCCAGACCCGGCCGCCGGGAGCAGGTTCTACGCCGATTTGTTCGGCTGGAAGGCCGAGGACCAGCACGATCCGGACGGCCACTACATCTACACCATGTTCTCGAAGGGCGGGAAGTCGACGGCCGGGCTTGGTCCGCTACTTTCCGGCGTCGAGGACAGCGGGTTCCCCCCGATGTGGAACTCCTATGTCAGCGTCGACAGTGTCGACGACACGATCGCCAGGTGGACGGCGGGCGGTGGCTCGGTAGTCATGTCGGCGATGGACGTCATGTCGTCGGGTCGAATGGCCTTCGTCGCCGACCCGGAGGGCGCCGTGGTGGCCTTGTGGCAGGCGGGCGACCATGTCGGCGCCGGGGTGTTCAACGAGCACGGTGCGCTTTCCTGGAATGAGTTGAACGCCCGTGACTCGGCGGCAGCCCGCCAGTTTTACGGGGCGGCTCTCGGCTGGGAGTTCGAGAAGTTCGGTGGCGACGATGCATCGATGGAGTACTGGCTGATCCGCCTCCCGGGCAAGGTGCCAGGAGCGCCGTTGCAGAACGATCAGTACAACGGCGGCGTCATGACGATGGACGAGAACTGGCCGGCCGATATCCCGCCGCACTGGATGGTTTACTTCCAGGTGGACGACACCGACGCCGCGGTTGCCCGCCTCTCCGACCTGGGCGGCTCGGTGTCCGTGCCCGCCTTTGACTCGTCGGCCGGGCGCATCGCCGTGGTTGGCGACCCCCAGGGCGGGACGTTCTCGCTGATCGCTCCCCCGTCCCAGCCGCAGAGCTGAGCCGGCGCCGGGACGGGCGAAACATCCTGTTGGAGGGGTGACCAGGGATCAACAAAACGGGTTGAGCCATTCCACCATGCGGAGTGCCCGCATCGTCCGGGGGCCAATCCGCGCTGTGCCTATCCCGGGCGGGTGGAGGTGCGGCGTTTGCCAGACGGAATCTGATCCCGAGCGGGAGCGGGTCGGCTACCGCGGAGCGGATTTTTGGGCGTCTGATCCACTGCTACAACCGGAATAGTGACCCAGCTACGGAAGCTCTTGGCGGCGGGGTGGCTAGATTCCCGGTTGTGGGTAGGAAGAACGCGGGGACAGTCGAGGAGGCTGAGCTCGCCTCGTACTTCGGGGTGGCGCCGGAAATCGTGGGGTTCGTGTCCGAGTTGCTCCAGGATCTGTCGGAGCTGGGGAGCGACCCCGAGTTGATCGTCCAATGGCTACGGGACGCGGGCCTGGCAGGGGCACAGACCCGGGTATTGGACCTGGGGTGCGGCAAGGGTGCGGTGGCCGTTGCTGTCGCAGAAGCGCTCGGGTGCCGGGTGGATGGCGTGGACGCCCTGTCGGGATTCGTGGAAGTCGCGCGAGGGCAAGCACGGAGGCTCGGGCTCGAGCACCTCTGTCATTTCGACCTCGGTGACCTGCGTGAGACCGTACAGGATGCTCGCGGCTACGACGCCGTGCTCCTGATCGCAGTGGGCGTCCTGGGATCAACCGCGGACATAGTGGGTGGCTGCCGTCGCTGTGTCGCGTCCGGTGGTCTGATAATCATCGACGGCGCCTACCTGCGGGAATCGGAGAAGCTCGTGTTCCCTGGGTACGAGGAGCTCACCACGCGTGACGAGACGCTGCGGCAGCTCACCTCCTACGGTGATCATCTGGTGCGGGAGCTGACCCTCTCTGTCGAAACGGTGCGCGCCCAGAATCTGCGCTACACCGGGTGGATCGTACACCGGGCCGACGAGTTGTCAGCGCGGTACCCCGAGCACGCCGATGCCTTCCACGCCTACTTGGAAAAGGAACAGCAGGAGTGTGCGATCCTCGAAACGGCCGTCACGTGTGCCACCTGGATGCTTCAACGGGCGTAGCCCCCGACAAGTGCCGACGCGACGTCACCCCGACTTCCCCGCACAACACCCTTCGACCGCGTCGTCGACCCGGCATCTTCGAACACCGCCGCCCCGCGATCCGAGGAGCCGACGTAAGCGAGCGCATAGGCGCCGTTCCTAGGGGGGTGGGCCATACGGGCGGGCTGGCCCTCGATCAGATGACCTCTGTCAGGCCACCCGCTACGTCGAGCAGCGAATCGCCGAAACCTTGACGACTCAACAGGATGACGCCGCCCAGGAGACGGATGTGAGGAACCGACGCCAGAAAGGACGCACTTACCCCGAGAACTGGCGCCGGTGCCGAGAGTGCGGAGCGATCGTACCGCTCAAGGCACACGACTGCCAGTCGGCTCCCTCAGCGGGGAAGGGAAACAGCCCAGAAAGCCCTGAGCGCCGCCGCCGGTCAGATCAGCGCCTTGCGGCTCGTGGTTGAGAGTCTGCGCGGCCGGGAGATCAGCGACTGGGTGATGGCCAACAATTTCGACTATGCAGACCGGGGATGAACCTGAAAGGCGATCACGACAGATGCCACCAGCCACCAACGCGGCAACCGAAACCAATCGATCACGGCGAACCGTTGCCCCACTGACGTCGGTCTACCCAAGTACACCAGCTGGAAATTCGAGAAGCTGCCAAGCGAGAGCCGCGGCAATCAGCCACATCGCGAACCCGATCATGATGAGCAGTTTCCCGCCCGACAGATCCTTGAGGGCAGTTATCAGTTTCGAGATGTCTTCAAAACTGGGCGCGCCCTGAATACCGAATTCGGTTCGTTTATCTTTCTTTTTCGCATCTCTCGCGGCCTGGGCGTCGAGGTACATCCAGATAATCCCCGCCGCAATCATCACTGCGCCGGTGGCCAACGCAAGAGGAATGAACCAGTCGATCTTATCTGCACGGTTGGTCAGGAACGTGATCAACTTGTCCGTGTTGTCGACCTGGGCGATAACTAGCTCCATATCGACCTCCATAGATACTCCGACCAACGAACGCTACACCCTCTCTTCGGTGCCTTGCGGTGTAAAGGGGGGCATCTCCTATGCGCTGGGAATCGGTGGCTCCAGTATCGGGTAATTACCCGACCAGCTTGCGGTTCGCGGGGTTATCGAAGGTCAGATTGGTCCCGGTCAGGGTCCAGATGCCCCGTAAAGGACGCCCCTCCCGACCGGGACCACATATTTCATCGGCCGGTTTTCGGCAATCCTTAAAGGGGAATCAGTGGCTATACCCCTCCATGACCGCCACCAGGAACGGTTGGCTGGTGGCAACTATGGGTCATTGAGGCTTTACCCGAGTGGCGTCCGATGGCACCGCATTTCGGTGGAGGATGCCGCCGCCCGATGGCTGGCGTGATACCAACCCTCCCCCGACAACTCCAGATCACCGAACACCCACCCCCAAACCCGTAGCTCGTTGACGGGTTCGGTCAGGGCGGTGCCGGTGGCTTGTTCGAGGTCGGTGACAAGTTGGGGGCGGCTACGGAGCAGGTCGAGGATCTGTTGATGAGGGTCAGGGATCGGTACACACGACCTTGAGGGGGTTCTAGCCGCCGTCAGTGACACGAAAGCCTGGAACGGGTGGTGGTGGGCTCCAGCTAGTTGCCGGAGCCCACCATACTCATGGCTCTACTTCTCGACCTTCCACGAATATTCCACGTTGCCCTTCTTGCTTCCGTCATCGTCGTACTCGGTATAGGTGACTTTGATCTCCTCGAAGTTGTTGGCGAGCACCACGGTAGGTAGCCCACCATCAGCCGAGGCGTTGACGTTGTAGCTGGTGACCTGCACGTTCTTCAGCTCGTATCTGAGATACGTAGCACGAGCACCGCCGTAGGTGCCGGTCAGCTCGATCTCAAGCATGGGGATTACCGCACCCTTGAGCAGTTTCTCAACCAGCTTGGGTGTGGACTTGTCGTAGAGGTACGTCAAGACCAGGTCTTCGATAATCGGTGCGCCCCGACGGCGAGACACACCGGTCGCCGGTCCGGTAGGGCTCTCCACACCCCACTCCATCGACAGCACATCGCTCCACTTGCCATGCTTGTCATCCACCGACTCGCCGTCGACACCGTCGTACTTGGCGAAGATGTTTCCCCCCAATCCGCCAACCTGGTCAATCTGGAACGCCAGGCCGCCATTGACGAGATCGGAGCTTCCCGCCGATGGCGCCAACGGGGCGGAGGCCACCTCGGACCTATCGGTGACCACCATCCAGGCGGTCAACATGAACAGGACCAGGGCAACGACTACCACCGTGTCCCAGCGGTTCTCCACACTCGATTTCATTTCCATCATTCCTCCTTCCTCACGCAGCACGAAGGCTCATCCTGCGCAAACGGGTAGCGAGCAGACCTCTTATCGCCAATTGGCCAAATTCCTAAAGACAGATCGCGCAGGGTCGTGCCCGTCGGAGCAACCCGCTCCGACGAGGGGGAGCGTATGCCCTATTCGACAACCATGCGCTCTTTGGAGACCCACTGCAACCGATACGACGAAAAGTGAACCCGCAATCATTCGAGAGCCAATTGCTGTCTCGCGCCCGGGGCGCGGCGTTGGGGACTCGGGACCGTTACCTGGGATCGGTGTCTACCGGGAATGGTTCCTTGTCGGCTGTCAAAAGGCGAGCGACGCAAACCCTTGGGCCAACTGGCGGTGGTAACTCTTCCAGATAAAGGGATGACTAGCGCCGATTGCCACATATGCCGGTAATCCACTTGGGCTTTCGCGATGATCCTTGGAGGGTGGTTTCGAGGTTCGGGGAGGTGGGGCGATGAGATTGTTGACTCGTATCCAAATCGGACATGTTGTGGTACGGGTGCTGGCCGTCGGGTGCGGGCCTGCTGTTGATGATCCGAACGATCCGCGGTCGCACCTCACCGGGATCGGATTCGGCGGTGCCGACACCAAGGCGTGGCAGCAATGGAGGCAGTCGTATAAGAAGAAGACGGGCCACCGGATGTTCTCCGGCTCACGGAGGTGAACAGACCCACCCTCAAGAATGACGAGGTGTTGATCAGGATCCATGCGACGACCGGGACAGCAGGGGACCGGGGGAGGGCGTAACCTCAACGTGACCACCCGGTTCCTGGGTCTTCTGTTTGGAAAGAACTTCGGTCTCGTGAGACCAAGGTACGCGATTCTCGGGTATGAGCTAGCTGGGGGGATCGAGGCCATTGGCAGAGATGTGACGCGGTTTGGTGTGGGTGACCAGGTCTTAGGACCCCAGATTAGATCCTTTGCGGTCTCGGGCGATGGCCCGCTTGAACATTCAGCTCAGATCCCTCACGAACCGATAGTGTGGTCCCGTCCCGGGTGTAATGAACTCCTTGCCGACCGCCTGAAATCCGAGGCGTTCGTAGAAGGACCGGGCGGGCGTCCTTCCGTTGCACCAGACGCTGGTGGCGCCCCCATCGATCAGTATGGCAATGCCGTAGTCGGCCAACTTGGTGCCGATGCCCTTGTGGCGGACCGCCGGCAGGGTGACCATCCCCTGCAACTGGAACACCTCCGTGCTGAGCTCCCCTTGTTCGGTCCGGGGTAGGAACGACACCACCCCGACCAGTTCCTCTCCACCGCCCAGATCCGCGAAAGCTCCGAGATGGATCGCTTCGGGGTGGTCGTCTTCGTCATAGCGGGAGGCAGCCGCGGCCAGCATCGGTCGGAGGAGATACCGCCGCATCGGGAACGCCTCCCGGGCGGTGATCGGACGCATCGTCGATTGGAGCATTTCCTCATTGTGATCGGTTAGCCGCCGCCGGTCGCAACCATTTCGCCACTCATGCGCGCAGTCGACTCTGGCGGCGGCCCAGGAAGTAAGTAGCCGCGGCCAGGCCGGCCGCGCCGGTCACCGCCGTGGTCGTTCTGATGACTTGCTTGGCTTTGCGGCTGAACACGACGACCGGCCAGCCGCGGTGGTACGCCAGCGACTGCAGCGCTCGATCCGCGTTGACGGCCACCGGATGACCGACCGTCTCCAGGAAAGGCAGATCACCGGCGGAATCGCTGTATGCATAGGAGAGACGGAGGTCGTAGCCCCTCTCGTCTGCGAGCTTCTCGATGGCCCGCACTTTGCCCTCGCCGTAACAGAAGGGCTCCGCCAGTCGCCCC
Organism: Acidimicrobiia bacterium; assembly: GCA_029863625.1. Classification (GTDB taxonomy): domain Bacteria; phylum Actinomycetota; class Acidimicrobiia; order Spongiisociales; family UBA4744; genus UBA4744. Next base: position 16,210 of record JAOTUY010000024.1, read on the forward strand.
GTGTAGACACCATCGACGATCTCGGCAACGGTACCGACACCGCCGGTCATGCCCATGGCGTCCGCCAAATCCTCAACGATTTCTATGGGTGAGGCGGAAACGATATAGGTGTCCCGGCCGGCGTCGTGGTGTAGATCGATCAGGCCGCGGGACTCGAGTCGCACGTCCTTGAGGAGACGGGGGATGACCTGCTCGCCGAGCGCTCGCAGATCCGCAACCGTGGTACCGCTGATGGCGCCGAGTATCCGATCCCGCACGGCCGCCGTCTTTTCGTCAGAGGCCCCTGTCAAGCGGAAGCCGATCGCATTGCGGGCATCACGGATCAAATCGCTGGTCGGTACCAGACCAGATCGCCATGCCGCCATCCCGAAAACGAACACCGACGACCCGCTGATCAGCGTACGGTCGAGATCAAAAAAAGCTGCCGCGGATTCGGTCAAGGGCCCCACCAGGTCGTTCCAGTCACCGTACCAGACGTATTCGGCGGCCGTCCGGCCCATGATGAACCGACCGCGCAATTCGACGGCTACGCTGGCAGGTATGGCCCCTGAAGAAGAACGGATTGCCCTGTTCCTGGATTATGAGAACCTGGCGATCGGTGCGCGAGACAACCTGGACGGATTCCAATTCGATTTGAAGCCGATCGCCGACGCGCTGGCCGAACGCGGCCGGGTGATCGCTCGGAAGGCCTACGCGGACTGGTCGTTCTTTGGTGACGACCGACAGCGGCTCACCCATCACCACGTCGAGCTGATCGAGATTCCACAGCGGATGGGAGCGGCCCGCAAGAATGCGGCAGATATCAAGATGGCCGTCGATGCACTCGAAATGGCGTTCGAGCGCGAGTACATCACCACGTTCGTGATCGCCTCCGGAGATAGCGATTTCACACCGCTGGTCCACAAACTGAGGGAACTCAATCGCCGCGTCATTGGAGTCGGCATCAAGGGCTCAACGTCTGCTCTCTTGCCCCCCGCCTGTGACGAATTCCTGTTCTATGACAGCCTCGAGGGGGTCGATGTTCCTCGTCGCCGAAAGGGGCGCGAACGATCAGCGGAGCCGGTCGCCGAAACGGGCCCGGAGACTACCGAAGAACCTGTGGCCGCCTCGCTGGATGACCTGGCAGAACTGGTTACCCAAACCCTGGCGGGTCTGCAGCGGACGAGCGGGGGCGTCGTGCTCGCGTCTTCGGTCAAGCGGGCCTTGCTGCGAAAGGACCCCACGTTCAGCGAGCCCGACTATGGATTCCGCGCATTTGGCGAATTACTCCGGCACCTCGAAAAGCGCAAGGTGATCGAACTCACCGAGGGCATCGCCAAAGGCGACCCCGAGGTGGGTTTCCCGTCTGAAGGCCGGGGCGAAGACGCAGCTTTTTCCCTGCTCCTCAAAGTAGTGGACGAACTCGAGAAGGAGAATGGCCCTCCGCTCATGTCCGGACTCAAGAACCAGCTTCGCAAACGACAGCCGGATTTTTCGGAGAAGCGCTACGGCTTCGGGGGGTTCCTGCAGTTCTGCAAGGCGGCCCAGGCGCGTGGGTTGATCGAATTCGAGTGGGACGACAACGCCGGGGATTACGTGTTGAGGAGCATCTGAGCACTCAGTACTCAGTACCTAGTAATCAGTATCCCTCTACGTCTGGGTACCAGTTATTGCCTTGTAAGTGGCAACGGACTCCCCTCCGTCGAGCCGAGCGGGCTCGACACCTCTCCCCTCAGTGCTCGCCCGGGGAGGGACCCCACTCCCTACGCGGAAACCCCCCCTCAGAGGGAGGTTGATGGTTGGGGAGTTTCCGCCGGTCCGGTCGCCCGAGGGGGCCGGCCCGACCGCGTTACATGCGAAGAATCGCACACCCAGGTTGATGGGGCATAGAGCCGAACGGCCCTATTGATGAGCCCTTACTCCGCCCGCTGCCACTGCCGAAGGAGCGCGGCCAGAAATAGCGCGGTTGCCCAGGGCCACGTCCAGGCCAGGTCACCCGGTCCTCCGGTTCCGGTGCGGGGGACCGTCCGTTCCAGTCGGAGGAGCCGATAGTCTCGGGATTTCTCGTCCAAATGAGCATCGGACCACCGCCGCGGATCGATCCCCGCCACATAAGCGGCGAAACCGCTACCGATCATGACCGCCCGCATGAGGTCCGTGCGTTCGGGAACCTCCGAAACGTCTACGGCTTTCGCACCCCACCAACCGTCGGGTAGCCACACCTCAACCTCCGGTGCCGCCAGCGCGTTGCGATACCAATCGGCGGCCTCACCAAAACCGGCCAGGCAGTACACGTGATCGTCAACAACGGCGTAGTTGAGGGGCGTTCTGTATTCCCTCCCCGAGCGTCGGCCTCGATGCACGAGCACCATCAGGCGTCCCCCGACCGACGGCCACGCGTTGAGCATGCCGCCCAGGCCGAGCCGCCACAAGGCAATCATGAACCCGTTCAGCAGCCGGAACATCTTCCGCAGCTCGTCGGCGTAGCGAAGATGAGAGGACCCTCCGCCGGTGGGCGAAGGGTCCTCAGTGGCCATCAATGGTGGCCTCTCAACGGATCGGATCAGTAACGATCGCGGCCGCCGCCGCCACCACCGCCGCCGTAGCCGCCGCCACCACCGCCGCCGCCGTAGCCGCCGCCACCACCGCCGCCGCCGCCGGAGCGGGGCTGACGCGGGCGAGCTTCGTTGACGGTTAGCTTGCGCCCACCGATGTCTGTGCCCTCCAGGTCCTGGATTGCCTTACGGGCGTCCTCATCGGATTCCATTTCGATGAAACCAAAACCCCGCGAACGGTTGGTTGCCCGGTCCATGATCACGTTGGCCGACGTCACGACGCCGTGCCCTTCGAATAGACGCTCGAGGTCCTCATTCGAGTACGACCACGGCAGGTTTCCTACATAGATGTTCATCCTTCGACCTTCCTATCAACAATCACAATCTCGAGGTCGATCTCTCAAACCGCGAGTGCTCCAATTTCATCACCTGGGGTAGTTTCGTCTTCGACCACGCATCCGGCTCCCCGGTGCGCTGAACCCATCAACTCTCCTTTCCTGACGACGGATGCTGGAAAGTCGTGGAACTTCACCGGCCTCGAAATCCGGACGCGGGCAACACTTGGCCAGCGGGGATCGGGAAGGAGCGGGAAGAGTCAACTTTTCAGAACCAGTCTCACCAAGCGGCATCGGTCAACCGCTGTGCGCACATTGTAGGCGAAAAATGCGGTTGCCGCGGTCCTGATCTCCGGGCGATGGCTCGCCGCCCCTGTCTCATCAGCTTTCTGGACCTGCAAGACTTGTGAGACACCGCAGCTCAGGAGTCAGCATGACGCACCGCAGTTGGGCAGAGCCCTACAAAATCAAGATGGTTGAGCCAATCCGCATGACCACCCGCGAGTTTCGCGACCAGGCCATCCGGGATGCGGGGTACAACACGTTCCTCCTCAGGTCGGAAGACGTGTACATCGATCTACTCACCGACTCCGGGACGTCGGCCATGTCCGATTATCAATGGGCCGGGCTCATGCTCGGCGACGAAGCTTATGCCGGATCGAAGAGCTTCTACCACCTCGTCGATGCAGTCCGTGAGGTCTACGGCTACGAAGAGCTCATTCCCACCCATCAGGGCCGCGGCGCGGAGCACATTCTCAGTCAGATCCTGATCGAGGAAGGCGATGTTGTTCCCGGCAATATGTACTTCACGACCACCCGATTCCACCAGGAGTATGCGGGTGGTTCCTTCACGGATGTGATCATCGACGAAGCCCACCAGCCGGCCAGCGAGTACCCCTTCAAAGGGAACATCGACCTCGCCAAGCTGCGGGCCGTTGTCGATGAGTACGGGGCCGATCGTATTCCGTACGTTTCATTCGAAACCAACGTCAACCTGGCCGGTGGCCAACCGGCCTCCATGGCCAACTTTCGCGATGTATACGAGTTCTGCGCCGCGAAGGGCATTCTGGTGATGCTCGACGCCACCCGCGCCCTGGAGAACGCGTACTTCATTCAGCAACGAGAAGGCGGCTACCACGACAAGTCGGTCAAAGAGATCCTGGCTGAGATCTGCTCGTATTCCGACGGGGCAACGGTGTCGTCCAAGAAAGACAACCTGGTCAACATCGGCGGATTTCTAGCCGTTCGGGATCCCGACCTGGCCCGCCAGGCGCGGTCGCTGCTGGTTGCCTTCGAGGGGCTGCACACCTACGGAGGCATGTCCGGGCGGGACATGGAAGCGATGGCTCGGGGTATCCACGAAATGGTCGAACACGACGAACACGTGGCGGCCCGGGTCGGTCAGGTTCAGTATCTCGGCGACAAGCTGATCAAGGCCGACGTTCCGATCGTCCGACCCGTCGGAGGCCACGGTATCTTTCTCGATGCGGCGGCCGTCTTGCCGCATCTGCCCCAGGCACATTTCCCGGCGCAGGCCCTCACTGCCGCGCTCTACGTGGATGCCGGGGTGCGAGGCATGGAGCGGGGGATCGTCTCCGCCGGGCGCGACCCAGCTACCGGTGAGCATCACTACCCGAAACTCGAATTGGTTCGTCTGGCGATTCCGCGTCGGGTCTACACGCAGGCTCATATGGATGTAGCGGCCGAGTCGGTGGTGTCGGTCTACGAGGATCGGGAGACCATCAGCGGCCTGCGGTTCACCTACGAGCCTTCTGAACTTCGGTTCTTCCAGGCCCGGTTTGAACCGCTGAGCTGAACCGGCCAGCCGGGTGCCGACCGTGGCAGTCCGCTTCGATGATCGATCGAGTGGTCATCGCCATGGGTTTGGAGGCCGACCGCAGGTCGTCGAGGCGCGCCGCCTCGACGAGGTGGTCCCGGCCCTCGAACATGTTGAAGCGGAAGTTGCCGGTGGGAGGTGGGCTGCCGGTTTCGTCTCCTACGAGGCCTCACCAGCGTTCGATGATGTTTTGGCCGTCCGGTCGGCCGGGTCGGACGCCGGCCATCCGACGCTTCCGCTGCTTTGGTTTGCCCTCTACGAAGATCGAATAGATCCGGGACCGGTCGGAATCGGCGAGTACGACCTCTCTCCCTGGGGAGGGCTTGAAGACCGCGCCCGGTACAGACGGTCGATTGCTCGGATCCAATCACATATTCGGGCCGGAGACACGTATCAAGTCAACTACACCTATCAGCAATCGGCCCGCTTCCGAGGTGATCCGCAGGCATTCTATGCGGATCTGCTCACGGCTCAGTCCGCGGCCTACGGTGCCTACCTCGATACCGGCCGGTTCCAGATACTGAGCGCTTCGCCTGAGCTATTTTTCCTCCGACGAGACGATCACATCGTGTGCCGTCCGATGAAGGGCACTTCGGCCAGAGGCCGGTGGCCGGAGGAAGATCGGGCGTTACTGGCCGCCCTGCTCACCTCCGAAAAGGAGCGAGCGGAGAACGTCATGATCGTCGACCTCATCAGGAACGATTTGGGCCGCGTAGCTCGCTTCGGATCGGTTCGCGTTGACGAGCTTCTCGGAGCAGAGCAGTACGAGACCGTCTGGCAGCTCGTCTCCACCGTCTCGGCCGACCTTCTACCCGGCACCACAACGATCGACCTGTTCCGGGCTCTGTTCCCGTGTGGATCGGTTACCGGAGCTCCCAAGGTCCGAACCATGGAGATCATTGCCGATCTCGAGGCCGCTCCACGTGGCCTGTACTGCGGGACGATCGGAATACTGGCGCCGCCGGGGGCGAGCGCGCCTGCCGCGTCGTTCAGTGTGGCCATTCGAACCGTCACCATTGACCGGGACTCTGCTACCGCTTCCTACGGGATCGGCGGCGCAATCACTCACGACTCACGAACTGATCAGGAGTACGCGGAGACTCGAACCAAGGCCCGCGTACTCGTTCGCAAGGCCGCTGATTTTGAGCTCATTGAGACCATGCGGTGGGAACCCCGTCCTGGGTACTGGTTTCTGACTGAACACCTTGACCGGCTGCAGGATTCGGCGCAGTACTGCGGCTTTCAGTTTGACCGGGCTCGTCTGGAACAGGAGCTTTTAGCAGTGTCTCGTGGAATCATCGAAGCAGTGGCGCGGGTGAGGCTCTCGCTCGACGAGCAAGGGCGAGTGCGGATCGACGTGAGCAGATTGACCCACACAGATGAACCCATCCGGCTGGCCGTCGATGATGTGCCTGTCGATCCTTCTGATTGGCGGATCTTCCACAAGACATCCCTGCGCGACGTGTACGACGAGGCCAGACAACGGCACCCGAACGCAGACGACGTCTTGATGGTCAACGGCGACGGTGAGATCACCGAGTCGACCATCGCCAATGTGATGGTTCGTCTCGACGGTGAGTGGATGACCCCGCCGGTGACGTCCGGGTGCCTTCCTGGTGTGATGCGACGCGTGCTGCTGGAGGAGGGTGAGATCAGCGAAGCGCCCATTCTGGTCTCCGACCTCGCCCGGGCAGAGGGACTGGTGCTGATCAATTCGGTCCGTCTCCGGGTGCCGGCTGTGCTCGCCGAGCCGGTATCCAGGCACGGGAGTCCGGGCTGATGGTTTCGGTGACGCTGGCCGGGTTATCCAAAGCATATGAGAGCACGGAGGTCCTGAAAGGGCTCGACTTGCATGTCGAGGACGGTGAGCTTCTGGCCTTGCTCGGCCCGTCCGGCTGTGGGAAATCGACGATCTTGCGGCTCGTTGCCGGTCTCGAGGCACCGACCGAGGGCCGGATCCTATTTGATGGCGAGGATGTAACCGAGGTTCCGACCCGCGATCGACATGTGGCGATGGTGCAGCAGGATGGAACCCTGTATTCGCATCTCACCGCTCAGGAAAACATCCGGTTTCCGCTTGCCGTGCGCAAAGTTCCTAAGCCGGAGGGCGACCGCGAAATCGAGGCCGGCGCGACTCACCTGGGGATACGGGCCTTGTTGGGTAAAATGCCGGCCGAGCTCTCTGCCGGCCACCGACACTCGGTCGCTACTGCCCGGGCTCTGATTCAGGAGAGCCGTGTCTTGCTCATGGACGAACCGCTGGCCTCGCTCGACGCAAAGATTCGGGAACGGACGCGGTTGGAGATTGTTCGTCTCCATCGCGAACTCGGCTCGACGATGATGTACGTCACGAACGATGAGCGCGAGGCTATGGCACTGGGCAACCGGTTAGCCGTCTTCGATGAGGTGGGCAACTTGCGACAGGTGGGCCCTCCCCAAGAAATCTATAACCGTCCCCGTTCGTTGTTCGTTGCCGAGTTTCTCGGATATATGAATCATGCGACCGTCCGCCTGGAGCGCGACGACGAGGGCTGGTGGTTGCCGATCGGTAACGATCGGCTGCTGCTCGACTCTGCAATCGCAGCGCGGCCGGGATTGGATCGCTACCAGGGTAAGGAGTTGGTGGTCGGCATTCGGCCCGAACACATCGTCGTCGCAACGCCGGGGACTCGTTTCGCATTGTGCCTGCACGGCACGGTCGGCCGGGTGGAGGACGCCGGGTCGTTTGCGAACGCCTGGGTGACGGTTGGGACGTTGGGCCTCAAGGCTCGCTTGCCGGCGGACCGGTTGCCGGTGCGAGGCAATCTGATCGAGTTGACCGTCGACCCTCTCCACTTCCACTTCTTCGATGCGGATACGGCCGAGGCGATCTGAACTCAGTTTTGATTCAGGCGGTCCCGTTTTTCAATGAGCTGCGGTCTCGTCCGGGGGCGGGAGAGGGTGCCGCCGATCGGTGCCATTCAGCCGGGTCCAAAAGCCGGAACCAGGTTGCGGGCAATCAACGTGGCCGCCACCAGCACGACCCAGATAGCGCTCATGCCCGCCATGGCCGGTCCTCCCGCTACGACGGCGGTGAGGAGGGAGCCCCCCAGCAGGGTCCAGCGAGCCGAACGCAGCCTGAAGAAATCCAGCATCTCAGCGGTGTAGTCCGTCTTGGACACCGGAACGTAGCCGGGCAGAAAGAGGCCGGCAACGATGCCGGCGGCCATCAGCGCCAGCGATGCCGGCCCGGGCGCTTGCCCTCCCGATGCGAAGGCACCGGACAGGATGACACCGGCCGAGGCTGTGGCCGACACGACGAACGCCGCGACCAGGCTGTGCGCTCCGGCGGGATTGGGGAGACGGTGGTCACGAGCCAGCGCGTAGGCAAGCGTCAACGCTGCCACCCATCCTGTGACGGTCCGGCCCGCGAAGAACGCCGCCGCGGGCAAGAAAACCAATCCGTCCAAGAGGGTTGGCTTGAGGCCGGTGCTGCGCAGAGCGATCCGGGTAGCCAACAGGAACATGAGCGATGCGCCAAGATTGCCGGGCCCGGCCAGCAGCCGGCCGGCTACCGCCAGAATCGCTGCGAGGTTGGCGGTGCGTGCTTCGTCGGGGTCGATCTCCCTGGCAATGGCCCATGCCAGGAAAACTGTGACGCCTGCATTGGCCGCCGGGCCGATGGCATTGGCGATCGAGCCGTGCTGCTCCAACTCGACGGCCATCACGATCAGACCGCCGAGAACTGCGACGGCCAGGTGGAACTGGTGCGTTCGCAGCTGCGGGTCAATGGTGCGGGCGATAGCCGTGATAGAGGTCAGACGAGACATGAGCAGGAGGTTATTGGTTTTGGGTTCTTTGTTTCTGCCAAGAACTAAGAACTAAGGACCAAGAACTTTCTCCAGATCGGCATGGAGGTGGATGCTCAGGTCTTGGCCGACGGCAGCCATATCCAACTGATAGCTCAAGGTTGTGCCGGTGACAGAGATCATTCGTTTGACGGCGGATACCTGCTTGGCTGTCGGGCTGACACCGACGAGGGTGCTGGTCAATTCGATTCGGGAGCCTGAGACGGTGCCGGCCAGGATCTCGGTGATGCCGCTCGGCTGAGCGAGGACCAGTTCGACCCTTCCCTCTGCAACAGGTCGCAGATACCCGGTCTCCGAATGCATTGGGTATCCGTCGACCGGGTTCCAGGTTTTCTGAACGTAGAACAGAAACGGTCGGCCGTTGTGGGAGAATTCAATCTCCTCTCCGTAGACGAACGGTTCGATGGTGGGGTACTCCCCCTTGCCTTCGCCCCGCCAGCGACCGAGGAGAAACGCGAGTGGTTCGACCGCCGGGTGGTGTGCTGCATCGATCATGAACCATGGACCTCCTTGGAAGTGCAATCCAGAGTAAACAAGCTTGCGGTCGTTGTCCTCGGGAGCGATTCCCTCAGCGAAGGTTGGGGCCCATACGAAGATCGTATCTGCGAGACCCAGTACTAGGTTGGTTGGGCAACTGCCAATCTGCCGACGGGTGATCATGACCACGAAGAAGACCCACCCTGGCCGATCATGGAGATTCGCCTCTGCCCAGTTTGAGACCGCTCGCTTTCTAGGGCTCTCGCTGCTGGTGGGTGTTCTGGTCGGGGCAGGAGCGGCGCTACTCATCTGGGCGGTTGATTGGGTTGGCGAGGGCTCCAGCTGGGCCGCGGACAACACGAGTCTCGGCCGGTTCGCCATTCTGGTGAGCGTGCCCCTCGGTCTGCTGGCCGCCTGGTGGATCGGCGCCAAAGTTGCGCCCGAGGTAGCCGGGGACGGGGTACCCGAAGCGACCATCGGGCTGGCCGTCCACGCCGGGTACCTGCCCACCCGCTCCGTACCACTCAAGCTCCTGGCGACTGCTCTGACGCTCGGCGGCGGAGGGTCGGCCGGTCGAGAGGGTCCGATCGTCCAGATAGGAGCGACCATCGGATCATCGGTGGCCCGCCGAACCGGACTCGGAGAGGACAAGATCAGGAGCTTGGTCGCAGCCGGAGCCGGAGCTGCGATCGGCGCCAGCTTCAATGCTCCGATTGCCGGGATGCTCTTTGCGATGGAAGTGATGTTGCGGACGTTCTCGGTGCGGCACCTCAGCGCAGTCGTAGTCGCCTCCGTCGCGGCGGCTGTGACCAACGAGAGTCTGGTTGGATCTGATGAGCTGTTGCGAGCTCCGAGATACGGCGTAATCGACCCGCGGGAATTGGTCTTGTACGCGGGAGTCGGACTGATCGCCGTGATCGCCGGATACGGTCTCCTGAAGATGCTCAGCCTGACCGAGAACCTGGGCGAGCGGCTCGGAAAAAATGGGTGGATACGGCCGGTCGTGGCAGGGCTCCTGGTCGCGGGTATCGGTTACTTCGAGCCTCACATTCTCTCTACCGGCCAGCGGTTTGTTGCCGAGGTCCTGGATTTCAGCCAGCTGGGGCAGGAGCTGTGGTGGATCTTGCTGCTCCTGGCCGCCCTGAAGATCATCGCCACCTCGGTGACCATCGGTTCGGGTGCGTCCGGCGGGGCGTTCATGCCCAGCCTGTTCATCGGAGCCACTCTGGGGGCGGCCTTTGGCGAGCTGATGGCCCCGGTGTGGAGCATCTCTCCGCTGCGGCCCGGAGCCTTCGCCGTAGTGGGGATGGCTGCAACTTTTGCAGCTGTAGCCCGGGCTCCGCTCACCGCGATCCTGATCGTGTTTGAGATCACTCAGGACTATGGCCTGGTTCTGCCCTTGATGCTGGCCGTCATCTTGGCCACGTTGATCACAGACGTCATCCATCCCGAATCGGTCTATACGTTGCCTCTCGCCAAGCGTGGAATCCAGCTGGTCAGATCCAGTGAGGTGGACGTGCTCGACACGGTAAAGGTTGGTGATGTCATGTCGCTCAAACCGCTGACAGTTCCCGTCGGTATGCCGGTAACAGAGGTTCAGGCGATTCTCGATCGGGGCCGCCGCCATGGGGCGGCGGTGCTCGACGAGAACAACCGGTTGGCCGGAATTGTGAGCATCAACGATGTGCTCCGCGCCCATGGACCCTCCGAGTCGATGAGCGTGGCCGAGGTGATGACGCGCCGTCCGGTGACTGTGTCTCCCAGCACGCGCGTCAGTGTCGCTCTCGAGCGGATGGCAGCCCTTGGTGTTGGCCGCCTGCCGGTTGTTGCTGAAGATGACGTCCTCAGCTTGGTGGGGATGTTCCGGCGGGAGGACGCGGTGCGTGCTTATCACCGGGCGTTGAGCGAGAAGACAGATCACGATCTAGCCCTCGATCGGCTACGGCGGCGGACGCATCCAGGGGCCGAGTTCTTCGACTTCCGGATTCCGCCCGGATCGATGGCGGACGGCAAGTTCCTTCGTGAGGTCAGCTGGCCGGAAGGCTCCACGATCGTTTCTGTGCGGCGGGGCCGGGTCGTGTATGTCCCCACCGGGAACACGCGTATTGTCCGGGATGACGTTCTGACGGCCTTCGCGACACCGGCCGCCCGGGTCGCCGTCATCGAGAGGCTCAACGCCACCGGCGACGAACCCACGGCGGAAATCCCGGTGATAGACGGGTCGAGGGGCGAAGAGCCGGAGTGAGTCACTTCACTCTTCGCCGGCCAAGTTCCAAGTACGAGGAACCAAAAACCAAGAAGGCCCGGCGATAGACGGGCTTTCGTTCCGTATACTTCGCTCCAAGGAGGTGAGTTGACGTGCTTCGGAGCGGAATGCGTGTGCGTGAACTGACGAAGAAGATCGGGCAATCGGGCCGTACCGGCAAGGTCATCCGGGTTGAGGGCGACAACGTCGAAGTGCTCTGGGAGGACGGCCACACGAGTCTCCTATCAGGCGCCCTTCTGCAACCTATTCGCACGGCGAAGATCTCCTAGCCGACCGAGACACCCCGGGGCTAGTCGGTGCAGGCGGGGAGTGAAAGCTCGAAGAAGCTGCCGCGCGGTCCGGACCGGTACGCCAGGTCGCCACTCAGTCGGGCCGGTTGTCGGCAAATCGTCCCAGCCCCACCGACGCTGGTTGGGTGTTGTCGGTGTTTGCAAGTTCGTATGGTTTGAAGATGGAGTCACGGTTCTTCTCGGGAACCCAGGGTTTGTCATCGGAGACCATCACGAGTGCCGTGCAGTTGCTGCGGCGCACCGCCAGACCGATGTCGTGCTCGCTGTAGCGGATCGTGTTGGTGAGCGGAACCCTCGAGAACAGAACGGATGAATCAGAGATAAGTGCCCGGGTACGACGTATCGTCGGGATGGCCTTCGATAGCCTTCTTCTGACGGACCTCGGCCAGTTGCGCCTGGGCTGCCATCTGCTGCGTCCACAGACTCGCCTGGATACCATGGAACAGACCTTCTAGCCAACCGACCAGCTGTGCCTGGGCGATGCGCAATTCCGATTCGGACGGTACCTCGGACGTGAGCGGCAAGAAGACCTCGTCGAGTTCCGCGCGGAGATCGAGCGACAAGACTTCTTTGAGCTCATCCAACGATCGCTGGTAGATCCCCAGGAGTCGTTTTCGCCCTGCCTCATCGAGCGGCGCCTGGCGCACTTCATCGAGGGTGGCCCGGGTCATGGAGGCAATCCGGATCAGCTTGCTTGGCTGGCTGACGGTTTCATCGCCGTCGCTGTCTTCGGTGTTCTCAACGACCTCGGGTCTTACCGGTTTCTCAGCCATGCGCTCCTACGTCCTCCCTCTCAAGGTTACTCGGCGGGCGGCAGGTCATCTCCAACCGGATCGGGCGGCAAGGGGGGCCAGTCGGGTCGATCCGGGCTCGGAGGGAGCTGAGATCCCGGTGTTTCCGGCGGGCTTGCCGGAGGTGGGGCGCCGATGTCGGCGGCCAGACGGCTCAGGTCGAATGGCTCACGGCGGGTGCGGAGATCGAAGTACAAAACGGCCAGAACCGAAACAACGAAAGGTGTTGTGGCAACGGCGATGGCGACCGACACTGCCATGCCTGCCCCCACTCCACCTTCGTCTGGCAGAAAAGCCTGGATAATCCGGGAAGCAATCCCGCCCAGCACGGCGACGATCAGCCAGGTGGTGAGCAGCGTACCGAACGTCGGCCACCATCGGCGCCTCACGAGATTGAACGCTCGGGTCAGGGCACCGGACGGCGAGGTTCCTTCTATGACCAGGATGGGAATCGCCGGCGCCCAGGAAATGGCCAACCAGGGCACCACGATCAACCACGCAATCACTGCAAATGCTGCCGGGGCACCGGCTCCGTTCGACGTCGAGGCAGTGACCCCTACCAGCAGCCATACCCCGGAACTCAGAACGCCGATGGCGACGACGATGAGCAAACCGGTGACCAAGATGGCCGGCAGGCGACGAAATGCCGAGGCGAGCGATATTCGCCAGTCCGGATTCGCGCCGAGGTATATCTCAGCAACCGCCCGCATGCTCCCAGCCGAAGCCAAAACGGCCGCCCCCGATTGGATCACGGCGGCGAGACCGGCGGCTCCGAGAAAACGAAGCATGTCCCCCAGCAGAGCCTCATCGATGACGGGATTGGGGTCGGTGAGTTGCTGAGCCAGGTCCGGGGGTATAGCCGCGTTCAGGATCAGGTAGGAGGCGACACCGGCAGGGACCACCACAACGGCCACCAACAGCATCAAGGCGCGCCAGTGGCGGGCGTAGATCTTGAAGGCGGTGTCGATGATCTCACCGAGGCCAAGTGGCCGTAATGACTGTTGGTTCATGGCGAGGAGCGTACTTCGTACTTTGTACTTTGTACTTTGTATCTCGTACCTCTCAACGGGACCGTCGTGCACCACGAAGTACTAAACACGACGTACAAGGTATGCCGTTTGTTCTAGACTATCGATAACCATCCAGGAGCCGGCCGATGGCAGACGACGATTACCCACGGATTCTCGACGCCGCGCATGTAGCGGAGTTGCTCAGCATGAATGTGCAGATGGTTCGCAAGTACGCGCGGGAGGGCCGTATTCCGGCCTATCGCCTGCCGGGCGGACGAACGTTCAAATTCTTTCGCGATGAGATCTTCGAATTCTTGAAGTCCCACCCGGTACAAAAAGAAGAGTCAGAGCACTCGGAGGGATGAGCTCAAGGTCGTATCCTTCCACCTTCCACGGCCGGCCGAAGGTCGGCCTAAAGGTCCGGCAAGAGCACTCTCGCTGCCCAGGCGACCGGGTCTCGTAGTTCAGCGAGGTTGGGGAAGGCAGTGGCGTCGTTCCACAATCTGTCGAGGGCATCCGTGCCCCATCTTCGAGCGACCTCGGAACAGAACTCATTGCCCAACTGGTACTGCTCCTGTTTGAGTTCCAGGCCCAGCATCCGGTTGATGATCTGTTCGCCTTGGGAGGGCTCCGCCCGGCGCCGGTTCATAGCATTTCGCATCTGGTCGAGGTCGGGAAGCATCTTCGGGGCGGCTCGATCCATGAGATAGTCGGCGTAACCCTCGATCACTGCCATGAATGCCTGGATGGCTTCGAGGATGGGTCGCTGCTCGGGAGTCGTAATGAGGCCGGCCAAACCAGCCGGATCACTGAGAACAGACTCAAACTGATCCGGGTCTGAGAAACTCTGCAGCTTCTCGGTCAAGGAAGTGGGATCCAATTCGAGACCGTCCAGATATCGAGCGATGAGCTCGACAAACGCCGGGCGAACCCACGGCCGGGCGAACTGGGCCTGATGGATCACCTCGTGAAGGGCCACCCACAACCGGACCTGGCGCGCATCCAGATGGTTCTCGGCCGCAAACGCTTCGACGTTGGGCACGACCAGATAGAGGTCGCCGGCTTCGGCGGGGGGTAGGCCGATGTCGAACTGTCCCAGGATTCGGTGGCTGAGGAAGCCGATCATGATGCCCATCTGCGCGCCAAGGATGGCGGGTCCGAGGGGTACCATCATGCCCTCGAGTGGGCCGCCTCCGCCGGATGCGCTCAGTTTCTCGGCCAACGGCTCCACCAGGTACCGGAAGCTCTCGAGATTGGAGGCAGCCCAGGCAGCTCGGTCGACCGGTATCGCGTCAATCGCGTTCCCCAGGTCGAGGCTGGTGGCTTCGGCGACTTTCATCTGGGCGAGCCTGGTCAGATCCCGATACTCCTCGGCCAACCACGGTTCGATCGGCTCGGGTTCGCCGGCCAGATGCCGGGAGATCTCTCCTGCCAGCTTCCAGTTCACCGGGCCCGGTTGGTTGAAGAGCTCAATGAGCTTGGCGAAGAGGTCGTCGCTCACAGGTCTTCGGGCCGCCTATCCAACACGACGTGGACATCGATTGTCTCGGCGTCTCTGAGCAGCACGACCTCGACCGTCTCGCCGGCCCGGTACAGACGCAACATAGCGACGAGCTCGTTCATATTGGCAACGGGAGCGCCGTCGAGTGCCACGATGGTGTCGCCGGCCTGGGCGCCGGCGTTGCCAATCGCGGACTTGGCATCAACCGAAGAGATGAGGGCGCCGATGGGGAGCCGGGCATCGTCCGACGTCAGCTCAAATGCGTTCTCACCGACGATGCCGAGGAACGCATGCTGCACCTCGCCGTCGGCGATCAGGTCTTCAGCGATGCTGACGACAAGGTTGACCGGCACCGCGAACCCGAGTCCCTCGGCCCCAACGTCGCTGACTCCGATGGCCGTTGTGATGCCGATCAGGCGACCCTGCCCGTCCAGGAGCGCTCCGCCGCTCGAGCCGCGGGTAATGGGGGCGTCGGTCTGGATGAGGCCAAAAAGCTGTTCCGAGGCCGTTACGCTGAGGTTTCGGTTGAAGGCCGACACGATGCCGTAGGTCACGGAGGGCCCACCTCCCAGACCGAGCGGGTTACCGATGGCGATGGCCGGGTCGCCAATGCGGACCTCCTTGATGTTGGCAAGTTCAATGGGTATGAGGTTCGGTGTGGCCACCTTGATCACTGCCACGTCGGTCAGCGGATCGGCTCCCACGACCTCCGCTTGGTAGATTCTGCCATCAAGGAAGATGACCCGAACGAACTCGGCGTCCTCCACGACATGGTTGTTGGTGAGCACGTAACCATCGCTGCTGTAGACGACACCCGATCCGGTCCCGGCCGCAAAGCCGTCCACCCCGCTCCCGGTGCCGACTTCGACCGTGACGATGGATGGTCGAACCATCTCGGCGATAACGGCAACCGCGGTAGTTCCCCCGGATGGCAGAGGCACGGGTGCTTGCACCGTCGCCGGCACAGAGGTGCTGGTTGTTGGGGTGGTGTCCGACGGGTCCGGTTCAGAGAATACACCGGCAACTGCGAGCGCGGCCACGGTGAGCAGAGATCCGATCAACCCGGCCAGAAACGCCACCATGATGATCCTGCCGTTTCCTGAAGGGCGGGAACGGCGGCGTTCCTGGGTCGGCGGCGCGGGTGTAGCCTGCGGCGGGAGTGGTGGCATCCTGGGAGCGAGGCGGGCTCCGGGGGCAGGCTGATTGTTGGCCATGAGGTGATTGTATGAGCAAATCTCGCCTAGAGAGTCGCATCCGGGTTTCGGAATACCCCATCGAGGCTGGAGGGCTGGCCGGCGAGGTCGTCCATCCGGGTGCCGGGGCGGTGGTGGTGTTCCTGGGGACCGTTCGCGATCACTCCCCGGGTAAAGCGGGAGTGACCCATCTCGAGTATGAGGCCTACCGGGAACAGGTGGAAGGGAAGATCGCCGAGATCGTGGCCGAGGCCGGGGATCGGTGGCCGATCCTGTGGGCCGTAGTCGAGCACCGAATCGGGCCCGTCGAGGTCGGAGAGGCGTCCGTTGGTGTTGCGGTGTCGTCGGCTCATCGCGCCGAGGCGTTCGAAGCCGCCCGCTATCTCATCGACGAACTCAAACAGAGGGCACCCATCTGGAAAAAGGAGCACTGGACCGGTGGCGCGGATTGGGTAGAAGGTGCGTGACGCCTGACGGGCCGCCGACCTGTAGGCCCGTTTGCCGCCTCCGGCTCGAGTCACCGCGCGTCCTCCCCCGGCGTGAGACGGGGGAGGTGGCCGAGCAAAGCGAGGCCGGAGGGGGGTCGGTTCCCAACAAGCGGGCGTCAACCAAGGTTTCGACCACCCGCATCGAGTAGTCGGCAACTGGTGGCGCCGCCGGACCCGGCGCTAGCCATAGCTAGCAGCGCTTTCCTCGACATCGGATGCGGCCCTATTGATATGATCGTTTCACGTTGGGGCGGCCGGCAACCCGCTCGAACCAACCGAAGGAGGGGACGGTTCCGCTTGCTGGAAGTGGCCAACCTTGAGGTCGTGTATCACGACGTTATCCTCGTGCTGCGCGGGATCTCGTTCAACGTCCCCGACGGCAAGATCGTCGCTCTCCTGGGTGCCAACGGTGCCGGAAAGACGACCGTACTGAGAGCCATCTCCGGTCTGCTCGATGTCCATCAGGGTGATATCACCAAGGGCGAGGTCCGCGTCGACGGAGAACCGATCCACAAACTGAAGCCCGCCTCGATTGTCAATCGAGGCGTGACCCAGGTGATGGAAGGACGGCGGGTCTTCGCCGAGTTCACCGTCGAGGAGAACTTGCGGGTGGGCGCTCACAGCAATCCCGGCCACCGCGACGACAACCTGGAGCGTGTGTTCGAACTGTTCCCGATCCTCAAAGAGCGGCGCAAACGCACCGCGGGGTATCTGTCTGGAGGCGAGCAGCAGATGCTGGCGATGGGGCGCGGGTTGATGTCCAGTCCACGCTTCCTGCTCCTCGACGAGCCGAGTCTGGGCCTTGCCCCGTTGCTGGTCCAGCAGATCCGCGACCTCATCGTCGAGATCAACCGGCAGGGGACCGCCATCCTTCTCGTTGAGCAAAACGCAACCATGGCGCTCTCCATCGCCGAGCACGGCTACATCATGGAGACCGGCAAGCTCGTGATGGACAAGCCGGCCGCCGAATTGATGAGCGACGAGGATGTCCAGGAGTTCTACCTGGGTCTCCATGCCGGTGGAGGAGAGCGCAAGTCTTTTCGGGATATCAAGCACTACAAACGCCGGAAGCGGTGGCTGTCGTGAACTCGCTGCTCGTTGTCAAGGACGTCCGACTTTCCTTCGCGGGCGTCGTCGCCCTCGACGGCGTCACGTTCACGGCGGATTCCGGTGAGCTATTCGCCATTATCGGTCCAAACGGAGCAGGCAAGACTTCGATCTTCAATTGCCTCAATGGCGTTTACCATCCCCAAGAAGGCACCATCAGTTTCGACGGGCGAAGCCTCCTGGGCATGAAGCCCAATCGCATCGCCGCGTTGGGGATCGCCCGGACATTCCAAAACATCGAGCTGTTCGAAAACCTGACCGTGCTCGACAACATCCTGTTGGGCCGCCACCTTCACTTCACGTACGGTCCGCTGGCAGCTGCCGTATATCAGGGTCGAGCCAAGCGCGAAGAGGTCTTCCACCGGGCGAGAGCCGAGGACATCATCGACTTCCTCGAGATCCAGGCCTTTCGGAAAAGCCTGGTCGGCATGCTCCCCTATGGCGTGCAGAAGCGGGTCGAATTGGGACGAGCGCTGGCGATGGACCCCAAGATCCTCCTCCTCGACGAACCGGCCGCGGGAATGAACCTCGAGGAGACCGAAGATATCGCCCGCTTCATTCTCGACATCAAGGAAGAGCTTGGCATCGCCATGATCCTGGTCGAGCACGACATGGGCCTGGTTATGGACATTGCCGACCGGGTCATGGTCCTCGACTTCGGCCGCAAGATCGCCGACGGCCCACCCCAAGTAGTTCAACGAGACCCAGAAGTGATTCGGGCGTACCTCGGAGAGGAGTTTGAGAGCAGCGAACTGCACGCAGCTGAGGTTGAGGCGGCGGAGGCGGCCAAGGGTCGGGGAGAGGCTTCATGACGACTACCAAGCAACGACCCCGCAGCGACGCTCCCGACCTGGCCTTCACCAGCATGACCGCCTGGTTGCGAGAGATCGCCGGCGATGAGCCCGATCGGATTGGTCTGCGGGAGAAGGAATTCGGGATCTGGCGAGAAACCTCGTACGGCGAGTATTGGGAGTTGGTCAAAACGGTCGGGATGGCGCTCTGGGCGCTCGGTGTGCGACCGGGCGACAAGGTGGCGATCCATTCGGAGAACCGGCTCGCCTGGGTCGTATCCGACCTGGCTACCCAAGGGATCCAGGCGGTTTCGGTTGGGCTTTACTCGACCAACCCGGCCTCTGAGGTGGAGTACTTGCTAAATCACTCCGAAGCGAAGGTGCTCATCGCCGAGGACCAGGAGCAGGTCGATAAGGCTCTCGAGGTGCGGGACCGGTTGCCGCACCTCGAGAAGATCATCTACATGGAGCCGCGCGGGGTCCGCACCTACGACGACCCGGCGTTGATGTCGTGGGATATGTTCCTGACGGTCGGTCGTCAGCAGCTCGTCGAGACTCCACGGCGGTTCAATGAGCTCGTCGACGGAATCGATCTCGACGAGACGGCGACCATCGTCTACACCTCCGGCACCACCGGACCTCCGAAAGGGGCCATGCTCTCGCACCGCAACCTGGTGTGGACGGCCGAGCACTCGACGCTGGTTGTGGCCGGCGAGCGGCCCCCGAAGCAGGCCGAGTTCCTCTCCTATCTACCCTTGTGCCACGTATTTGGTCGATTGTTCGATTTGATGGCTGCGCTCAGTCTTCGTGCCACGGTCAACTTCGCCGAATCGATCGACACCGTCGTTGCCGACTTGCAGGAGATCCAGCCCACCTACTTCCCGGCCCCACCTCGCATCTGGGAGAAGATGAGTGCAGTTGCCCAGATCCGCATAGCGGACGGTTCACCTGCCAAGAGGTTCCTCTCCCAGATCTTCTTGAAGATCGGAGGGTGGAACGCCGACCGGGTTCTCGAACGCGGGAAGCGAGGTTTACTCGGTGACGTCGTTTACGGCATCGGGTGGCTTTTGGTTTACCGGTCGCTCAAGAAGAAGATCGGGATGGGCCGGTGCCTTAGGGCTGTATCGGCGGCCGCGCCGATTGCGCCCGAAATACTGAAGTTCTTCATGGCGATTGGAGTGCCCATCTATGAGGCGTGGGGCATGACCGAAACGACCGCCTACGGTTGCATCAATCCCCCCGGCGATATCAAACTCGGCACTATCGGCAGGCCCGCCCAAGACTGCGAAATCAGACTCGACGAGGATGGTGAGATTCTCGCCCGCCACCCCGGGATCTTCCAGGGGTACTTCAGAAATCCGGACGCGACCGCCGAGGCGATCGACGCCGAGGGCTGGCTGCACACCGGCGATGTTGGAGAGTGGGACGGAGACCACGTCCGGATCATCGACCGCAAGAAGGACATCATCATCACCGCCGGAGGCAAGAACATCTCGCCTTCCGAACTGGAGAATCGGCTCAAGGTCTCGCCGTTCATCAAAGAAGCGATGGTGATCGGTGATCGTCGCAAGTTCATCAGTGCCCTGATCGGGATCGAAATCGATGTCGTTTCCAACTGGGCGCAACGCCAGGGCATTACATTCACGACCTACCGCGATCTGAGCGAGAAGGCAGAAGTGATCGAACTGATCCGCAAACAAGTCGACGAGGCCAACGCGGACTTCGCCCGGGTCGAGCAGATCAAGAAGTTCGACCTGATCCCCAAAGAACTCGATCACGAGCAAGGTGAGCTCACCGCCACCCAGAAGATCAAGCGCAAGGTGCTGGCTGAGCAATTCGCCGACCTGATCGAGGGGATGTACTCGTGAACGAGTTCCTCCAGGCCACGATCAATGGCATCGCCACCGGAGCCATTTATGCGCTGCTCGCCCTCGGTTTCGTCATCATCTACAAGTCGAGTCAGGTGCTGAGCTTCGCACAGTCGGGGCTGATGATCCTGGGCGCATTTTGGGTTGTCTACTTCTCGACGGTTTTGGAGCTGAACTTCTGGGTGGCATTGATTCTCGGGATTCTCCTGTCGGCGGCGATCGGAATTGTGATCGAGCGCATCATGTTGCGGCCGATGGTGGGCAAACCCGTCTTCTCAGTGGCCATCCTCACCATTGGGCTCAACATCGCCTTGACGGTCATCGGGTTCGATCTCATCGGCGTTCAGATCCGCTCGCTGGGTGACCCATGGGGCATCGCCGTGCTGCAGTTGGGGGAGCTGGTTGTCAGCCGCAAAGACGCGGCCACCATTGTGGCGAGTGTCATCGTCGTGGGGCTCCTACTTCTCTTTTTCCGCTACTCACGTTTTGGACTGGCCATGCGGGCTACAGCCATCGACCAGGAGACGGCCCTTGCTCAGGGAATATCGGTAGCTCGGGTGTTTGCGGTGGCGTGGGCCATCGCTGCCGGATTGGCGACGATTGCCGGAGTCTTCCTTGGGGCCGGCACCGGCGTGTCGGCTGCGATCGGTGTCCGGGCCATCCGGGCGCTTCCCGCCGCCGTCATTGGTGGGCTCGACTCGATTCCCGGGGCAATCGTCGGTGGTCTTATCGTTGGACTGGCCGAGGCGTACACGGTCGCCTACCAGGCGGAGTATTTGGGCTTCCTCGGACAGAACTTCTCCACCGCCATCGCCTACGTGGTGATGTTCGTCGTATTGCTGGTGCGTCCGTACGGGATCTTCGGCACACGCGAGGTGGAACGGGTATGAGAGGCCGACCCGGGCTCGTCACTGCCTACCAGCGTGATTCGGCGATGCTGCCGACCACTACCCAGCGCGTGTGGTTTGCTGTCTTCTGCATAGCCATGGTGGCGCTCACCGTGTTCCTTCCTGATGACCTCGCCATGCGGGCAGCCAGTGCCGCGGCGGCGGCGGTGGGGGCCATCGGACTGAATCTGGTCACCGGGTGGGCCGGTCAGATCTCCCTGGGTCACGCGTTTTTCCTGGGCGTCGGCGCGTACACCGCTGCTGCTCTGGGCGGAGAGCCGGGAGGACCGCTCATCGGTCTGGGCCTCGAGATGTGGATCTGGCTGCCGGCCGCCGGCCTGGTTGCAGCTTTGGCCGGACTCATCGTTGCTCCGATCGCCACCCGCCTGCGGGGCCTCTATCTGGCCTTCGTGACTCTCGGCCTGGTCTTCATCGGCGAACACATCTTTCGGGAATGGGACTCACTGACCGGAGGGATCGGAGTTGGCCGAAGCGCTCCCAAGCCGATCATCTTTGGATATGACCTGAGCCGTGAAGGCTCCTTCTTCGGGATCACGCTTTCGGCAGAGCAACAGTATTACCTTTTCGCTCTGGCCGTCCTGTTGGTGATGGGGTTGCTGGCCAAGAACATGGTGCGATCTCGCATCGGTCGGGCTTTCTCGGCGATCCGCGACCGGGATGTGGCCGCCGAGATCATGGGTATTCATCTCGGGCGCTATAAGCTGATCGCATTCACCGTATCCTCTTTCTATGCGGGAATCGCGGGAGGACTGATTTGGACATTTGTAGGCTTTGTTGAACCTCGGTCGTTCAGTCTGACCCTGTCGATCGTGTACATCGCCATGATCCTGATCGGCGGGGCGGCCTCGATCGTCGGCTCCATCATGGGCGCGGTATTCATCACCTTCCTGCCGCGGATCGTGGACTTGTTCGCTCAGTATGTGCCGTTCATCGAGGACTCACCTACTGGAGGCTTCTTGACGTCCGCGCAGATGGAGCAGATTCTTTTTGGCCTGCTGATAGTCGTTTTCTTGATTGTCGAACCGATGGGCCTGCATGGAATCTGGATCCGGGTTCGCAACTACTGGAAGGCTTGGCCGTTTTCGTATTGAGATCAACATCCTGATGTGACCGACGAGACAACGGAGGATGAGGGAAAATGGGAAAGAAATGGGTACAGGTCCTGGCTCTGTTGGCAGTGCTGACGCTGATCGCGGCAGCGTGTACACAAGAGGACACCGAGGCATTTGATCTAGGAGTGACCGAGGAACCGTGCCCGGACGGCAATCCGGACAACGGTTGTATCTACCTCGGCGTTATCTCCGACCTCAGCGACGGACCGTTTGCAGCGCTGGCGATCCCCGCCGTAGCGGGACTCCAGGAGTTCTGGAACACCGTCAACGCGGCGGGCGGGGTCGATGGTTTCGACGTCGCTATCACTGCCGAGAACACGGTGGACGCTCACTACAACCCCACCCAGCATGTGGAGGGTTACGTGGAGATTGAGCCGAACATTCTGATGCTTGCTCAGTCGCTTGGTACTCCGCAGACTCAGGCAGCGCTCCCCCAGTACATCGAAGACAACATGGTGGCGGTGCCGGCCACCTGGTGGTCGGGGTGGGCCTTCCCGGAGACCGACGGCAATGGGCTCGTTCTCGAAACCGGCATCAACTACTGCCTCGAGGGCATGAACGACGTGGACTTCGTCGTGAGTCAGCTGGGCACCGACATCACTTACGGCATCGTGGGCTTCCCCGGTGACTTCGGCGGCGACGCGGCGGCCGGAGTAGTCCACGCGGCCGGGGTCAACGGTCTGGGCGATCCGGCTTTCCAGCTCGTTCAGGTCCCCCTGTCGGCCGGGGGTGACGTATCCGAGGCCGTTTCGCAGATTCTGGCCAATAGCCCCGACGTGGTGTTCATCACGACCGGTCCGCTGGAGTTGGCCCAGACCATGGGTGGGGTGTTTGGAGCAGGCGGGCAGGCGATGTTCGTCGGCACCCATCCGAGCTGGAATCCGGGATTAGTTGCGCAGGAAGCGCTGCTGCCGGCTCTCAAGGCGGCTTACTTCCAGTCCGGATTTATTCCCACTTGGTTTGGGGAGAGCGCCGGCCACGACGCGGCTCGCGCCGCGGCGGAAGCAATCGAACAGTCGCCCAATGAGTGGTTCTTGAACGGGTGGGCTTCCCAGTACCCGGTCAAGGCCTTGATCGAAAAGGCGATCGGTAACGGCGACTTGACAAGGTCCGGCATGGCGACGGCGGTCAGACAACTGGACGATGTGAGCTTCGAAGGAATGCTGCCGAACGTCAGCTATGTGGGTAATCCCAACGACGTTGTGCCGCGGCAGAGCATCATCAACCGGGTCGACGAGACGGCTCCGGGCGGGACGGTCACCGTTACCGGGATGTTCTCCGGACCGACGGCTGAAGCGTACGACTTCAGCGCCCCCTGTTTCGTTCCGTAAACCAAACGACTATCTAGTAAGCGAGGGAAGGACCCCGGCCGGGGTCCTTCCTCGCTGTGAGCTTCGAGCCACGAACCCCGACCTACGAGGCACCAAGTACCAAGTACCAAGTACCAAGTACGGCGGCATAGCCGCCTCTCTAGGATGACCCCATGACGCCTTCCTCTTTCCTCGCCGATCTTCTGGCCACCGCTCGCGAGTTCCTTGCTCGGGAAGTGATCCCCCTCGAACCTCTCTTCCTGACGGGGTCCCACGACGAGCTTGAACCCGAAGTGACCCGGGTTCGTTCCCTCACCAAGAAGATGGGGATGTGGGCCCCGGCACTTCCCAAAGAAGTTGGAGGAGCCGGGATGTCGCTCGTCGAGTTCGCTCACCTGAGCGAGGAGCTCGGCCGTACTCCGCTCGGTCACTACGTGTGCAACGCCCAGGCGCCCGACGTGGGGAACATGGAACTGCTACTTGGTTTTGGGAGCGACGAGCAGAAGGAACGCTGGCTCAAACCGCTGGTAGCCGGCGACATCCGCAGCTCGTTTTCGATGACCGAACCCGGCCATGCCGGCTCCAATCCCACCTGGATGTCGACTACCGCCCTGCGCGATGGCGACGAGTACATCCTCAATGGGGACAAGTGGTTCACCAGCGCCGCCGACGGCGCCGCGTTCACCATCGTCATGGCCGTTACCAACCCCGAGGCCGATCGTTACCGAAGGGCCAGTCAGATCATCGTGCCGATGGGAACCCCCGGCTTCACCCGGGTGCGTAACACGCCGGTGATGGGGGACACGGGGAGCGGCTGGGCCAGCCACTCGGAGGTCTCCTTCAACGATTGCCGGGTTCCGATCACCAATCGGATCGGTGAGGAAGGCGCTGGTTTCGTGCTGGCCCAGGAGCGTTTGGGCCCGGGCCGGATTCACCACACGATGCGCTGGATCGGGATTTGCGAGCGAGCTATTGAGCTCATGTGTCGGTATGCCATTGATCGAGAGCTGGCGCCGGGTCGCCCGCTGGCCACCCGCCAGGTCGTCCAGCACTGGATCGCCGACAGCCGGGCCGAGACCAATGCCGCCCGGCTGATGGTGCTCGACGCGGCTCAGAAGCTCGAGGAGGGCGGTAACAAGGCGGCCCGGGCCGAGATCTCAGCCATCAAGTTCTTCGTGGCCAATGTCCTCCAGCGAGTGCTCGATCGGGCCGTTCAGGTCCACGGCGGAATGGGCATGACCGACTACACCCCGCTGGCCTTCTGGTATCGCCACGAGCGGGCCGGTCGAATCTACGACGGGGCCGACGAGGTGCACCGCAACGTGGTTGCCCGGGTCGAGCTCGCCAAACACGGTTCGGTTGACCTGCGCGGGTAGGTATCCGGCGAAACGTACATGTGAACTGTCGTTTACAAATCCCAATCCCGGGAAGCTTTCCGACTCGACGATGGTAGCAACGACCCAATAGTGGCCTTCTTGAGACCTGGGCCGATCCGTACTTTGCAATAGTGAATGATCATTAACTATTGTGGATGGGTGATCACCCGGTCGAGTGTGAGGGGATGTGCCAATGACGGACACGGTCAAGGGCGAGCAGGCGGAGGCGGTAGTGGCCGAGCGCCTCGAGCAATTGCTGGCCGAATATGAGCCGGACACGGAGCCCCGGGAGTTCTGGGGCAGGCAATACGACCTCGGTCTCGCCTGGGTCCAGTTTCCGGAAGGCTTTGGAGGCCTCGGCGTCAGCCCCAGGTTCCAATCGGTGGTGAACCAGGCAATCGAGAATGTCGGGGCGCCGATCTGGAACCGCGAATTGAACCTGCTCGGCATTGGCATGGGCGCAGGTGTTCTCGCCGCCCACGGTACCGATGAGCAGCG
>JAOTUY010000073.1 GCA_029863625.1 Acidimicrobiia bacterium
CCAGACTTGACGACAGGCGAAATCCCCTGTCCCGTATGGGTTTCTTGCCAATTGGCCGGTGATCGCAAGATCGTCGATCTGCTTTCACACGGCAGAGGTCACTGGTTCGATCCCAGTAGCGCCCACGCGAAAGGCCTGGTAGTCGGCGAATTCTGCGCGTTCGCGGGCCTGATTTCGGCCGCCCCAGTCGCGTCAGCCTCGACCCACAATCACCGCTTCGTCGGCCCGACCGACCCGGTGCTTCGTCCATTCGACGTCGGCGAACCCGGCCGTGCGCATCATGGAGGTGATTCGGTGGATTCCGGCCTCGTCGACCCCCCACGACTTCCCGGGATCGATCTGCTCTACGACGAGAAACCGCCCTCCGGAGGCGAGGACGCGGCGAGCTTCGGATATTCCGCCCTCCTCATCACCCCAGTGGTGCATCGAGTGGATCGTCCAAACGGCCGTGAACAAGTCGTCCTCGAAGGGGAGGTGATGGGCGGGAGTCTGGACATAGCGCACGTTCGGTAGGCCCCGCGAGCGACGGCGGGCCAGATGAAGCATCCGACCGGACGGGTCGGCACCCACGGCCTCCTCCACGAGCGGTGCGGCGGCTCGCACGGCGGCACCTGGCCCACATCCGATGTCCAGCACTCGATCAGCTGATGTGAGCGCGGCCACCTCGACCACGAGCAGGTTCGACGCAGGGTTGCGATGGAGGATCGGGTAGAGCCAGCACATGAGACCCCGCCAGATCGGCGGGCCATGGTCGTGGCCGCCATGCCCCTGACCGTGCTGATGGGGACCGGCATGTGCGCTGTGGTGTTCTCCGTGATCGTTCATCCGGGTGGTCCAATCGGCGCCCGACGGACACACGATACAAGTCCATCGACCGGCTCAGTCTGTTCGAGCGATCGAGGCATGGTTCTTCGAGTCTCCATCGCATCGGCAGGTCTGAGCGCCCACGACCACACGGCGTTCGCACAACCATCCGTCAGTGTGGTCCGCGTGGCCGGCGTTGGGGGCGTGATGTCGGCATGGGATACCGGCGGTTCTGATGTGAACCCCAGGTCGGGGCGGTCTGTAGCCCCATGCCTGTCGCCGGGAGTTCATCTCAGGAGTTGCATCTAACGCGACCTGATGTCGGGCGGGGGAGAAGGAAGTGCGTAGCGTGAGGTAGTCCAAGAGCTTGGAAGGAGCTACATGACAGTGCGAGTCGTTGCCCACCTGCGTGCGCAGGAAGGAAAAGGAGCCGCGCTTGGGGAAGCACTCAAGGGCCTAATCGATCCGACGCGAGCCGAGCCCGGCAACATCAGTTACGAGCTTCTCGCGAGTCTCGACGATGAAAGGAATTTCACCTTCGTCGAGGAATATCAGGACGGCGATGCGCTCGACGCCCACATGAAATCGCCGCACGTTGCGGCGGCTATGGCTGCCATGCCCGAGTTGGTAGAGGGCGGTCTCGACATGCGGACATATCGGCTGATCGGCTGAGGGCAAGCGCAGTCTCGAGGCTGGTGTCGCTTGGGCACCGTCGTGGGGGAGGCATGGCGCTATGGCGTGCTGACCGGCGTTCATGTGAGTTGCCACGTCAAAGAGCATTTCTGGTTGTACCGACGATTCGTCACGGTGGGGGAGAGGCGCCTCGGGACGCGAGTGCTCCCGTGACGTGATCCCGCGTGGGGGCAGAGGTCACCACGGCGCCGTCGGCAAGTCCAGCGGTGGTTGCATTTGGGGTGCCGGAGTTGCGTCGCCGGCGCTGGACTCACCAAGCCGGCCGCCAGTTTGTCGTACCGACATCAGCGTCCGGCCATCCTCGGAGGCAGGACACCCCTTCTGGCACACCTGTCCGCTTGCTCCTCCGGGTCACGGAAAGTTGCACCGTACCGAGCGACGAGGTGAGGATATGGGGGTAATCCGGGGCGCGGTGTTTGTCGATCGGCGTGGGTGGCACGGTGGCATCTGCGCCATCCAGCAAACGTGGCGGGCCGAGGATCATCGGTCGCGGAAGCCCTTGCCGTCCAGGATCTTCTGGGTGTACTTCTCGACGCGTGCTTCGCGGGTCTTGGCTTGCTTGGCATCTGAGAAGTACAGATTGTACTCCCGCTGCCGACCAGGGGTCAGCGACTCGAACGCAGCCCTGAACGCCGGGTCCTGGTCGAGGCGATTCTGGAGTTCCCCGACAAAGAGGAGCTCGGGTGCCGGGCCCACCTCCAGGCCCGCCTCCTCGACACCGATGGCCTCATCGATGTAGGCCTTGACGGTGTCGGTCCTTCGGGCGACGTCCTCTACGGAGGTGAACTGAATGCGGCGAGCTGATCGTGAGTTCGGCCCTTGCTCCTCGAGAACGCCTTCTGAATCGTTCAACAAGGCACCCTTGAAGAACATGAGGGCGAGGAACTCTTTCATCTCCTGGAGGATGACGATGTTCCTGCCTTCATGGCTGTAGCAGGGTTTGCCCCACTTGATCTCTTCGGTCAGCCCACAGCCCAGCAGAATCGGCCGAAGGGCGGTCATCTCGTCCGGCCATTTCTCCGACCGTCTTATGTAGGCATCAACCTTGGGGTTCACCACCATTGCGATCAGCGTACGTGCCGTGCGTCAGCGTCTGCAATGTTCCCAGGAAGAATACCGCTGGGCAAGCGCCCCGAGCGTCGAAGCGTTCGCATCTAGGGATCTACGACGCGGGATGAGGGCTTCGGAATCGAGTGATCCTGAGGTGTGGCAAAAGGCCCGGGACGAGGAGGATCGATTCGTGTGCGGCGCGGTCGCGTCATATGGGAGCTCCTTCACGCCGATCCGAGGAGGGGGGGTATCGGCAGCATCGATGCGGAGCTGGGTCGAGGGAGATGGAGCCGATCTGGTTGAGATGGATCGCGGCGGTGACGCGGCCGTCTCGATCGGATTGGAGGTGGTCACATGCGTCAGCTCGGTCGCTGAGCGAGGACCAGTCCCCGCGTGTTGAAGAAGGGAGTCTCCCAGGAGATTTCGACTTCTTGAGTTCAGCCGGAATCCGCCGATCCAGCTCGCCTTGTCCGTCGGTCCGGTGGTGTCGCCCCACCTCACCGGGAGGCTGTGACGAACGGTCAGCCGACCGCCTTCTTGACCAGCGCAACGATCTGCTTCTCGACGGCCGGGGTCAGCTTGGTCAGCGCGAACGACGTCGGCCACATGGCACCGTCGTCGAGGTTGGCCGCGTCCTGGAAGCCGAGGGTCGCGTAGCGGGCCTTGAACTTGGCCGCGTCCTGGAAGAAGCAGACGACCTTGCCGTCCCGCGCGTAGGCGGGCATGCCGTACCAGGTCTTGGGGGTGAGCTCGGGTGCGGCCTGCGTGATGATCTCGTGGAGTCGCTCTGCGAGGACGCGGTCCGCGTCGGCCATCGCGGCGATCTTCTCCAGCACCTCGGCGGTACCGTCGACCTTCTTGCCGCCCTTGGCGACCTTCACCTCCTTGGCGCGCTCCTTCATGGCAGCGCGCTCCTCGGCGGTGAAACCGTCAGCGTCCGTGTCCGACTGGGTGCTGCCCTTGGCCGACTTGCGCGTAGCTGCCATTCCGATCTCCTTCACTGAGCTCCCCGTCCGGGACGGTGCGTCTTCTCCTGAGTTGTGACCCGTGGCCCGGGTCACTCGAGGCCATCTTAGGAAGGCGAGAACCCGCTCGATGAGGAGGGCGGTGGCGGCGGGTCATAGGACGCCAGGCTCGAATCGGCGCCGGGATGCTCAAAGTGGCCCGCACCCGGAAGGTGCGGGCCATCACCGAGCGCTTCTACGGCCGCACCGCCGGCATGTTCTACGCCGGCCGGCGAGGCCCCGGCTCCCAGGTGTCGAGCTACTGCTCCGGAGCGAACAACTCCTCGATCGGTGCCAGCTTCACCAGCTCGCTGGCTGCGCTGGCGAGGCGCGGATCGAGCGTGACGAAGGCGTCTGCCTGCAACTGAGTCAGCGCCACGTACTCGGCGTCGAAGGTGTCAGACCATCCGAGCTGGTTGGCGATCTTCCAGGCGACCTCCTGAAGCACCCGATCGCCGAGCAATCGGAGACTCAGCCCGCGCACATAGGGGAGCCGAGCGTCGGCCTCGGTCTTCGTCAGCTCCCCGGGCGCGACCTCCTGAAGCAGGAGGGACAGCAACTGGGAACGGAGCAGCGTCGGAGCCACAAGCCGGTGACCGTCGCCGATGGCGACTTGGTCCTGCGCCAAGCGCATCGCCACGCCCGCGGGACCGGCGCTGCCCGGTGGTGCCGACAGATGAGATGGGGCGGGTCTCAAGACGTCGGTTCGACGAACCGGGTGACCACCCAGCGGTGTTTGCCGATCATCCGATCTCGGTTGAACCCCAGCTGCTCGTAGGATGAAAGCGCTCCATTGAAGAGGAACCCGGCCGGGACCGAGGAGGCGGACTCAGGGTATCCCTCGACCACGCCACCTCCTAGGCCGGCGATCAGATCGAGCGCACCGGCAAGAGCCGCAGTGGCCGCGCCTCCACGCCGGTGCCCCTTGGCGACATAACAGCATGCAATCCGCCAATCCGCTAGTGCAGTCGCCGTCCGCTCGTATGCAGCCCGACTCTTGATCCTCGGTAACTCGTCGGACGAACCGAACTGACACCAACCAACGCAAGCATCCCCATCGAACACGAGCGCAGCGTGTGCCGTTCCCCCACGCACTCGAGCCAGTTTGCGCTCACGGTTCAAAGCCGCCGTGGTGTCCTTCCCGACACCCTCTCAGTGAAATGCCATACACCAACAGCCACTCGGAAACCCGTCGCAGTTCTCCACCAGGGCGGCAAAGGCCGGCCACGTCAACTCGTCGAGGGCTCTGATCGTGCATCGTGCCGACACTCATTCATGCTATCTCCAGCGAGGGAATTCGAGCCCCCACCTGCGGTGACGTCCGGTATCACCCGGCCTCCAATCTCCCGACGGGGAAGTACGTCCAAGATGTCAAGCCGGTGGTTCGTGGATAGGCAATGGCGGGAGTCCTCAAATGCATGGCTCGCCGCCAAACCTCATCAACCGGTGAACACGACCGGCGACTTGTCTTCTCACCCCGACCTACTATCGTACAACCGAATGGTTGTAGATCAGCTTGACGATGCCGAAGTCGATCGGCTCTTTCACGCGCTGGCGGATGCGACGCGTCGCGACATCGTGGTGCAGGCGGCGGCCGGAAACCTATCGGTGTCGGCGCTGGCCCGCAGGTATCCGATGAGCGTGACGGCGATTCAGAAGCATGTTGCGGTGCTGGAGTCGGCCGGCTTGGTCCGTAAGGAGCGGCGTGGGCGGGAGCGGATCGTGACCACTGAGCCGGCCAGCTTGGCTGCGGCTCATCAGATGCTCGACCGTCTCGAGGCCATGTGGCGTGGGCGGCTCGACCGATTCGGAGGGGTGCTCTCCGAGATCCCGAAAGGAGACCAGACATGACCGTCACCGCCGTGACGAAGGATCCCGAACGCTCCACCATGACCATTGTGGCCGAGTACCCATCGCCCGCCGATCGGGTGTGGCAGCTGTGGGCCGATCCACGTTGGTTGGAGCGGTGGTGGGGGCCACCCACTCATCCGGCGACGGTGACCGACCACGATCTGGCGGCCGGTGGGGTGGTGCGCTACTTCATGACCGGTCCCGACGGAGAGCGGTATCACGGTGGATGGCGCGTGGTCAGCGTCAACGAACCGTCCCGGATCGAGTTCGAGGACTTCTTCGCCGGCGATGCCGGCGCCGAGAACCCCGACCTGCCGAAGACGAGGACCGTGGTCTCGATCGACGACGACGGCGGCACGACACGAATGACGATCGAGAGTCACTTCCCATCACCGGAGGCGATGGCGCAGGTACTCGAGATGGGCATGGAAGAGGGCATCAAACAGGCCCTCAGCCAGACCGACGCCCTCCTCGCCCAACTTCCAGCCTGACCTCGCCGAGCCGTACAAAGAGAGGTCCTGTGCCATGACGGTTGACGAGTATCTCGCCGCCGCTCCCGAGCCGCAGCGCAGCACGCTGACCCAACTTCGCGCGATGCTCGCGTCGATCCTGCCGGAGGCTGAGGAGGGCATGTCGTACGGTGTCCCTGCGTTCAAGGTCGGTGGGAAGACCGTGGCCGGCTATGCCCACGCCAAAAGACACTGCAGCTACTTCCCCCACTCCGGTTCGGTGATCCCACACGTCGAGCCGGAGTTACTCGATGGCTACGACTGGTCAAAGGGCACTCTCCGGTTCCGAGTGGACCAGATCCCGGATGAGGTGCTCGTGCGCCGCCTGGTTGAGATCCGCCTCGCCATGCTGGAGGAGTAGCGGAAGGCCGAGCTCGTACTCGCCGGGCACTATTGACGCCGGAGGGTCCGGGGGCACGGGCTTCGCGTTCACAGGGCTTATGTCGCGGACCGCAGCGGTCCGTGTTCGATCCCGCGATGACCTCTGGGAGCCATCGGGGTGCTGGTGGCATCGCACAGCCCGACCGTCGTCGCGGGTAAGCGGGAGCTCGAGAGCAGACGCGAGCCCGGCGTCGACGCCCACCGTCCTCTCGGTTCAGGATCTGCCCACGACCACCGCCGCGACGCCGCCCACCGATCTGTCGGATCGGTCGCTCAAAGGTGCCAGCCTGCCGCTAATCCGTCGATGGATCGGGTGTCACCGCTGTGCTCCCCAGGCCCAGCTCGGGTTCCGGGCCGCGGTCGGCGATGCGGGCAGCGTACTCGGCTTCCAGCTGATCGATGAGTGAGGGCATGGCCGCCTTGAGTGCCTCGCCGTATGCAGGGGCGATGTCTTTGGCGAGCTCTTGCTCTTCCCGGGATTCGGGCGAGGCGAATCTGTAGTGGATGATGGTGCCCTCGGTGTCCGGCTCGAACTCGATCGTATGGAGGAAACGGACCGGT
Source organism: Acidimicrobiia bacterium (assembly GCA_029863625.1). Classification (GTDB taxonomy): domain Bacteria; phylum Actinomycetota; class Acidimicrobiia; order Spongiisociales; family UBA4744; genus UBA4744. The sequence goes on from JAOTUY010000073.1 coordinate 6,854, forward strand.
ACGACGGGCGTGTCGACGATCGTGCGATCGGTGACGTAGTCGTATGGCCGCCAGTCGACGATCTCTTCGATGACGGAACCCGGTCCATGCATGCAGTGGTTGGCTGAGCCGAGCCCGCGGCGCCCGCCGGTGGCGCCCTTGATCTCGACCTCGGTCACCCATGGTTGCCATGACATCCGCTGCCCGGGTTTGGTGAGGAATTCCCAGGCGACTTGCGGTGGCGCCTTCGTCCGTGTCGATATGGTGAGGATGGATTCGTTGACAGAGACGATGACGCGCCGGCGGGCTTCCTCCTCCTGCCAGCGCTCCTCGAGGTCGTGGGCCCACGCCGCCACCTCGCCGATGCTGTCGTAGGTCTCGGTGTGGGGTTGCATGCCGAGCGCCGCCGGGTCGATATCGGTCACGCTGATGCACTGTTGACTGATGAGGGCGTACGCGGCCATGTTGAGCTGTTCGACGACGGCGTTCTTGAGCAGCCTGTGGACGAGGATCACGTCCGACCCGAGGAGCTCCTGGTGGCCGGCGACTTCCTGGTAGATGGCCAGCCCATGGTGGACGACGAACTTGAGGTCCAGATCAGGGATGCGGACACAGGCCTCGCATTCACACGAGGTGGCCTGGCGGACGTCGCGACGACGGCGGCGAAACCCGAAGTAACAGCGCTCGATCGTGTCGAGCAGCATCGACCCGTCGATCGTCTCCGCCGGGGAATAGGTGAAGGCGGCGTCGCCCTCGAGCTTCGCCAGGGCGAAGTTGGGGCGCAGCGCGGTGACGACCGAGCCGATGAGGTCGGCCAGGATATCCTGGGCATGATCCAGCTCAACTCCGGCCAGGTAACGGGTGTACCCGGAGATATCTGCGATAAGAAAGCATGTGGGCTGCGCCGCCGAGAGCATCGAACCTCGCTGGTCAAAATATGATGCAACTATACGGGGGAGTCTGCCGGCTCCTTCCGATTGCACCCCCGACTCATGGATTCCCCTGCGTGACAACGGGGGTTTCTGTGAGTAGCAAGATGCCAGGTCGTCAGACCGAGGCCCGATGAGCAACCGCGTCCAGCCGGGCGAAGGCTCGATGAATGCCTCGATGGCTCGGGTCAAAGCAGCTCATGGCAGAGTCCTAGAAGCGGTAGAGGCGCGCCGGATTGTGCACAAGCACCCGCGTCCGCAGGCTCTCATCCGGAATCCAGTCGGACAGAAGGTCACAGAGGGAGGCATCGTTTGGCATCGTGCCCTTCAGCATGACGTGCGGCCAGTCGGTGCCCCACAGGATCTGATCCGGGGCGGCCTCGACCAACGCGTGTGCGAACTGCGTTACGTCTGAGTACGGGAGAGGCTGGGCAGAGATTCGGTAGGGGCCGGTCAGCTTCACCCAGCATCGACCCGACTTGGCGAGCCTCAGCAAGGCCTCGAAGCCGGTGTGCTCGAGCCCCTGTGCGGGCTTCATGTAACCCAGGTGACCCAGGACGATGTCGACGGGAAAGCCGGCAAAGCGGCTGTCCAGGTCGGGGAACGCGTCGACGTGAATCAGGAACTCCATGTGCCACCCAAACGGCTCGATGCGGGTCGCCAGCGTTCGTAGCGCATCGAAGGGCGCTGTGCGGGTTGAGGGGTCTTTGCGGTCCACGAGGTTGATGCGCACCCCGCGCACTCCGGCCGCATCGAGTCGCCTCAACTCGATATCAGAGATATCGTCTTCTACGACCGCTACCCCGCGGAACCGGTCTCCGGCAGTCCGCAACGCTTCGAGCATGACGGTGTTGTCTGTGCCGTAGACGCTGGGCTGAACCAAAACCGCGCGCTCGATCCCCAGTCGGTCGAGCATGTGAAGATAGTCCGGCAGCAGGCAATCGGGCGGGGTGTAAATACGCGCCGGCGAGTAGCCGTACAGTTCCTTGGGGCCCAGGATGTGTGCGTGGGAATCGCACGAATGGGCGGGCAACACCAGGTCAGGGTTGCGCGGGTGGAAGTCCGGCGGCGCGCATGCCGGAGCTTCAGCGGTGGGTTGGCCGCTTTCATTCATCGTGCAGGGCCCTGCAAAGCTGGCTGGTCGGTCGTTTGGTCACTGGGCGGCCTACGCCACGGCTGCTATGAAGTCATCGGAGGTCGCCAATGTCGCCAGAAACTCCATGACGTTCAGCGCCGCCACATGAGCTTCATCTGAGAAGGAGGCGCAACAATCCTCGAGGACGATCACCTTGAAGTCGGCGTCGGCCGCGTGTCGGGCGGCCGCCTCGACCACGAATTCGGTGGCGATTCCCGTCAGGACCACGGTGTCGATATCCCGGCTCCGCAGCATGCTCTCCAGCCCGGTCCCGAAGAATGGATTCATGCGCGGCTTGGGGACAACCGTCTCACCCTCGATCGGCTTGACCTCGTCGACGATCTCGAGGAGCTCCTCGAGATCAATCCCCGGAGCCGACAGCGCCGGCATTCGGACCATCTGGATGAACTTGTTGTTGGGCGAGAAGAACTCGGGCCGGTATTCGATCACCACGTGGATTACCAGGACTTTCGCTTTTCTGGCTGCCTCCAAAACGCGTTTCGCCTTCGCTCCGACATCACGTTCGCGGAACATGGCGCTCATTCTCGCCGTGGCCTTTTGCACATCCATCGAGAACACCGCCGTTCGGGTTGGATCGAGGACGAGATCCGGCATGAGATTGACCCTTCTCTTGGTGCGGCGCGCGACGCGTGCCTATCGACTATCTGATTCGCGTGAAATATCGGAAGGCGGCGAGGTAGCCACAAAGAACACCAGGTCGCTCTCACCGGTGTTCGTGACGCTGTGGACGACGCCCGGCGGAACGAACATCGCCATCCCCGGCTCGATGATGAACGTCGTCTCCGCCCATACCACCAACCCGGTCCCGCTCAAGAAGTAGTAGACATGCTCGGCAATATCGTGATGGTGGGGATCGACCCGCGATCCGATCGGATAGCGCGAGATCCGAAAATCAAAATAGGCGGTCTCGTGCGAATCCGGGCTGACCAGCAACTTCGATAGCCCACCAAAATGACCGGGAGGCTCGAACCACGGTACGAGCTCGGTGCGGAACACCGGCGCGGAATGCCCGGCGTCAGGAGAATCACGGATCGGTGACTGCATATCGTTCCTCCATGTCCTGAAAACCGGCCAGGTCGTTTTTCTGATGCCTTTCAATCGATGTACTCGACCTCGGTGGTGATGTCGATTGACGCCCGGATGCTGACGGCCACAGGGCAGTGGTCGGCGTGGAATCCGTGCACCCGGTCGACCGTCTGGCGATCCTCCTTGGCAACACCCTTGAGTCGGTATGTCACATGAATGCGCCGGATGACGAGCACGTTGCCGTCCTTCTCGACCTCACCGACACCCGTGGATACGAGGTTCCCGCCGCTTGCTGATACACCGCGCGCCTCCAGCGCGCCCCCGAAGGTCCCGGTCAGTCACCCGACCGCGGCAGCGACGACATAGTCGATGGTTGTGGTGTCCGGGGGATAGTCGTCGGGTGAGACGCCGTAGTGCTCGGCAATCGCACCGTGTACGCCGAAGGTGACCTCGGCGGCGCGGCCCGGCAGCCAGGCGCGTCGCATGGGTCCGCGGATCCGTTCCACTTCGACCACCGAGCGATACGCCACTTCGTCAGCCATGGTGTACCTCCGGTGAGAACCCTACCTAAACCTGGGAGGGTCGAGCGTCGCGGCACCAACCAGCTGCCTGCCCGCCAGCTCACCAACGGCCGTCCCGGCCTCTCGTTGGTTTCGGGCGACTGGGGATTAGCCTGTCGCTACCGGCGATGCTTGCCGTGATAGTCGGACCGTGAGATCGGACCTCCCGAAGCGGCCGTCGCCATGTCCTCTTCTCTTCGGCGCAGAGCCAGCACCACCAGGCCGCCGAACGCCACGAGGGCAGCTCCAAACTGAAAGAGTCCCCTGCCCGGTGTCCCTGTGAACGGCAGGGCTTCGGGA
>JAOTUY010000074.1 GCA_029863625.1 Acidimicrobiia bacterium
GAGGGTGGCATTGTGCTGCACGACCTCGGTAGCACCAACGGAACATACGTCAACGGACGCCGGGTCGGCTCTCCGATCGCTCTCAGCAAAGGCGACGCGATCCAGATCGGCAAGACAATCATGGAGGTTCGATGACCTTCACGTGGGCAACCGGATCGCATCGCGGCCGGATCCGGGAGAACAACGAAGACTCCGTTTTCCCAGAGACCAGCGGCAGGAACGACGGTCCGTTGGTAGTCGCGGTTGCCGACGGGATGGGCGGCCATGTAGGAGGAGAAGTTGCCAGCAGGTTGGCCATCGACGCCCTGGCCACAGAGACCAACCTGCCGATCGCTCAACGCGTGTCCGTCGCCAACGACCGCATCATGGCGGAGGTCGCCGACAAGGCGGAGTTGCGAGGCATGGGCACGACCTTGACGGCGGCGGAACTTTCGGCGGCATCGCTCGTTATCGCGCACGTAGGAGACAGTCGGGCGTACCTCTTGCGCAACGGGATATTCGAACAACTCACCAATGACCACTCGGTCGTCGCGGAATATCTGCGGGCGGGAAGCATCCGGCCTGAGGACGTTGCCACCCATCCGCAGCGGAGCATGCTGACCAGAGCACTTGGCCTCTATCCGAACGTGGAAGTAGACGTTATCGAGACCAGGGCGCGCAACGGCGACCGGGTGTTGATCTGCTCGGATGGCCTGACCTCCATGGTCCCGGATCAGCGAATCGCCGGAGTTCTCGGCCGCAGCACCCCGGAGGAGGCAGTGTGGACGTTGATCGAAATGGCCAACCAGGCAGGCGGGCACGACAACATCTCTGTGGTCGTCGTTGATGTGGGTTCGTGACCAGAAACGCTGAAGCTGCGCTGCTGGTCGGCGCGGCCATCGTCGCCGCGTTCGGTGTGGCTCTGGTAAACCTCTCCCGGGGCGAGGGAATCGACGCACAGGTTGCTCTCACTTTCGTGGTCATAGTGGCGTCGTTCGGTGGTTTTCACCTTGCCGTCCGGCAGTGGTCACCCGAAGCCAGCCCCTATCTCCTGCCCCTGGCGGCCATGCTGACCGCGGTCGGTTTTGTTGAGGTCTACCGACTCGACCGCGAGCGTGCCTCTCTGCAGCGGTGGTGGATTCTCATCGCCGCCGTGCTGGCTGTATCTCTTCTGCTGGCCATCCGTCGCACCGGCTTGGCGCCCCTCCGTCGCTATCGGTACGTGTTCCTGCTGTCTGGACTGCTGTTGCTGCTTCTCCCACTCCTCCCAACCGATTGGGGGTTCCCGGTGCGTGGGTTTGAACAGAATGGTTCGCGCCTGTGGATCCGGTTCGAGGCCGGCCCACTCCGATTGCAGTTCCAACCCGGCGAGCTTGCCAAGTTGGTTCTCGCCACGTTTCTTGCCTCCTATCTCAGTGAGCGACAGGCGGTGCTCGGTGTTCAGAGTCGCCCACTGGGCCGCTACCGGTTGCCCGAGTTGCGGCAGCTCGCCCCCCTGGTGATCGCCTGGGCAGCCAGCTTTGTCGTACTCGTATACCAACGCGACCTTGGCGCCTCGATGCTGCTATTCGCCCTGTTCATTGCCATGCTCTACGCGGCCACGGGCCGCGTCGTCTACCTCACCAGCGGAGGGTTCCTCTTCGGAGCCGGCGCGTTCGCAGCCTGGCTGTCCTTCACGCACGTCCAGCGACGGGTCAGTGCCTGGTTGGACCCTTTTGCCGACTTTTCCGACACCGGATACCAGATCGCGCAGAGTCTGTTCGCATTCGGTAGTGGGAGTCTGTCTGGATCCGGACTGGGATTGGGAACGCCCGACCGGATCCCCAACGCATCAACCGACTTCATCTTCGCCGCCGTCGGAGAGGAACTTGGGCTGGCGGGCAGCGTGGCCGTCATCGCAACGTTTGCTCTGCTGGTAGCCGTGGGGTTCGGGATTTCGATCCGTTCCCGCGACACTTTTCGTAAGCTCCTGGCCGGTGGCCTAGCGTTCGTGCTCGGCCTGCAGACCTTTCTCATCATCGGTGGTGTCATGCGCTTGCTTCCGCTCACCGGCATCACCCTTCCGTTCATGTCCTATGGCGGATCCTCCCTGGTGGCCAACTTCTTGCTGCTGGCTCTGCTCGCCCGAATCTCCCACGAGGAGCGGGCATGAATCAGCCGCTGCGCCGCCTGGCCGCCGCTCTCTTCGTTGCGTTCGCAGTGCTGATTCTCGATGTGACCTATCTGCAGGTGATCGCCGGACCGCGCTATCGGGACGATGACCGCAATCCGCGAGTCATTGCCAGCCGTACCGGGAAAGAGCGGGGATTGATTCTGTCGGCGGATGAGCAGGTCTTGGCGGAGTCGATTCCCGATCCCAACGACCCGCAAAGGTTTAGCCGCTCGTATCCCGAGGGAGAGCTGTACGCACATCTCGTTGGCTTCTCATCGTTGAACTTCGGTGACGACGGCCTTGAACTCGTGTACGCCGGGGATCTCCGGTCGAAGCGGGACCTGACCATGTCCGACCTTCTGAGCGCTTTGCTGGGAGGCGATCTCCGTCCGAAGAGCATCCAGCTGACCATCGACCACCGTCTTCAACAAGTTGTCCACTCGGCCCTGGGAGATCAGCGTGGTTCGGTGGTCGCGATCCGACCCGACACCGGAGAGGTGCTGGCCATGGTATCGAACCCCTCCTTCGACCCGAACCTGTTTCTGGGCGGCGAGGCTATCGCTACCCGTGAGCTTCTCCTGGCCGACCCGTCCGAACCGCTTGCCAACCGATCGACGAATCGCACCTACCCGCCAGGATCGACTTTCAAGGTGCTCGTAACTGCGGCCGCGATCGAGTCGGGAACCGCCGGCCCGGACACCCTGCTACCGGACCCGCTGGAGCTCGAATTGCCCGGCACTATTGAGGTCATTCGCAATTTCGATCGCCAAACCTGCGGAGTTGGCACCGAGGTGAGCCTCCAGACCGCCTTTCGCCGGTCCTGTAATACCGCGTTCGGGTGGCTCGGACTGCAGCTAGGAGCCGAGGCTCTGACGGTGGAAGCTGAAGCGTTTGGCTTCAATCAGGTCACACCGTTTGAGATTCCGATATTGAATTCCTTCTTCCCGCAGCCCTCACAATTCTCCAATGATCTGCCCGCCGTGGCACAGAGCGCCATCGGGCAGAGGGACGTCCGGGCCACCCCCTTCGAGATGGCGCTGGTCGCCGCCGCGATCGCCAACGACGGGATCATCATGCAACCGATGCTGGTGTCCCATATCTTCGATGCCGAGGGCAAAGTGATTTCTGAGACGGAGCCGGAGTTGCTTCAGCGGGCCACATCTCCCTCCACCGCGGCCATCATCTCGGACCTCATGGAGCGAGTGGTTGCGTCCGGCACGGGAACCCGCGCCACCGTTCCGAACGTTCGTGTGGCGGGAAAGACCGGCACGGCCGAAACCGGCATTGGCCCTCCCCACGTGTGGTTCATTGGTTTCGCGCCTGTTGAACAACCAACCATCGCGCTTGCCGTCCTCGTCGAATCGGGGGGGGAAGCGGGTGAGAACGCGACGGGTGGGTCGGTGGCCGCGCCCATCGCCCAGGAAATACTTGCCTATTGGGTTCAGAACAATGGATAAACCCCCCCTACAATCGCCAGGGATGGAATCCACGCGCACGCTCGCCGACCGCTACGAATTACTCGGCCATATCGCCCGGGGCGGTATGGCCGACGTATACGAGGCCCGCGATACTCTGCTGGGTCGCCGCGTGGCCGTCAAGGTGCTTCATAGTCAATTCAGTTCCGACGAGGCCTTCGTCAAGCGCTTCCGGCGAGAAGCCCAGGCATCCGCCAATCTCAGCCACCCGAACATCGTCGGTATCTACGACTGGGGCCAGGAAGGATCCACCTACTTCATTGTCATGGAGTTGATCGAGGGAAAATCCCTACGTGACGTGCTCCGCGAAGAGGGCCCGCTCCTGCCACGGCGGGCAATCGAGATCAGTGCAGAGGTGGCGGCGGCATTGAGCGTCGCCCATCGATCGGGCCTCGTTCACCGTGACATCAAGCCCGGCAACATGCTCCTCACCCCCGACGGAACAGTCAAGGTGACCGACTTCGGCATCGCCCGGGCCTGGGATGACTCTTCAGAGCTAACCAAAACGGGCTCGGTTATCGGCACGGCCACCTACTTCAGTCCGGAACAAGCGCAGGGAGCACCTGCCGACGAGCGATCGGACATCTACGCCCTGGGGGTCGTCATGTACGAAATGCTCACCGGTCGGCCGCCATTCTCGGGCGAAAACCCGGTGGCGGTCGCCTACCAGCACGTTTCATCTCTGGCGGCGCAACCGTCGCTCGACAACCCGGACGTGCCGCCCACCTTGGACGGCATCGTCATGCGCGCCCTCGACAAGGATCCGGAGCTTCGCTATCAAACTGCCGATGATCTGCGGCAAGCTCTGCTCCTCTTCCTGCGAGGCGAAACGCCGCCATTGGTGCCGTCCGCGGGGGCACCCACCCAACTGATCCAGCCGTCACCCGTCCCGCCCCCCACCGCCACACCCGACGAGATCTACCGCCAGGTCGCCCCGCCCGAACCGAGCAGCAGTCAACTTCCCTTCATCATCGCCACTTTCGCACTGGTGGTTGCGCTCGGAGTCGGGATCTTTCTGCTTTTGCGTGCTCTAGCTCCAGGCTCGCCTGATCCGACCCTCATCGTGATCCCCAACGTGGCAGGCATGACCCAGGCTGAGGCACTCCTCGAGCTTCAACAACTAGGGTTCAACGTCATCCCCGAGCCCAACGCCAGCGAGGAGGTTGAGGAAGGACGGGTCATCGGCACCAAGCCGCCGGCCGGCGATGAGGCTGAGGACGGGGCGTTCATCATCGTCTACGTATCGCTCGGCGCTGAGGCCTTCCCGGTTCCTCCCGTGATCGGCCAGGATCTGGTTCGAGCCACGGAACTGATCGAGAAGGCGGGCCTGGTGCTTGGCACCGTTGAGCAGATACCGGACGAGGAAGCACCGGCCGGCGAAGTCATCTCCCAGGATCCGCCCGCCGGCGAGGATGCTGCCCGCGGTACCGCAGTCAACCTGGTTGTTTCGACGGGCCTCGAGGAATTTCCCATTCCCGACGACTTGACCGGGCGTTCGGAGGGCGACGCCGGATTCATTCTCGGCAACCTGGGACTCACGGTGGTCTTCGACACCGAGTTCTCAACGGAGATCCTCAAGGGCTTCGTCGTCAGAACCGATCCGGCCGCCGGCGCAACGGTCAACAAAGGTGACCTGGTAACCGTGTACGTTTCAGATGGCCCCGAACCGGTTGTGATACCGAGCCTCATCGGGACAACTGTGGACCAGGCAGGTGCCGCCCTTGAGGCGCTCGGTCTCAACATCCGAGTCAATGCCACGACGATCGAGGTCTCCGCCGAACGGGACGGTCTGATCGCCGAGCAATTCCCCGCAGCCGACGTCGAGGTCGACCCCGGGAGCACGGTCTCGGTGACCCTGGGCAAGGCCCCCGTGCCTACGACCACGACCGCCGCGCCTTAGCGCTGTTGACCGGCGCAAGAAGAAACCAGGCGCTCCTCGATTGGTACGGAGCGAACCGGCGTGAGCTTCCCTGGCGAGCCAACCATGAACCCTGGCCGATTCTGATCAGTGAGATAATGCTTCAACAGACCCAAGCCGCCCGCGTCGTACCGTTCTTCGAACGCTTCATGGCTCGTTATCCCACGCCGGCGGCGATCGCACAAGCCCCGGCCGCCGAGGTGCTTGCCTTGTGGTCCGGTCTGGGGTACAACCGGCGGGCTATCCGGCTCCAGGAAGCCGCTCGTCGGATCGCCGGAAACGGTTGGCCCCCCGACACGGCGGGTTTACAAGCTCTACCGGGCATCGGTCCCTACACCGCGGCGGCCGTTGCGTGCTTTGCCTACGGGGAGCAGGTTCCAACCACGGACACGAACCTCCGACGAGTGCTGAGCCGCTGGTTGGGCCGCCCTCTGAGGGGCCCAGAGCTGGCCGAAGTGGCCCGAGGGGAGCTGCCCTCGGGTCGGGCTGCCGACTGGAACCAGGCTCTGATGGACCTGGGCGCGGGAATCTGCAGGCCCGTCGAACCATCCTGTGGGGAATGCCCGGTGGAGGATTGGTGTGCGGGACCGGAGACCTATGTCGCCCCGCCTTCGCAGGGGCGGTTTAGGGGTTCCCGGCGAGAAGCCAGGGGCGCTGTTGTCCGCGGGCTCGTGGCGCGGGGCGCCTCAACCCTGACGGAGCTATCCGCGACAACCGATCTGGATAAACGGCAAGTGTCCACCGCCCTCAAAACGTTGTCTGACGAGGGGATGGTCGAAGAATCCGCCGACGGCGTTTTCCGGCTGCCAGGGTCGTGATCAGCCGGCAAGAAAGTTTGCCAGGAGCGCCTTTCCCTCCACGGTGAGAATGCTCTCGGGGTGAAACTGGACGCCGACCACGGGATACTCGCGATGACGGACCCCCTGTACGACTCCCTCTTCGCTCCAGGCGCATTCCTCCAATTCGGCGGGTATCCGAGAGGCGGCCAGAGAGTGGTAGCGGGTCGCCGTAAATGGGTTACTGAGGCCGGCGAAGACTCCCGCCCCATCGTGGGTGATTTCCGACGTCTTGCCGTGCCGTATCTCCGGTGCCGGATCGACTGCTCCCCCGTAGGCGATGACCACGGCCTGATGGCCAAGGCACACACCCAGTGTGGGGACGCTCGGTCCGAGTACCTCGATGTATTCAATCGAATAGCCGGCGGCCTCGGGACGGCCCGGACCGGGCGAGATCACCAGACGATCTGGGTCGAGCAGCTTCGCCTCGGCGGGCGCCAGTGCGTCGTTGCGAACCACGAGCGGCTCGGCTCCCAACTCGCCCAGGTACTGGACGAGATTGAACGTGAAGGAGTCATAGTTGTCGAGGACGAGCACTCTCATGGGGCGGTGAGCCTACCTCGTTGAGGGACTGACAGGTCCAACACTCTCGACTACTCTTGCCGCCATGCCAAAATCCAAGGTCCGAAAGAAGAAGAACCGACCTGGGCGCCCCACTCCCCCTTCGACGCCCGCTTCCAAGGTCAAAGGCGCCTCGCCTACCTGGTATGTGGTAACCATGTTCGGCTTGATGGGTCTCGGAGTCGTTTTGGTGGTGCTGAACTACGTGCTTACCAACACGTTTGGTGGGTGGGGACTGTGGGTTGGACTACTCGGTATCGCCGCCGGCTTCCTGATGACGACCAACTACCGGTAGTGGCATTCTCCCTGTTCTGAACGTCGTTTCTGACGTCTCGAACAGAATTACACGCGTGTAGTTTTCCCCAGACATGTCAACACCCTGTGGATCACGTGCCACCGTGCCAGGTGAGGGTCATCTCTTCTCGGCAATGCTTGGGAGGATCAGTCTCGGTGACCGAGGCAGCTGTGACGATCAGCTCAGTCCCACAGACCGAACACCGATAGTGGTGCTCGACCTCGATGATCTCTCCGGGATCTATCACGGGAGGGGGCGTGGCCAGCATGATGAGGATCTTCCGGATCACCCAGAAGATGGTCACTCCGATAGCAACGGCGATGAATATGTCGGTCACGGATCGCAGCGTACCCGGAACCCGCTACTGCTCAGATCCTCTCGATGATCAGAGCGTTCGCCATGCCGCCCCCCTCGCACATGGCTTGCAGCCCGTAGCGACCTCCGGACCGCTCGAGTTCGTGCACCAGCGTGGTCAGCAGTTTTGCGCCGCTGCAGCCGAGTGGGTGCCCCAGTGCGATGGCACCGCCGTTGACGTTGGTCCGCTCCCACAAGCCCGCATCGTCGCCGGGCATCTCACGCCTCCAGGCAGCCACTACGGACGAAAAGGCCTCGTTGATCTCGAACAGGTCGATGTCATCGATGGTCAGACCGGCCCGATCCAGAACCTTGTGAGTGGCCGGAATAGGACCAGTCAACATCATCACCGGGTCCACGCCGGCCAGCGCAAAGCTCACGAATCGCGCCCGGGGTCGCAAACCCAGAGCCTGAGCCTTCTGCTCACTCATGATCAACACCGCAGCCGACCCATCGGATATCTGCGAAGAGTTCCCGGCGGTGATTACTCCATCCGGTTTGAAGGCAGGCTTGAGTGAAGCCAGTTTCTCCAACGAGGTTTCCCAGCGGATCCCCTCGTCTACGGTCATCAGCTCTTCGGCGCCGTCAACCGTCACGGGAACAGGAGCGATCTGGCCATCGAAACGACCTTCTTTGGTGGCCTGAGCCGCCCTCTGGTGCGAACCGAGGGACAAAACATCGAGCTCTTCCCGGCCGATTCCCCACTTATCGGCCACCATCTCGGCGCTCACGCCCTGCGGCACGAGACTGTAGTCGTACCGCTCGAGCATTCTTGGTCCAAACGGCACTCCCGGTCCTTGCTGTGCGGTGACCAACATCGGGACCCTAGTCATCGACTCAACCCCAGCGGCAATAGCGATTTCGTAGACGCCCGCCATCACTCCCTGAGCAGCGAAGTGGGCTGCCTGCTGGCTCGACCCACACTGGCGGTCGATCGTCGTGCCGGGTACTTCCTCGGGAAATCCCGCTGCGAGCGCCGCGTTGCGCCCGATGTTGACGCCCTGCTCCCCGGTCTGGGAGACGCATCCCATGATCACGTCGTCGATCAAGCCCGGGTCAAGACCGTTGCGCTCGGTGAGGGCGGCCAGGGTATGAGCAGCGAGATCGGTGGCGTGCCACTCCTTCAGCTTGCCATTCCGTTTGCCGGTTGGAGTCCGTACAGCGTCGACGATGACTGCGGTCTGCATGCAATGCTCCTTGTGGTGTCTGGCGCAAATCGTAGGGGTCTTTCGACCCTCCGGCTGCCCGGACCGGCTATCTCCGTGGAGATGATCGGACTTGAACCGACGACCCCCTGCTTGCAAAGCAGGTGCTCTTCCAACTGAGCTACATCCCCGTGTGAGCCTCATCATATCCGGGCAACGGGGTGTGAATCGTTAGTCGATGGCGTCAAAAGTGGACATAACGGTCTCAAAGACGATTTCGAGATCGACGAGGTCTTTGGTGCTGAAGGTGACGATGTAAACCGTACCGGGTCCAAACACGTAGTACTGGACCGTCTTGTGTGTGAAGCCCGTTTCCGGGGGTAGACCGTAACTCACCCTGATGGCGGCGCCCATCGGGACTTCGACCAGGTCGACGGCCGCGTCGACCACGCCGATCTGTTCGAGTTGTTCGGTCAAAACCGAGAGGATCACTTCGGGGTCATCCAGCGGACCACGGTCGGCAGAGAGAATATTGAGGTTGGTGACGAAGTCATCATTCTGATGCTCAAAGTCATAGGCGAGAAGAAGCCCTCCCTGGCCGATGATGGCCTGACCTTCGTCGCTGACGAGCTCCGACGCGGCCGGAATCGCAGCAAGACCTTCCGCCAACAGCTCTTCCCATCCTTCCCGGGTGAGATCGACGGTTACCCACGAATCTGGCAGAGCCAACCGGATGTTCTCCCCTTCGATCTCCACTGGTTCATAGCCATTGGGAACCTCAACCTCCGTCGTGGTCGTTGTCGAAGCGGTCGTTGTCGTGGTGGTTGTCGTGACGGGCGGGGCGCTGGTCGAGGTGACATCTGGTTCTGCATTGCAGGCGGCGGTAAGCAAGGTAATGATCACCAGGGTGATGGCCCGTTCTCGCACTCCATCACGGTACCAAGCGCGGCCCGGGGGTCGCGAGGCAGCTCCGTTCGAACAAGCATGTCGATCGCTTCGGATCGGCGATCGTCGGTTTCCACGACTGCCGCGATCCACACCAAATCACGCCCCTCATACCGGGTGCTTCAAATGTCATGGTCCAAAACTCACCGGCTCTGGTCGCTCAACTGGCTTGCTACCATAACGCTCTCATTTGGGCCCATAGCTCAGCCTGGTTAGAGCGCATCCCTGATAAGGATGAGGCCCCTGGTTCAAGTCCAGGTGGGCCCACCGACAAACCCCCTGCGTGCAGGGGGCGGCCACAGGATGGGCCCGGTTCTGGAAGGGTCGTCTCGATCTTGACGCGCTCGGCTGGGAAGTGACCGCAATGCTCGGTCACATCGAGATCGCCGATGAGCGCCACGCCGGCGCTACCAGCCAGGCCTTTAGCCTGTGGGAACAGCATTGGCCCGACGATGTCTTGACGTCGATCCCTGGCCTTGGCCCGGTTTGCGCATCCGCGATTCGGGGCTGGTGGGGAACCGCCACCCAGTTCCCCTCTGCCAAAGCCGCGGTCGCCCACGCCGGGTTGAACCCGTCGGTGTGGTCCTCAGGGCTGACCGCGACGCCCTCACGCAAGATCACCAAACAAGGACCATCCGAGCTGCGCCTGGCCCTCTACCAAGCCGCCAACGTCGCCCGCCGCGGTGATCCCCAACTCGCCGAGTTCTACCGGCGGCTCATGGTCGAACGAGGCCACAACCACATCTCAGCCACCACCGCCATCGCCCGCAAATTGGCCTGCCGGGCCTGGGCAATCGCCACCAGCGGCCGTCCCTACCAACCCCGCGACCTCAACGGCAACCCCATCACCATCGACCAGGCCGCAACACTCGCTGTCGAGCTCACCGTCCCAGACCAGACCCGTTCCCGCCGCCGAGGCCACACCCGAAGAGGCCGACTCGGCATCAGCTGACACCAATCGAGGGTGGCACATAACGCGCTCTCCTGCTGTATCCGTGGGTGGTTTGGAGAGGGTTGACGCGGTTGCACCCTGTCTGCTCCTAGGTTTCGCGCTGTCTAACGGCTCAAAACCATGGGGAGCAGAACAGGGT